>CALDFB010000277.1 GCA_937942365.1 uncultured Marinicella sp. | reverse complement strand
ACCATTGATAATGTAGCCACCCGAAGATTAGGATCACTGCTGTTGACTCCAATGATTGTGATCGAAGGTATGCTGTTTAAATAATCCAATAGCCTGTGCAGTAATAATGATTCGTGGTGGGCAATGATGTCAAAAGCGCGGGTTAAATCGTTGCGGTTAACTGCAACCTCTGGACCTGCACCCAGTTCACATAAATATTGAACCACTGCACCCATGGCGTAGCATAATTCATAATTGACGTTTCCTGGTTGAAATTTATAAGGTGAGGTTTGAATGAATTCGTGATTGAAACCTGGTAGGGCGTCTAAAATTCTTAATTTACCGTACATCACACCTTGGTGCGGGCCAAAGGTTTTGTAGGTGCTGAAAAAATAAAAGTCAACATCCCAAGCCCGGACATCAATTAAACGATGGGGTGCATAAGCTACGCCATCCACACAGACCATGGCTCCTTGATCGTGGATCAGCTGAGTCCATTCGGCGATCGGGTTTATGGTGCCCAGAATATTTGAGACATGGGTGAAACAAACCAGTTTGGTTTTATCAGACATCAATGCGATTAAATCATCGGTATTCATTTCATAACTTTCAGGCCTGATACACCATGTTTTGATGACAATACCACGCCGCTCAAGTTCTGACCAAGCAGCGCGATTGGCTTCATGATCTACATCGGTAATAATGACCTCGTCGCCCGCTTGCCAGCCTTTGGATAGGCATAAACTTAATATCCTCACCAAAGAAGTGCTGCTGGCACCGACAATGACTTCTTCTATTCGCTCGGCATTGATGAAGGTTTGAATGGCTTGTGTGGCTACTTGTAATTGTTCTGATGCAGTGGCAGAAGTGGCATAACTGGCGCCCAGTTGCACGTCATAATGGGTTAAATATTCAACAATGGCATCCATCGCATGCCGCACCGTTTGTGAGCCACCAGCATTGTCCATAAATACCATGGGTTTTTTGGGTCTTTTGGGGTGATTTTGTTTAAGTGCGGGGAATTGTTTTCTGACCCAGTTGATGTCCATAGTGTAGCCCATAAAAATGAGTTATTGTAAATGGTCAAGTATAGTTGTTCAAATTTAGCTTAAAATAGGTATCAAATTGATGAGGTTGTTGGTTAATCTAATGAAAAAGCCTGAAGATGATATTGATGCAAGGACACCTATATGGGACTGTTTTCAAGATCTGTTTATGGATACTGAAGTGTCAGATTCATACCGATATATCGTTTCAGTATGCAGTCAATCTGAATACAGTTTGGAAGAACTACATGACATTCTTTTTCAAGAAGTCCTGCCTGCTTTGAGGTTCAATTTATATGCCTTGCCCGCACCACAATGGATGGGTTTTGAAACATCTTGGCTGGTAAAAAGAATACTTAAAAAACACCAATTTGGCAAACGTAAACCCTGGGTTGGTAGACGCTATATTCAGGTAGAATGGCAGCAATTGAAGCCCTTGATTCAGCAGGCAAGAAAAGGGCGTAGCTGAGGTCTGATTGAAAGAGGTACAATGATCTATTATCTTACGGCATGTTACATAATTATTTTTTAATCGTTTATCAACCTATGACTGATTTATATTGGGAGAGTTATGGTGAAATTTAAGTCTAAACTAACGCTGGCCACATTTATCTTTTCATCTGCTGTAACAGGAAAAGAGCAACAAGAGGTTGCAGCATCAGAAATTAAAGCGGTTGAGAATGGCTTACGTGGTCCCGTTTTTTTTGAAGGTGATTCGCCATGGAACATCGCTGAACGTATGCAACACCATGGTGTGCCTGGTGTTAGCTTGGCTGTGATCAAAGATTTTAAAATCCACTGGGTTAAGCACTATGGTGTGATGGACAAAGAGACCGGTAAGGAAGTTAACGCACAAACGCTGTTTCAGGCTGGTTCAATCAGTAAGCCTGTCGCAGCTTATGGCGCTTTGAAAATGGTCGAGCAAGGTGTACTGTCATTAGATGAACCAGTTAACAGGAAATTGAAGGGTTGGCAAATTCCTGATAACAACTTCACTCAAAAAGAACCTGTTGCTTTGAAACATTTACTTAATCACAGTGCAGGGCTGACTGTTCATGGTTTTGGCGGTTACCCTCCTGGAGTATCAGTACCCACAACCATCCAAGTATTGAAGGGTGAAGCCCCAGCGAACTCTGCAGCTGTGAGGGTTGATATGCAGCCAGGAACCCAACACCGTTATTCTGGTGGTGGTTATACGGTGTTGCAAAAATTAGTCGCAGATGAAAGTAAAATGGAATACCCTAAAATAATCGATGATTTGGTACTGTCGCCTTTGAATATGACGCAAAGTACTTATTTACAACCATTACCATCAAATCTATTAAAGTTTGCTGCAGCAGGGTATTTGCCAAATAAGCAACCGGTGCCTGGTAAAAGGCATACCTATCCAGAAATGGCTGCAGCAGGACTTTGGAGCACTGCAGAAGATTTGGCCAAGTTTGCTGTAGATGTTCAGTTGGGTCTGAGCGAAGGTAAAAGTCAGGTTTTGAGTCAGTCTATGGTCAATAAAATGCTTACACCTTTTGTCAGCAAACATACTGGCTTGGGTTTCTTTATCGATAATAAAGAAGGTGAACTTTATTTTGGGCACAGTGGTTGGGATGAGGGTTTCAGTGCAGATTTAGTGGCACATAAATCCCGAGGTTTTGGGGCGGTTATCATGACTAACTCAAACCACCCTGCTTTTATTGAAGAACTGAAAAATAGTGTGGCGGCTCAGTATGAGTGGCATAATTTTTTGCCAGCAAACTTAAAACTTTTACCCATCAGTCAGAAAGAAAGAAAAAGGGTGGTAGGTCAATATCGATTTTCTCCTGATATGAGTTTCCTTATTTTTGAAGAAGGTGAGCGTTTGTTTATGCAATACTTGAATGGAGAGCGGATGGAGGTATTAAAAATTGGTGATAACCAATACATCAGGAGAGAGTTTGAAGCAAAATTTCGTTTTGAACAGACTGAGAAGGATGGCCCTGTTAATTTTGTTTTTGGGGTGAATCAAGAAAGAGATCTCATCAGGCAGCGGATGAGCGATGGCGAGAAAGTGCCATTTGCTTTGGTTATCGATGAAAAGTTTGAAGCAGCAGAAGCTGGATATAAAAAGTTGTTCAGCCAAAACTGGTTCAGCAGACAAGAAGCTGAGCAAAACTTATTAACACAAGCCAATCAATTAAATACAATGGGTGATGAAGGCAGTGCATTACAGGTTCTGTTGATTGCGCAACGTTTGTTTCCAGCCTCAGTTGAAACCCTCAGTACACTGGCTTTCCATTATAAAAAATCAAACCAGTTGGACAAGGCTAAAAAATTGTTTGAACAAGTATTGAAATTTGATCCTAACAATAAACAGGTAAAAAAGGCTTTGAAAAAATTGTCTGGATAACTTTAAATTTTACCGTCTAAGAAATTAATTAAGGCAGCAAAATCATGAAAAAATTCTTTAAATTACTTATCACACATTTAATGGTTGGTGCATTCGGATTTGCAGCAGGCATATACACATTGCCTATCCTGACAGCACCTGATGCGCCTGATGTTACCGAGATACAAAAGATGTCGTCGGTAGCAAGGTTTAACACCGCATTCAAAAAAGACCTTCAAGACAGTGATTTTTTACACCAAGGAGGAGGACAAGTTACAGTGGGCGATGATTTCATAACTTTTATGGGTAAACTCTCCCCTGGGCCTGGTTATAGGTTGTATTTATCCCCTGAATTCATAGAAACAGAAGACCATTTCAAACGCATAAAAAGCAAAATGGTCGAAGTGGGTGATGTGAAAACCTTTGATAATTTTGTTGTTAAAGTGGACCAGAGTATCGACATCAGCAAATTTAACACAGTGATAGTTTGGTGTGAAGCATTTGAGCAGTTCATTACTGCTGCTCAGTATCAGTAGTTAATATTTATATTTTATTGACTAATGGTACATGACGAAAGTCATTTTATAAACTAATATCCTTAGCTTCATTTAAATGCGGAGGATTCTTGTGAAAAGAGTAAGTCTGGTATCAGTTATTTTTTGTTTAATGTCTTGCGCTTCAAATCCTGCCACAGTACGTACTCATTATGAAGACTATGAGGAGCAAATTGGCTTCACTCAAGTGGTACAACATGGAGAACGGCTGATTCTCTCTGGTATAACAGCACCTGGTCCTGATATGCAATTGGCAGTTGATACCGTTTACGGAAAAATCACCAGTATTTTGAAACAACATGGAGCTAGCATGGGTGATGTGGTGAAAGAAAGTTTATATACCACCGATATGCTAGCCTTTAAAAGACATTTAGAATCACGAAGAAAATATTATCCCGAAGGGTCCTACCCAGCAGCAACTTGGTTAGAAGTTAAGGGTTTGTTTATGCCTGAATATGTGCTTGAAGTTGAGGTCGAAGTGATTATACCTGATTCAAAGTAATCAAATGTTTGAAGCAAAAAAACTGTGGATTCATATGTAATTAATGTAACAAGCATTTATTTCATTCGTATAAATCGCAAATAACTAATCAACTCAAGAGGTTTTATATGGCCAGCAAAGTTTGGAAGTACAGTAAAAAAGTATTGTTAATATTGTTATTGGTTGTGACGGTGTTCTTAATCAACTTAATTTGGTTCAGACCATTTTTCATCAATCATTTTTATGAAAAAATCTTTATCGAGTTTGTTTTGGAGAGCCCACAAACCCTGACCGACCTAGGGATTGGTTTTTGGAATGATGAACTAGATGATAATTCTTTTGCTGCAGATGATCGAGCTATGGCGTTGTTGAAAAAAGACTATCAACAACTGCATGAATATGATCGCAGCAAACTCACAGGCCAGGAAGCCATCTCGTATGACATTCTGTCGTTCTTTTTACAAGGTGAAATGGACAGCATTAAATATAAAAACCATGGTTACAGTGTTACCCAACGCGGCGGAAGTTACCAAGGCATTGTGAATTACATGAGTAACACCCATCAAATTGAAGATGAAGGTGATGCTGAGGACTATTTATCTCGGGTGTCACAAATTGGTCGCTACTTTGATAACACCTTGAAATATGTTCGTAAGGAACATGAGATGGGTATTTTGCCGCCCAAGTTTGTGATCGAGAAGATCATTGAAAATATTCACAATATCCGTGACCCAGAGTTGCATGAAAACCCATTGGTTAAAGACTTTTATGGCAAAGTTGATGAGTTAGAAGAATTAGATGATAGCCGAAAAGATGAATTAAAAAGTCAAATGGTCAGTCATATGAATGAAGTGGTGTTGCCGGCTTATGACCGTTATTTGGCTTTATTCAATGAGTTGTTACCGCAAGCCACTAATGATGCTGGGGTGTGGAAATTACCTGACGGTGATGCTTATTACCAAAGCCGGATCAAAGCAATGACCACCACAGACTACACTGCAGAAGAACTGCATCAGTTGGGGTTGACAGAAGTGGATCGAATAGTGTCAGAAATGGCTGAGATATTGAACTCCGAAGGTTATGGTGATCTGAGTGTAGGACAAGCGATGAAAGCGTTGAATGAAGATCCTCAGTTTTTATACCCAGATACTGATGAAGGCAGAGAACAGATTTTGGCCGACTATGAGCGCATGATTAAAGAAATAGACTCAGGAATGGATGAAATCTTTGCTGTGCGACCCAAAGCTGATGTGGTGGTCAAACGAGTACCAGAATACCGACAGAAAACTGCCTCAGGTGGTTCATATCGAGGTCCATCTCAAGATGGCTCAAGACCGGGCGTGTTTTATGCCAACTTATATGACATCAAAGCGACACCCAAATGGGGAATGAAAACTTTGGCTTATCATGAGGCCATTCCAGGCCATCACTTTCAAATTGCCATCAAAACTGAATTAGAAGGTCTGCCAAGTTTTCGAAATTACATTGGATTTACTGCATATACTGAGGGTTGGGCCCTCTATGCTGAGCGTTTGGCTTGGGAATATGGGTTTCAAGAAGAACCTTTCAATAATTTAGGACGCCTTCAAGCAGAATTATTACGCGCTGTGAGATTGGTGGTTGATACGGGCATTCATCACAAGCGTTGGCCTCGAGAGCAAGCCATTGATTATATGGCAGATACCACTGGAATGGCGATGACTGATGTGGTTTCTGAAATTGAACGTTATATAGTGTGGCCTGGCCAAGCATTGGCTTACAAAGTGGGGATGATAAAAATCATGGAATTACGAGCAAAGTCTAAACAGGCTTTGGGTGATCGATATGACATCAAAGACTTTCATAATGTGGTACTGAAAAATGGCGCAGTGCCTTTGACCATATTGGAGTCTTTGGTAGATCAATACATTGCCGATAAAAAGTTAACTTAATGGTCGAAAAATTCTCAAGCCGTTCGTTACAGTAATGAAATATTTTAAGAGGTTTTGAAAATGAAAAGTTACTGTAAATACTTTGGTTTGGCTTTAATGTGTCTGATAACAACAGCTGGCTTTGCTCAGGAAAAGCTGACTGAGCATACTTTCAAGCTCAATGCTGCATCAAAACCTGGTAAAGGTAAGCTGGAAGAAGTGGATTGGTTAGTTGGTTCCTGGCAAGGCACCGCATTTGGTGAGCAATTTGAAGAAGTTTGGAACCCCGCTTCAGCTGGTACCATGGTTGGCATGTTTAAGTTGTTCGATAAAGAAAAGGGCATTAACTTTTACGAACTGATGTTGTTAAAGGAGGAGGGTGACAGTCTTGAGTTGTGGGTAAAGCACTTTTCTGCTGATTTTAAAGCTTGGGAAGAAAAAGATGATTTTGTTAAATTCAAATTGGTGCGTCTTGAAAAAGATGCCATTCATTTTTCAGGTTTAAGTCTTTATCGAAAGAGCCCAGATATAATTAATGGTTATATAGTAATGAAAAGTAAAGATGAGAGCTATACTGAGCATTTAATTGCTTACCAGAGGTTTTTTGATTAAACCTTTGGCTTGATTAAAAAGTGGAATTTAGGTATAACAATTTAAATTCTTAAGGGAGGACCCAATGAACACCACTGCAACACCTGAAACCCCAGTTAAACAAAGCTGGGTCCAACGTTTTTTAAACACGGTTGAAAGGGTTGGTAATAAATTACCTGATCCGGCGATTATATTTTTATTTGCATTGTTAATCATTTGGGTACTTTCTTGGTTACTATCTGGCGTAAACTTCAGTGCCATTGATCCACGCAGCGATGCGCCAATCATCATCAATAATTTATTAACAGGTGATGCACTGGCCAATTTCCTCTCAACCATGGTAACTACATTTACTGGTTTTGCACCTTTAGGTGTTGTTTTGGTGGCAATGATGGGTGTCGGTGTGGCTGAACATTCAGGTTATATCAATACCGCGATTAAGCTGATGCTGCGCAGAACGCCTAAAGCCTTGTTAACACCAGTGATGATTTTGGTGGCGATTGTCAGTCATACAGCCACTGATGCAGGGTATGTTTTGGTGATACCTTTGGCTGGAGTGATTTATTATGCCATGGGAAGACACCCGTTGGCGGGAATAGCGGCTGCTTTTGCCGGTGTTAGTGGCGGATTCAGTGCCAACTTCGTGCCATCAGGTATAGACCCATTACTGCAAAGTTTCACCCAAAGTGCGGCACAAATCATCCAACCAACCATGGCCGTTAATCCGTTGAATAACTGGTTCTTTACATCGGCTTCAAGTTTGTTCATTATCTTGGTGGGGTGGTACATCACAGACAAAATCATTGAGCCACGATTGAAAGGCACCAAAATAGATGGTGACACCGATGATTTACCAAAATTAGATGAAATTTCTGGCACAGAGCGCAAATCTTTTTATATCGCTTCAGCTGTCATGTTAGCTGGTATTGCTTTACTGGTATGGGCAGCTTGGTCACCTGAATCTCCTTTAAGATACGAAGGCGAGTTGGCCGTATTTCAAGCACCCATGATGCAGTCGATTGTGCCATTGATTTTCTTGTTGTTTTGGATTCCAGGCGCGGTCTATGGTTTTATATCAGGTACATTTAAGTCCACCAAGGACATGATAGATGCCATGACCAAGGCCATGAGTGGTATGTCTTACTACCTGGTGATGGTTTTTTTCTGTGCGTTATTTGTATCCGCATTTGCGCAGTCTAATTTAGGTGCGTTGATGGCCATTGAAGGCGCGCAGTTATTAAAGTCAATGGCATTACCCAGTGGGGTAACCATTGTCGGCATTATTTTCCTGACTGCCTTTGTTAATTTATTTGTCGGTTCGGCTTCGGGTAAATGGGCTTTGTTGGCACCTATATTTGTGCCTATGTTGATGCAATTGGGTATTTCACCTGATTTAACGCAGGCTGCATATAGAGTGGGTGACTCCAGTTCTAACATCATCACGCCGTTAATGCCTTATTTTCCATTGGTGGTGGTTTACTGTCAGAAATATGTCAAAGACACAGGTGTAGGTACTTTGATTGCTTTGATGATACCTTTTTCAATCGCATTTCTGGTGGGTTGGACTGTATTTTTATTGGCTTACTGGGGATTGGATTTTCCACTCGGTTTACAAGCCAGTTATGTATATCCAGCAGGCTAATTTCAGCTAAACTGGGTTGATTTATTTTAACCATTAAAGCCATTGTCAATCAGGCAATGGCTTTTTTTATCCTGCTAAATAATTGAGCGGGCAATATACAGACACGTCACGTGTTTGTCATATTAAGAGTTCATAATTGAACATAATTAACCATTGCCGAAACTGTATGTCTACCTCTTTAAAACACGGACTTTTAGTGCTCCTGCTACTTTTATTAATTGCTGTTGTACTTTATTTTGTACCGAGCGAATCTATTTCAACAGAGGTTGATTCTCATGGAGAAGTACCCGTAACACCTGTTGCAGCCTTCCATGTATCAAAACCACAAATTGAGGCACTGCCTCCTAACTTAACTG
>CALDFB010000276.1 GCA_937942365.1 uncultured Marinicella sp. | reverse complement strand
TTTACTGACCTGTTCCTTGGCATCAGCAAAAGCTGATTTAAAACCGCTGGAACCTAATGCAAAACATCAAAAAGAAAGTCAGATGGTCGTCCAGCTGGTAGAGCGACTCCACTACAAGGACACCTCTTTAGATGATACTTTTTCTGGCAAAATACTGGACAAATATATCTCAGTATTAGATCCCAGTAAAATGTATTTCCTTGGTGAAGACGTGGTTGCTTTTGATCGCTGGAAAACCCAACTTGATGAAGGTCTTAAAACAGGGACACTCGACCCTGCTTATGACATTTTTGCGGTATTCAAAAAGAGAGTAGCCAAGCAAAAAGACTTCGCTCTAAACGTACTAGAATCAGAGTTAGATTTTGCCAAGGATGAAGCATATCAATGGGACCGAGAAAAAGCAGCTTATGCCATCAATCAAGAAGAGCTGGACGATATATGGCGCAAAAGAGTTAAGAATGATTATTTAAGCCTGAAGTTATTGGACAAAGAACCTGAAAAAATTAAGGAGACTTTGACTAAACGATATAACTTTATGGCCAAACGCATTAATGACATGAAGAGCGATGATGTTTTTCAGTATTTCATCAACTCTTACTTGTCGTTGGTAGAGCCTCACACAGGCTATATGGAACCAATCACTTCAGAAAATTTTGAAATTAACATGAAATTGTCTTTGGAAGGTATTGGTGCAGTGCTGGGTAACGATGGCGAATACACTTCAATCCAAACCATAGTTAAAGGCGGGCCAGCTGACATGGAAGGAACCCTAAAAAGCGGCGACAAAGTGCTGGCAGTTGGCCAGGACAACCAAGGTAGCTTTGAAGATGTGGTGGGCTGGGGCATTGAAGATGTGGTGCAACTGATTCGTGGAGAGAAAGGTTCAACAGTCAGACTGCAGGTCATTGCTGAGGATGATGGACCAGATACCATACCTCATGTGGTACACATTGTCAGAGACAAAGTTAAATTAGAACAACAAGCTGCTCAACACAAAATCATGAAAGTTCAGGAAGGCAAACATGAACGTAAAATTGGTATCATTGATTTACCCACTTTTTACTTGGATTTTGCTGGTCTTCAAAACGGCGATCCCGATTATCGCAGTACCACCAAAGATGTTAAGGACATTTTGAAAAAGTTCGAACGAGAAGGGGTACAAGGCATCATAGTAGACTTGCGTAACAACGGTGGTGGCTCTTTGTATGAAGCCATTCAACTGTCAGGTCTTTTTATTGATAAGGGACCAGTGGTACAAACGAAATTGAGTCATGGCAAAGTCGATGTTAAACGAGATGTTGATCCGAGAATGGCTTGGAAAGGACCTATGGTGGTGATGGTCAACAAATTGTCAGCTTCAGCTTCAGAAATCTTCGCAGCTGCGATGCAAGACTATGGTAGGGCACTGATTGTAGGTGGTCAAACTTATGGTAAAGGTACCGTACAAAATGTCATGCCACTGAATGATTACGTTAATGACCCTGAACTTAAATTGGGACAATTGAAAATGACCATGGGTCAGTTTTTCCGAATCAATGGTGGCAGCACTCAAAACCGTGGGGTGATTCCTGATATTATTTTTCCTGCCTCACCAGGCTTGGAAAATTATGGTGAATCATCTTATGAAAACGCGCTACCATGGAACAGCATCAGCAGCAGCGATTACACCGTATTTGATGACCTGTCAGATGAGATTTCCTTGTTGAAAAAACGCTATGCTCAACGATCTGCTGTGAACTTTGAGTTTGATTTTTTAAACAAAGAAATTGAGCTCTATCAACAAGAAAAAGATGAGGTCACCGTTTCACTGTCACTGACTGAACGTCAACGCAAAGTCAAAGAGCGCAAAGACCGCAAGAAAGCACGCAAAGCCAAGCGTGAAGAAATGCTGGCTGCAGCACAACCCAATCCTTTGTTGGGTGAAATTTCATTGTTGTTTGATTCTGCTGAAGAACTGAAATCTGAAGACACTTTGCTGGCTGAGCAACAAGCCAAAGAAGAAGCCGCTGAAGAAGGTGAAGACGAAGAGTTTGTAGACTTCCGCTTACATGAAACAGCCCGTATCTTGGCTGATTTGATTGGTCTAAAAATGGAAACCTTGATTGCCCAAGCAGAGTCTACCAAAAAATAAGCAATCAAGTAATGTCCACATCTAAAGTCCGTTTTTGGTAAAACGGACTTTTTTTTATGCGCTTAAGTTTGCTTTTAACGTTTCAACCGCTTCAGCCAAGAAATCTGGATCAACCTTAGAAGGGTGACCACAATCTAAATGGGGATTTGGGTCGTATTCAATTCTCAGTTGTGCTTGTTCTGCAAAGGCTTTCCCACACAGCTCTTCAAGCACCATCAAAGCAAGATCAATACCAGCAGAAACTCCTGCACTGGTCATTACTTTTCCACTTTTAACAACTCGATCATTGGGCTTTGGTTGTGCCCCAAACTGTTTCAGATAGCTTTGCGCGGCCCAATGCGTTGTTGCAGGCTTTCCTTGTAAAATACCTGCAGCAGCCAATATTATAGATCCTGTACAAACCGATAAAGTCAATGTGGAGTTGATATGTACCTGCCTTAACCACTTTAGCAAACCTTCATCTTTAATTGCATTCATGGTTTCAGTGCCCGAACCTGGGACCAGCACAATGTCTGGTCTGGGTGTTTCATCAAAACTGTGAGTTGCTTGTACCTGTAAAATTTTGCTGTCTGCTTTAATTGTACCGCTTTTGTGATGGACAAATCTCAATTCTGCACTGGGCAATGAGCGAAGCATTTCATAGGGTCCAATCAGATCAAGCCCGGTAAAACCCGGGTATAAAACCATTGCAATTTGCATATTTTTCACCTTGTGTCATTGAAATTATTAATTCTAAGTATCTGACATATAAGCTTGTCATAATTGACACATTTAGACTATATTGTGCCAATATGAAAATAAAACGTATCATCATGTTTGTTTATGACGGTTTTGAGTTATTGGACTTAGCTGGCCCAGCAAGTGCTTTCAATGCCGTCAACATGATTTCCAAACACTTAAACTACCATTCAGTAGTTGTTTCTGAAAAAGGCAACAGCATTCAGACAAGTGGGGGTATTGAAGTTTCTAGCCAACCTATAAGCCACTTAAAAGTCGACAATAATGACACCATCATAGTGACAGGTGCTGATAGTTTATATTTAAATAAAGTCAGAAAAAATAGCAACACCATTAGATGGTTAAAAGATATCAGTTTTCATTGTGAACGAATGTGTTCGGTTTGTAGTGGCTCCTTTCTGTTGGCAGAAACCGACTTGTTAAATAACAGACAAGCAACCACACATTGGTTACTGGTCAATCAATTACAAACAGAGTTTCCTGATATTAAAGTCAACTCAAAAGCACTGTTTGTAAATGACGAAAAATTTTGGTCCTCCGCTGGGGTAAGCACTGGAATTGATATGGCATTAGAATTAATTCGTCAGGATTGTGGAGCTCAAGTGATGGGCAAGGTCGCTAAAGGACTGGTTTTATATAAACAGCGACCTGGTCACCAACCCCAATTCAGTGATTTACTTCAATTTCAAATCAATGCCAACAATGATTTTTCAGATTTAATTTCTTGGATAAGTAACAACCTACATAAAACCATCAGGGTTGAGCAATTGAGTGATTTCATGCATATGACACTGCGAACATTTCATCGTAAGTTCACCCAATCTACAGGCAAAACACCCGCAAAGTTTGTTGAACAATTAAGGTTATCAAGGGCGAAAGAGCTGCTTGATGAAAACATTAGCATGAAACAAGTGATGTTCAAATGTGGTTTTCGTTCCGAAGCAGGGTTTCGAAGACTGTTTAAATCATCTTATGGTCTCAACCCCAGTCTTTATCGAAAAATCCACTGCCAGACTTTTTGAATGATTTTAATCAACGACTTAAATTAATAGAGTCACTGTTTTTTACCACCACATTATCTTCGATACGAATACCACCAAATGGCAAGAATTCATCTACCTTTTGCCAGTTGACATCTTTGTGCCCTGAAATTTCTTTCAGTAACATCGGGATAAAATAGACACCAGGCTCAATGGTCACCACTGCATTTTCTCGCAAAGTATCGGTCAGTCGCAAGAATGGATATTCACTGGGTGGTTTCTTCATTGTACCCAAGTGGTCTACCACATGACCAGATACGTCATGCACCTGCAACCCCAGATAATGCCCTAAACCATGAGGGAAAAAAGTTTGACTTAAACCCGATGCTACAGCCGTCTCAGCGTTGCAATTAAACACACCAAACTCACATAAAACCTCAGAAATGTTCAAGTGTGCTTGGCGATGCAAAGCCACATAATCTTGACCAACCACAGTTTTTTGACACAGCATTTGTTGTTTTTCATCTAAGCTGTTAATCATCGACTGATAGGCATTGTCCTGAAAAGCGTAAGTCCGAGTGATGTCAGCTGCATAACCTCTATAATTGGCCCCTGCATCAATTAAAAAAGATTTGAGCTGATCTTTGGGAATGACTTCTCTGCTCTGGTATTGGTAATGTAATACCGATGGATTTTCATTCAACGCCACTATGTTGCCATACGGCATATGATGCTCATTGTGTTCACATGCCTGTAAGTACGCCATATGGATTTGATATTCAGATTGGCCTGCATAAAAAGCCTCTTTAGCAGCTGCATGACCTTTCAGCGCCAGTTGATTGGCCTGGGTCAGACAATGAATTTCATAATCGGTTTTTTGTATGCGATTAAAGTGTAGGAAATTAATGAGCTGGGTGGGGTTGGTATTTGCTTCATCCAATGGTTGCAACTCTGGTGGCCCAATCCAGGCGTGATTTTTCTCTTCATTAAAGTCCGGTAATTCTGAATAGTGGCCAACCACCCTGACATCAAAATATTTCGCCCATTTGCCTTGGCTGTTATCAATGATTTTGTGCCAAAAATCAGCCGGTTGGTTTAAATAAACCACCGGTTTATGCCCTGGTTTAAAATGCAAAACACTGCTCACCACATCAGCCAAAGGCACCCACCATTTAAAGTGTGGGTTGATACTGTGTTTTGGCGCCATGTCATCCAAAAAATTATTGGTGGGGTGGCCGGAATAAATCCAAACACCCTCATAACCAGCATGGTCTAGCGCTTGGGTGGTGACTTGGATTAAATGTTCAATGTGGTTCTTAAATAGACTCATGGGTTTCTCTGTTATTTCTGTCAAATATTCAAATGTTAAAGAATACTTTACTGTTATCGGCCGTTCTGTCAACCAACTCATCAAAGCTCAAGTTAATTTGTTGGGCAATAAAGTCAGCAATATGAGGTAGGTACTTGGGTTCATTACGGCGCGTTTTAGGCTTTGGCTTGAGGTTCCTTGGAATCAAATAGGGTGAATCTGTTTCAATCAAAAGTCGATCAAGTGGAATATTTTTGACCAGTTCTAACAGGTGTTGACCACGACGTTCATCACAAATCCAACCAGTGATTCCAATGTAACAATCTAAATCCAAATAATCAAACAATGCCCTTTCGTTATCCGTGAAGCAATGTACTACCACATGGTTCAATCGATCGCGGTGTTCCTTGAGCATAGGTTGAAAATCTACATGTGCATCACGTTGATGCAGAAACATGGGCATCTCATTGTCAACAGCCAACTGAATGTGCTGCTCAAATGAAAATATTTGTGCTTCACGGGGCGAAAAATCTCTGAAATAATCCAAACCGGTTTCACCAACAGCCACCACCTTATTGTCATTAAGAAGGGTTTGTAATTCCGCTTCTGCTTCACCATTAAACTCACTGGCATGATGTGGATGTATTCCAGCTGTTGCATAACAAGCTTCATACTGATGTGCCAAATGCTTGGCTTTTTGTGAACAAGTCACATCCGAACCGGTAATGATGAATGTTTCAACACCCACTTCTTTCGCGGCGATGATGACTTCATCTCGGTCTTTATCAAAACTTTCATGAGTTAAGTTAGCGCCTATATCAATCATAGTTGAATTCTCTTGGGTCTTTTTTTATTAGAGCAGCAGAAAGCAAAGTCTCAATTCTGGGATTTCTGGTATCAAAAATTATTAGATTTTTAGCTCCGTTCATATTCCATTTATAAAATGTTCATTTCATATTCATTCAAAACAGGTAATATAACAATCATTACACACGCTGCGGAGAACTTTATGAGAAAAATAATGACTTTATGTGCTTTGATGCTAACCAGTTTGACCAGCTGGGCGTTCACACCAGAGTCGGGACTGTACTGGAATGCCGATGAACCTGGCAGTGGCTATACGTTTGAAATCCAAGACAACTTCTTTTTTGGGGTGTTCTACGTCTATGACGATGCTGGTATACCCTTTTGGTATACCACTTCTGGCTTTTTAGATGGCAATGCCTATGTTGAAGGTGATATTTTCATCAGTGAAGACGGTCCTTGTCTTGCCTGTACCTATACACCGAACAACACCTTCACCAGCAATTTAGGTAAGGCACAAATCAATTTTTTAACTGAAACCACTGCAACCATCACCATGCTAGGACAAACCCTGTTTGTTGAGCGTTTCAATTTCTTTCTTGGCGATGAACTACAAAAAATGCGTGGCGAATGGCAAGTTGTTTATGATGTATCTGAATACAGTGATAACTTTCCTTTCTTTGCTGATGTATTAATCTTTGAACAAACAGAAACCTTTGATGGCGATTATTTAGCCACCGGTTGTCGTTCAGAGAGTACCATTTATAATCGTTGTACTAACTATGCTTTGAACAACAACGATTTGGCTGCGGCTTATGACACAGTTAACGATGAACTGATCGCAGTGGTTCGAGATGATGCCGATTTTTACTTGGCTTACTATTTAAAAACTGGCACCAATCAGTTTGATGGAGAAGCTTTCTCATATGCAGTTGGTAGTTCACCAGATTTAAGTTTGGCTGGATTTACTGTTCGCGGATTCAGATCTGCGAGCAAAACCTTTGTCGACAGTGGCACAGGCCCAGCGAAATCAGCAACAAATGATTCAAACAAAACAGCATTGGGTCTGAACAAGTTATTAAATACCAACAAACTTAAATCAGCGCCAGCTTCAAAGTTAGAAGCAAGCACTGAGCAGCGAATCATGACAACGATCAAACGTTTAGAACAACAATTGATCAATAAATGACTTAAATATTTTAAAAATAAGATCTAGGCCAGTATCATATAAAGTTGCTGGCTTTTTCCCACAACTTAAAGAAAACTTATACCTGTGAAAGTTATACTGTAACAATCATGCTTATTCACATGTGTTATTGCTAATTTCAATCACCCCACCTGGGTCTAAATCCGTGAACATGCAGAGGCGGGTAGAAGATTGAGGTTCAAAAATACGATTATTTAAAACATTCACACCTTGATGAAATCCTCGAAGTTCAATACCATGACGGTTTAAGGGAACAACTGTATTTTGCAACACATCGACCGAAACATTATCTACTGATCTGATACTACCTTCTAAGGTATTGCTCAGCAAATTGACCGAATGCGCACCCGTCATATCAATTGGCTGATCCCCTGTTAAAAAATTGTTGTATATATTTACCATTGGCTCTGAAACAACACCATCGGCATTCAGGTTAATTAATTCGATATGCACATTAGTTGTGTCTAATATATCGTTGTTAAAAATTTCAATATCATCTGCGTAAGTGCGAGTCAATCTGATTCCTCGACTACTTTCAATGATGCTATTTCCAACAATTTCAGCACCTAAGGTTTTGGAGATTTGCATACCTACCACAGAAGTCCTGATCTCATTACCCTCAACACGGATACCTCTCGTTGAAATACTGATGCCTAACCCATAGCCTTGAATGTCATTATCAATGATTGAGTTGCCAAAAACTAAGTCACTCTCAAAACCTGCTGCACTGATCGCAACTCCTTCGCCATTGAAGTCACCGCGTAATACATTATTACTGATGATGGTTTCAGAAGCATAACGAAACCCAATTCTTCTTTCAGATAAGTTATTGTTGATATCACCTCGATAACCTGATGTAACCACAACAAAAGCATTACGCGAACCACTTTCCGTATTTCCTGAAATGGTAAAACCATCAACGCGTTGTAACTCAATTAAGTTACCGTCCTTATCTCTTTGTCTAACTGGCTCAACATTGATAGCAGATCCAACTTCACCACCATCGGAATGAGATGATGGCTGACCGGTATTAATGAATCTGTTATTTAACACTCGAATATCTGCACCGTCAGTTAGAGCAATAGACATCCTTCTTAAGTTTTCAAAATCACAATTTCTTATTTCAACACTTATAGTTGGATTATAGGTTGGCAGATGAGCAAAACTGAGCGAATGAATATCTATCCCACCTTTAGAACCATCAACCATTCGAACTGAATCAATGATCACATTACGACCTGCTTCAATAATCAATAAATGCGACCCTTCCAAACCATTGTCATCTGGTGAATAATAACGCGTATCACGATCGCCATGTAAAGTCCCACCCGATATGATGACATTGTCTACATCACGGATAGCAAAAATACCTCCACCTTCCAACTCTTCTTCTCGTGTAGAGTCTGAAGTGGGGTAAACCCTCATATTGGTGTTGTCTGACATCATCAGATGAAAGTTACTGGGTAAATTAACTGCCTCAATACTGGGCCGATATGCATTGTTTGCTGGTGGCGTTATGCGTGGCAAAAAATAAGCATCAAAGATATCTATTTTGAAAACACGGCCATATAACTCATGAATCAGAAAAAACAAATCTTCAAGCATTTGATTGTTTCCATGTGCTTGATCTGCAGTCACCTCTCCTTGAATGATGTTGGGCCATTTTGAAGGGTCAAAAACGTAAGTTAAATCTATTAAACGACCTTCACCTTCGATGGTTAAATCATGGTTTAAAATCAACCCTTCTATCAATGTTTGGTCTAAAACAACTGTGCCTCCAAAAATAATCGAACCATAGCTTCTGACGGTTAAATTTGGCGCTAAGTTGAGCGTTTGACCTTTAAGGTCAATATCACAAACCAGCAATAAATCTTGACCAATTCCTGCCTTTTCCAAATCGGAATAAGAACAAACGGACCGAGGTTGTTCGAATCCGTGTAAAAAAACCAAATCTCCTAAATTTGATTGAGCGGAGGCATGACTTGGGCGAATAAAATTCAAAAATAAAAACAAATAAAACACAGTAAAACGCATGAATATAGCTTCCTAAAAAAAGAATTTTTAAAAAAAAGGCCTGTATTAAATCTTTAGTATAACAAATAAAAATGCACAGATTGTGTTATGTTCTTCACAGTTTTAAATCATTGAACCTTAGGCAGCCGATGAATTAAATCAGCCAATGACATTCATTGATTAATCCCCGTAATAATCATCAAGATCATCATCCAAGCGCCAATCTTTGAGTACGGGCCGATCAATGTCTTTGGTGTTGTAGGCCAAAAACACACCCGATAAAAAACCGAACATATGTGACTCCCATGAAATACCTGCTCGACCTGGAAAGATGCCCCAAATCATATAGCCATACATGAATGCAATGGCCACTGAAATACCAATCGACTGTAAATCCTTTTTCAAAAATCCACTGACAAACAAATAAGTGAGCAAAGCATAGAACAAACCACTGGAGCCGATATGATTGACCTCTCGACCAAACAACCAAACCAAAGTGCCTGAAAGTAAAATGCTGAACACCACTGTTTTAACTGCCACCTTGGGGTAGTTACCAAACAAAGCCACCATGGCTAAAAACATGGGTAAACTGTTGTCAATCAAGTGCGGCCAACCACTATGAATGAAAGGCATGGTAACAATACCTAACAGACCCTCAAGACTTCGAGGCTTGGTACCGAACTGAGTCAATGGCAGCACTTGTGCCAGTAAAAACAGCGCCCAAATTACCACCAAAAATAATAAGCTGATACGAAAGGCTTGTGGCCATTGTCGCATTCGACTTCGAGCGAACTCAGGGTCTAAATGTGGTATTTTCATATGATTTTATTCCATGACATGCACACATCATGGGGGTGGAAGAGGGAATATAAAGTATTTATGATTTTGGTATTAACTAAATACCTGAACTAAACCGTCGTCCCAGCCGAGCTTTAGCGAGAGCAGGGATCCAGGCACGGAATTTCTCATATCAGGTGGGAACATAAATTTCCGCTCTTTTAGTCATTAGATAGGTTAACTAAGGAACATGAATGTTAATACTGTAATTTTAAGGGTTTTCTTAATGTCTTTTCATGGGGTTTTTTATGTAATGATTTTTGAGTTGATTATTAACTCAAAGATCACGCACCTGGTTTCTGCTCTCGCTAAAGCTCGGCTGGAATGACGGCTAGCGCGGTTTTACCGTATTTAAAGAGTTTTTTTCGGCGCAATAAAAACCTGACTTTTGGATTTTGTTCTTTTATGGTATGTGAAGTCATACGCTCAATAATAATTATCATCACCCTCTGGTCGGGTTTTAAATCGTTTATGTAGCCACAGGTATTGGCTTGGGTTTTGCTTAACCATTCGTTCAATCTGATCATTGACTCTTTGCGTATCGACTAATACATCTTTGCTGGGGAAATTCTCCAGCGGTGCAGAGACACTGAGTTGATAAAAGGGGTGTTGATCAATTCTTTGGACCGTATAAAACATCACTTGGCAGCCAGAAATTCTGGCCAGCTGGTGGGTGGCAGTGATGGTGGATGCAGGCGTACCAAAAAAATTTGCAAATACCGATTGGCCCCGGCGGTAATCTTGGTCTGGGGCATACCAAAGAATTCCTCCAGATTTTAAATATTTAACCATGCCTTTAAGTTCATCACGGGTAAACATGGCATCAGCGTAATTCAAACGGGCTTTTTTCACCACATATTCTTGCACCGCGTTTTTGTGGGGGCGATATACACCTGCTATTGGGAATTGCTCACAAATGGCACGACCACCGACATCTAGTGCAGTGAAGTGTCCCGAAACCAGCAACACACCTTGTTTATTGGCGCGGGCTTTTTCCAGGTGTTCTTTGCCTTGAATTGTGAGACCTTCGAACGGTTTGGGCGAGCGGTTTAAAAAAGTTCTCAAAGTCTGGCTGACCATCATACCGGTCTCTCGATAATTTTGATCAATGATGTTTTGCTGTTCCTTGGCGCTTAATTCGGCAAAACAAATTTGGATGTTTTTTTCAACCACCGCTTGACGTGACTTAACTAACTTTTTGAATAGCCAACCAATTCCTCGACCCAACCACAGTAAAAATGGATAGGGTAAATGGGCTAAAAACCAACTTATGCCAAACACCAGCCAAGCTGAAAAATGAGGCCAAAAAGCTGGGCGGTTTAAGTCACCTTCCTTCACAAGGATGCCAATTATTTGATGGTCAAATCAACACTGTGTTGATGTGAACCTTGCTCAATGACCATTTTGTACTCACCAGGTTCTATGTAGTCAGGATGGCCCAAACGTTTCGACTCTGCGTAGGGCACCATGGACAAATTAAAGGGCTTGTCGTCATCTTTGTTTTTTTCATTAAGTGCGATTTCCGCTTTAATGGCAGCATCAATATCTACCTTATAGTCCCACAACCATTGGTTTAAACCAGAAGTCAGTCGAAGTTTTTGGGTTCGATAAACCGAATCATCTTTGTTGGTAATCGTCAGTGTTGCATCGCCAGCATCCTTAGCCCAAATATAAACGCTTTGACTGTCATCCAAGTCATCGTTATAGCCCCACAGCCTTGGTCTGTTATCCCAACCACCTTTTTCTTTGATTTCATCGATGTCATGAATATGTAAGTCAGCCGCCTGGTTTTCATCCGTCATGGTTTGTAAAGGCCCAACATCTGCAACGAAAACACTTCTACCATGGGTTCCTAAAATCAATTCATTCTCACGAGGGTGGACAATCAAATCATGAACAGGTACTGTCGGCAATTGATCACCCAGCATTTGCCAGTTTTGCCCTTGATTGGTTGAAACATAGATACCTTTATCGGTACCCACATATACGATGTCTGAATTTTTCGGATCCTCTTTAACGACATTAATGGTCTCATTGGGCAAACCATTGACCCTATTTTGCCAACTTTTACCCAAATTTTCAGTTTTATACAAATAAGGCTTGATGTCGTCATTGCGATAATTATTTATGGCCAACCAAGCACGTTTCTCCTCGTGTGGTGAAGCAACTATCCGACTGATCCACTTGCCTTTAGGCAGCTTTTTACTGACTTTTGTCCATTGGTTCCCACCATCTTTAGTCACCCAAACCAAACCATCATCGGTGCCCACCCAAAGCAAACCAAACTTCAATGGCGATTCGGACAAACTGGTGGCCGTGGCAAAGGGCACATCACCTTTCTGACTGGATTCGGTGAGGTCTTCGCTGATGGCCGTCCAATCATCGCCTTGGTTCATACTGCGATAAACTTGGTGACCGGCAAAGTACAAGATGTCCTTGTTATGAGTGGACATCATCACAGGCGTATTCCAATTTTTACGCAGGGTTTCTTCACCCACATAGGTTGGTGGTGTGATATTTTTGGGCGCCGCCGAACTTAACCTGAATGAATTACCAAATTGGAACCCCACATAAGTCAACTTTTCATCGTCATCTATGTTCACGTGCATGCCATCACCACCAAAGATTCGCTCCCAATCACTGCCGTGGTATTGGTTGTTGTGCCACAAATTGTTGCTAGACCCTTTGAGGGTACCATTGTCTTGTAAACCTCCATATATGTTGTATGGTTTTTCCATATCAACAGCAATGGTATAGAACTGACCTACCGGCTGCTTGTCCACTTTTCGCCAAGTTTGACCACCGTCGAAACTTTCATCCACGCCACCGTCATTACCAATCATGATGTGGTTACTGTGTTTTGGATTAACCCAAATGGCCTGAATATCGGCATGAACTGATGATTCCCAGGCACCGTCCCAAGTCTTACCACCATCGGTTGATTTAATGAATGGCACACCTGTGGCATAAACTGTATCTACATTTTGTGGATCCACTTTAATTTGACCAAAGTAATAGCCATAGGAATACACCACCTGCTGGATGTCAGCTTTATGTGTTCGATAAAAACTATCCCCACCATCATCTGAGCGATAGATTTCTAAGGATTTGATGTCTACATTGAATAAATTATCATTGCCATCGGTTAATTGACCAACTAAGTCTGTTGGCGTTATTTCATCATTTTCAATCTGTTCTATCAGCGTTTCTGCTTTCAAGTCCGGTGGAAAGTTATTGCTTCGTAAAAAACGTTCTATGGCTTTGGGGTCTTGTTGTAGAAAAGCCTGCTTATCCATATTTTTTAATCTTTTGGTGGTTACAGCGCTGTCACCCATATCCCATTGATCTTCCGGCAGTGGTGTCTGGTTATCAACTGAAACATATAAGGTTTCAGGATGACTGGTTGAAACAGTTAAACCCATGCGACCGGTATACTGACCTTGTGGTAACCCATTCTCAAGTCTTTGCCAGCTTTCGCCATTATCTGTGCTGCGATAAATGGCACTGCCTTTTCCACCTTCAACAAAATTCCATGCCGAGCGTGACCTTTCCCAGGCGGCCGCATACATCACACCATTGGGTGAACGAGCGACATCTATAAAACCTGTCCAACCAGTGCCAGCAACCAATGTTTCCCAAGTTTCACCGCCATCTTTGGTGCGATATAAGCCACGATCACCTCCTTTGGAGTACAGCTTTCCTAGTGCTGCCACATAGACTCGATTGGAATCTTGTGGATCAACCAATATTCTGCCGATGCGATCAGTATCTCCCAAACCAACATGTCTCCATGTTTCTCCCGCATCGGTTGACTTGAACACACCCATACCGCCATAAGAAGACCTGGATGAGTTATTTTCACCGGTTCCCAACCACAACACATCAGAATTATTAGGATCTATTGCCAAAGAACCGACGATTTGGCTAGATAGGTGATCAGTAATGGATCGAAATGTGGTGCCATTGTTATCACTTTTCCACACCCCGCCAGAGGCATAAGCCACATAGATAACATGAGGCTGATCATTGGGTCTGATGACATCCACAGCACGGCCACCTTGTACTACGGGGCCCACATTGCGCCAAGTTACTCCCTTGAATGGGGTGTTGGCTTTCATCTGTTGATGTTTATCCCAAGCATTTTTTTGGTTAATATAACTCGATTTAATTTCACCATGAACATTCAGTGATACGAAAAACAAGCACACAAAGCTTAAGAAAATTAATTTGGTTTTTTGATTAAATATCATGCTTTTTACTGGGGATGAATAGGCCTATAATTATGATCTTTTGTTTAGGTGCTTACAAGTGGATCTTTAAAACTATGTTAATTCATGACCATTGTGACATGTTAAAGACGCTTCGCCTGTTAAAATAGCTGCATGACAATAACCCACCACCGTTTAAAACCAAAATTATGAGTAACTTATTCAATTTTTTTACCAAGCCATTTATCTTAGTGGCTAACTTCACCAGACATCTTTTATTGTTGTTGGTTTTTCTGTTCATTTTATACTTTATCTTTGGCGGACAAAGCATCAACATCAAAAACCAAACAGCTTTAGTCCTAGCCCCTAAAGGTTTCATCGTTGATCAGTTCAGCGGAGACCCCACCTCACAGGCCATTGATAACATCCGAGGTACCAGCATTCCTGAGACCCGAGTTCGTGACTTGTTGTTGGCTATTGAGTTGGCTACGACAGATTCAAAAATCAGCGCTTTGGTACTGAACCCAGACTATATGTGGGGCGCAGGATTGGCCAATTTACGTGAAATTGAATATGCCATTGATCAATTCAGAGAAAAAACCGACAAACCCGTAATCGCCATGGCAACCAACTTATCACAAGCCCAATATTATTTCGCCAGTTTGGCTGATGAGGTTTTGATGGACCCTCAAGGCTTCCTGTTTTTACAAGGTTTTGGCTCATATCGAAACTACTTCAAAGACGGTTTAGATAAGCTCGGTGTTGATGTTCATTTATTCAAAGTCGGTGAATACAAATCCGCTGCTGAGCCCTATGTTCGCAACGACATGTCGCTGGAAGCGAAAGAGGCTGGGCTCCACTTTATGAATGACCTGTGGCAAACCTATATGGCTGGAGTGGCCAAAAGACGGGACTTATCGGTTGAAGAAATTGAGGAAATTGTTGATCAACAGGCCAAAAGGTTGATGGCCAATAAAGGTTCCGTTGCCAATATGGCGGTAGAATCTGGCTTAGTCGATCGCATCATGAAACAAAGCTTTATGCACAAACGCATCGCTGAAGTCAGTTCATTTGATGATGATAACAACCATTTTCGTGGCATCAATTTTGAAGACTACCTCACCACACACAAACCTAAAAACACAGCTGCTAAGCAAATTGCAGTGGTGGTCGCCGAAGGCGCCATTTATGGAGGCGAGCAGCCCCCAGGCACGATCGGTGGGGCCTCAACCAGCGCTTTATTAGAACGAGCCAGACTAGATCAATCAGTCAAAGCAGTGGTATTAAGGGTGAACAGTCCAGGTGGTGGTGTTTATCCATCTGAACAAATCAGACGTCAAGTGGATGCCTTAAAAGTGGCCGGTAAACCCGTGGTGGTATCAATGGGTAACCTGGCCGCCTCTGGAGGTTACTGGGTTTCGATGACTGCCGACAGTATCTGGGCGGATGAGGCAACCATCACTGGATCAATTGGTATTTATGGTTTGTTAATGACTTACCCTGAATTGTTTAATAAATTGGGCATCAGTACCGACGGTGTTGGCACCACTAAATGGGTCGGCGCCTTTAACCCTGATAAAGATTTAGACCCTGAATTTGCTGAATTGATTCAAAGTAACATTGAATACGGCTACCAACAATTCATTGGTTCAGTAGCCGCTGCGAGAAACTTAGAAGTTGAAATGGTTGATCGCATCGCACGAGGTCGTGTATGGACTGCCAAACAAGCCCATGATTTAGGCTTGATAGATAACTTAGGCGGGCTACAACAAGCCATTAAAGAGGCAGCCAGCTTGGCCAATTTAGGCGATGATCATCAGTTGGTATGGGTGGAAGAAAGTTTGAGCTTCACCGAACAATTATTTGTAGACATGATGGCCAAAGCCAGTGAACACATCGATCTTTCAGGAACTAAAAGCAACCTCAAAATTCAGCAGTTATTACAACCATTTGCTGCTGAATTGACACTTTTATTGGACGCAAAACCGGGTGAAGTTCAGCAAATGGCTCACTGTCTGTGTGACCTTAATTATATTCCTTAAGACTGCATTGGTATAAACTTAGGGTGGGCTGCTATGGTTAGCAGCCACCTTTGGATCGCTGGAAAATAGTCTAAATCAAAACCACCTTCATCGGCAATGTGGGTGTAGGCATACAAACACACATCAGCAACCGTAATGGCATCACCGGTTAAATATGCTGTATCACTCAGTTGCGCTTCCATCACCGCCAATGCTTTGTTTCCACCTGTTTGTTTGGCTTGGTATTCTGCCAGTCGATCATCGGGTAATCCCAGGTATTTGTTGATGAATCTAGCCACTGCAACATAAGGTTCATGACTGTATTGTTCAAAAAACTGCCACTGCTGGACTTGACTGAAAGCCAAACGAGTATCCGGCAACAGCGATGAACCAAATGCTAAGTAGTTGACGATCGCATTGGACTCACTTAAATAACTCCCATCTTTTAATTGTAGCAAGGGTATTTTGCCATTGGGGTTCATGTTTAAGAACTCCGGGGTTTGAGTTTGGCCCTGCATAATATCTACATCAACCCAGCCTAAATCAATGTCTAACAATGCCGCTGTTAACTGAATTTTATAACAGTTGCCTGATTTTAGATCGCCCCACAATTTCATAAGCTTTAAACCCAAATAAAAACCATATTTTCACAGAAAAATGACAGCTTTTGGAGTATTTTGGTGTCTGCTAATTGATGGCGAAAAACTTAGCCCCTTACGGGTTGTTTTAATTAACAGTTACCTGGCACTTTTGGCCCATTGACACGGGTTTCTGTCATGCTATAATTGCTTCCCCGTTGCTCAATGGAGGACGGAACTTCACAGGTGTTTACAGGTCAAATTAATATTGATCAACCGAGGCATCTTTACTTCTCATCACATGGGCTTATTAAGCCATGTAAGATTGGAGACAATAATAATGACAACTAATATCAAAAACCTACCAGTACCTGCAGTCACTGGCTCTCTGGAGTCATACATCAGCAGTGTCAACCAAATTCCCGTACTGACCGTCGAAGAAGAACGCTCTTTGGCTGACAAAGTACGCGATCATGAAGACATCGATGCAGCACATGCTTTGGTCATGTCACATTTACGCTTTGTGGTTTATGTAGCCAAAGGCTATTCAGGATATGGCTTACCTGTCGGTGACCTCATCCAAGAAGGCAACATTGGCTTAATGAAAGCCATCAAACGCTTTGACTCAGTCCATAAAGTTCGTTTGGTCTCATTTGCAGTACATTGGATTCGTGCTGAAATTCATGAGTATATTTTAAAGAACTGGCGCATTTTAAAAGTGGCCACCACCAAAGCGCACCGTAAATTGTTTTTCAATTTAAGAAAAAACAAAAAGCGTCTTGGCTGGTTTACCCACGACGAAGTCAAACGTGTTGCCAAAGACCTCGATGTCAGTCCCGAAGTGGTGGTTGAAATGGAGTCTCGTTTACATGGACAGGATGTGTCTTTTGACTTACCCGTAGATGACGATGAAGAAAACAACTACTCACCTCAAGCGTGGCTCATGAACAACAGCCCGACACCAGAGGCTGAGTTGATCAAAGAAACAGAAGCTGAAAAGCATCACCACGCTTTGTTCAAAGGATTGGATAAATTAGATGATCGCTCTTTGGACATCATCCAAAGTCGCTGGTTGGTGGATAAAAAAGCCACTTTACAAGAGTTGGCCGCAAAATACGAAGTCTCAGCCGAACGCATCAGACAATTAGAAGCGGTTGCGTTGAAGAAACTGAAAACACAAATGGTGGCTTAATAGCCTCTTGTGTTGAATTGAAAAGGTCGCTGAATGCGGCCTTTTTTGTTTGAGGAGCTGGTTTAATTAGGATGCCTACTGATACATGACCACGCCAGAGCGCAAGCGAGAAATTTTGTTTTTAATCATAACCAACATTTAATTTTAAGTTAATGAAAAGGGCTGCCCTTTGGGATTACCACGTCGCTGGAGCAAAAACTTTGGCAGTAAAACTAAAACAACAAGCTGAATATTCAGTTGATTTAAAGATTTCAATCATAGCGGGTGCCAGTCATACTACTGCATTCCCATCCACAGCGATACAAGGCTTGGATTGGCTGTATGGCAAAAAAACCCTTCAATAGTATATTTTTATATACTGAATTTAACATGCATAATAGTATTGGTTTTGCCTCTAAAGTAGAATGTCAATGCGCAAAAAAAGTGATATATAAATTAGATTTAAAACCAAAATAACTGAGACATGAAAAAAATAGAACACCCACTTTTTAGTTTTGAAGTACCAAATACTTTTGATGAGTATACCAGTTCAGAAATAATAGCACTTTCCAGAAGCAGTCAAATTCCATTTACCATACACCCACATTCTGTAAGGCTTAGTATAGAGGACATAAAATACTTTAATAGTGACGAAATAAAAGGTACCACGTTCTCAGAAAAAATGATCAATTATTACCTTACAGAAGAAAATCAGAAGGATATAAGCGCTGTTGAAGAAATTACTATCAATGGCTGTAAAGCCTTAACACTGTCGGCCAAAGTAAATACCAAAGTATTAGATAAACAATGTAATTTACATTATTTGTTTGCCATCATTTTAATAGATGAGGTAGATTTTATCTCATTTATAAGTATACATGAGGTTACTAAAGATGGGTTTTTAGAAGATTGGACCAAGCATAGCCTGAATTCTGTAACAGTGCTTGCAGATGCGAAAAAACGTCAAGCCGATGCGCAAGCCTATGAAAAAAGACTAGATGATATGCTTGGTGATATGGGTGATGATTACAGTGATGATGTAGATGATAATTACAGTATCGAAGAAACTAAAACATTTAAATCTATTGCAATTCCTGATAAGGATAATGCATTTTTTACAGTAGGTGATTTTGATTTTATTTTAGTTGATTGCCAAATGATAATAAGTGACTACTCAAACAAACTACATGTAACCATTAAGGCAAAAGCAAAAACACCTAAGAAAGCAATAAAAGCAGCGGTTTTAGATGATTATGAAGACAATGGAGAAGTAGAAATTTCAATCCCCTTTCAAGGTATTCACAAAAATGGTGTTCCTACAGGAGAATTTCAATTCAAGGAAGGTAAAACGGAAGCACCATTTTTCTTACGTTCAGATATAGAAGGATTTGATTATCGTCTAGATTTTAATGGTAATGTATGTCTTAAAGATGGCTGGTTTTTGGTTAATGGTGAAATGACCAAAACGTATCATGATAAAGCGTTTCCTATACAAATAGCGAAGAAGTTTGATACGACTCCTTTAGAGTGGAAAGATTATCATTTTAGTTCCATGGAAGAAACAACCACCACAAACCCAAAAGATGTTCGGTTTCTATCACTTACCAATCCCAGTTTTTCAAAATTTCCTGAAACCTTTCTTAATTTTAAAAATTTAGAGAAGCTCACTGTTAATAATCATGGAAACAAGGAGAAATTACCTTTCAATGAAATACCAGCAGAAATAGGTACGTTCAGCAAATTAAAAAGCATTTACATACAGAAAGCAGCATTAAAAACGCTTCCTGAAAGTATCGTGAAGCTAAAGCAGTTAGAACGTTTATCTTTTTATAACTGCGAATTAGAAGCCATACCAGACGAGGTTTGGCAGTTGCCCAAATTAGACTATTTATCGCTAGATACAAACCAATTATCTGCCATTCCAGAAAAAATAAACCTACCAGCAGTTACAACGATCAGTTTAAATAACAATCAATTTATAACCTTACCAGAATCTCTGGCAAAACAACCCAAGCTAACAGCAATTGCTATTGAAAATAACCCATTAGAAACGCTTCCTGGCATCTTCAATACAATAAAAACATTGGAAATGGCTATGGAAGATAAGTTACGCCTTCTAGATTATGAGTACAAAGGCGCAGATGGTAAAGGTTTAGTTTCTTGGGAAGACAAGGTATTTTATGTCAAACATGACTGCGACTTACTTCCCGAAATAAAAACCATAGTTACTAAAAGTAAATTACAAGAACATTCGACATCCCTACTTTCGCTCATTAAAAAAGGCATCAGTTTTCAGCATGTTGAGAAAGAAGATTACACAACTATAGGAAATCACCGTTTTGGCGGTATGCCAGATTTACCAGAAGATATGCCGTACCCAAGATTTGGTGACAATTGGCATGACGAGAAGAAAGACTATATTCACGAGTTTATAGGGCAAATTAACTGTACAGCGATAGCACATTTACAAGGCTATTTACCAAGAAAAGGCATGCTGTTTTTCTTTTTAGAAACCATTCATAGTGTTTATGATGAAAGTGATACCTCATGCAAAATACTATATGTAGAAGACACTAAAACCTTAGCGTCTGGTAAAAGATTTAAATTTGAAGAAGATGACTATTCAGAAATGTCAGGTAATGAGTATGAAGGCCATAAGGTAAATGCTGAAAAAATGAGTAGCTGTCCTGATATGTATTGCAGAAAAGTAAATACACATTTATTCGAAGGCGAAGCTGAAACTTTACTAGATAATGAGCAACTACTTGATGCTATATACGACGATTTTGAGGGGCCTTTAATTAGGGCGTATCCTCATGACTATGCGGTAAATGCGTATGGCTTTACCCAAAACGAAATGCCAGAACTACAAGCATCCTTAAAGAAAAAAGGACAACCTCAAGATTGGATGACACTTTTAAAAGTAACTTCTACAGGTGATATGAGCTGGGGAGATGCTGGAGACTTGTATTTTGTAATTCATAAAAGCGATTTAAAAAAGTGCGATTTCAGCAATGTATTTGTCACCCTAGAAAGTAGCTAACCAGACTAAAAAACTCAAAGAAAGAAAATGACAGTTATGAGTATCACTATCCCTTTATCCAATCGCCATTGGATAGTCTAAACCATTGTTGATTAATAGACACTTTTCTAAGATACAAGTCCCTTGGCGCTACGAACGAACTGTCTTAGACTGAAACGTACGGTATTTTGTAGACGGGTTAATAGAATCACAAAACTAGAAAAGCCAATAAACCCACCGTCATTCCAGACGAGCCGGAGGCGAGATCAGGAATCTAGGCAGAAGGTTTTTCTAAATCCAAAAAACTTAGAATGAATGATTTATTGTTTCAGTTCGCTAGTTAAAACTATGCCCTTTTAGTGCAAGGCTTTTAGTTGCTACACATTTATCTTTAAGGTTTTGAAGAATATTTGACCCACTTTTGGGTTGTTGACTTTAGTCAACAGGTTTTAGAATCATTAGTTATACAGGTTGGCTGAAGCCAACTATCCATTGAAAATAAAATAGTGTCTACTTTAATACCATGGAAAATTTGTCAAATAAAACCACCCTCAAAACACCCAATATATAGCGCTGTTCATGAAAAACCCTTAACTGCCACCAAATAAATTAAAAATAATTCAATTATTTTGACAAGGTTTGGACTTGTTTTACGAGTATATAAATAAGGCAGTTAAAAAACTCCCTCTCTTAAATAGGTAAAAAAGGAATTAAAAGGAAGATAACACTCCAGGACGAGTTCAAGGATATAAGTTAACAAGAGATTTAAAACTTAACTGCCTGCTAAACATATAAAGGAATCAAAAGGATTAAAACGCTCAAGGATGAGCCACTGGTTTCAAAAACACTTAACTGCACATCAGTAAACATTCCAAAGGTTAAAAGTTCAAAAAAACCACCGTCATTCCAGCCGAGCCTAAGTGAGTTAGTAGGAATCCAGGCAGAAGGTTTTTCAGGTTAACGATTAATTTGATTGATGAGTTAAACTTAACATGAACATCCCTATGCATTCCCACGCTGGAGCGTTGGGAAAGAGTAAAAATCGGTGTCATTGCGAGGGAGTGAAACGACCGCGGCAATCTCGTAAAGCAAAGGTAATTTATACAAAAAGCATTACACCAGATTTATGGAGATTGCCGCAGTCGTACCTCCTTCGCAATGACGTTCTTTTGTTCTTTAGTTACTTAAGCTTAATGCAGGGTGAAGCAGTTAGATTTTCCAATCTAGAAAGCTAATCAACCACCGTCATTTCAGCCGAGCCTAGGCGAGTGGCAGGAATCTAGGCTAGAGCTTTCGTCGGTTAATAATTTACCCGATTAACAAGCCAAGTTTGGTATACCATATCAAGCATTCAAGAAAGAAACCTCAAAGCGAATATGAATATTAACGATAAAATAAATGATTATGCTCTTAGAGGGCTTAGAGACACCGCAGATAAGGATTACATTCATGCGCGTATGGCATATCGTTCTGCTTTAATCCCTCAGTTTCACTGGTCTGCATTACATGCTTTAGAAAAATATGCGAAGTGTATTATTTTATTAAGCCGAACTCCAAAGCCAAAACCACCCTTAGGACACGAGGTAAGAAGAACACTAGAAATTTTGTCAGGTCACATTGATATAAAGATCTCAGATCAATCGGATAAATTCCTAAAACGTTTAGAAGAGACTAATGCTAAATATAGGTATATGGAAGTCTCGTGGTATTTACATGAACATGAAGTGGTGTATCTAGATCGAGTGGTTTGGGAACTAAGGCGGTATTGTAATTCAATTCTTTATAATTATTCATTAAGAACGGAAAATGTCCCTTTACTTCCTAAATTCGAAGAACTACTCAAACAAACTGACAATAAAACCAAAGAAAATTTATTGGTATTGAATGGGTTTATTGAAAAAGTTTTAGATAATAAGCAGCACCGAGCACGAACAGCTTTAATTTGGAGTAATATATACTTTACAAAGCGAAGAAGAAAGACAGTAACTTTGCCTAATTATTTTTTAGCAGAGAATTCTTCTTTTTTCTTATATCCGGAAGTTGTTGAAGAAATAAGAAAATATGTATATGTACCAAAAAAATAAACAAGAAGTTAATAAAGTTTGTAGTCAGGTTCTTGATGAAAATTGTAAAACCATAAATTAAAGTTGCTCTTTGATCTTTTTATTTACATACAGAAGCAAAAATGATCAATACAATACTTTCTTTAGTTTCTGAAGATTTTGTATATAAAAAATACAGGACTCCTAACTGTGAAACCATTGCAACTGTTAATGAAAGGTAAATCATAAAAATTTACTTGATAGCAGTTTTGTAACTATTGCGGAAGATGATTCAAACCTAAACCCAGCCCCCCACTCATCCACCTTATCCTCTGGCGCCAAATATCCCCACATCGCCACCGCCGATTGCATGCCCGCATTATGAGCGCCATCGATATCAGATTGGGCGTCACCTAAATACAATGTGCTTGCAGGATTGATGCCCATTTTTTCAGCGGCAACCAATAAAGGTTTGGGGTCAGGTTTGGCCACGCCCATTTCATCGGCACACAGCAGAATTTGTGAGTTGTTAAGTTCTGTGGTGGCTTGGACAATGGGTTTAGCCAACCACGACGGTTTGTTGGTGACAATGCCCCAAGGGATGTGATTTTGATCCAAATGTTGAATGAGTTCAGCCACACCCTCGAATAATTGGCTGTGGGTGTTGAGTTGTTGTTGGTAAATTTCCAGGTATTCTTTGCGCAGTGATTCCAGCTTTTCAGGTGAAGGGTTGTCGAACACTGACTTGACCAAAGCCACCGCTCCTTTAGAGATGTATTGGCGGAATTCAGCGACATTTAAGTTGTGTTTAATATGATGATTGTCAGCCAATTGAGCCAAGGCATGAATCATATCAACAGCCGTATCAATCAGCGTACCATCCAGATCGAACAACAAGGCAGAAATTTTAGTTTCAGCTTTTTTCATGCTTTTTGATGGCCACAAAATAGTTGATGTCTAAATCCTGAGCATCCAAACTGGCTGTTTCGGTGATTGGGTTGTAGCGCATGCCAGAGATGTTTTCGATGTCCACGGCTTTCTTGTTCAATATTTTAACCAACTCAGAGGGTTTGATGAACTGCTCAAAATGATGCGTCCCTTTGGGAACAATCTTCAATATATGTTCAGCAGCAAATATACCCAGCAGCATCGCTTTGGGGGTTCGGTTTAAGGTGGATAAAAATAACCAACCTCCCGGTTTTAATGCTTTCAAACAAGCATCGATGATGCTGTCAGGGTCTGGCACATGCTCAAGCATTTCTAAACAACACACCACATCTTGAGATTCTGGATTTTCTGCAGCAAAGTCTTCGATGCTTTGTTGCTGATAATTCACTTGTTGACCAGATTCATGTAAATGTAGCTTAGCGGTTTGCAGGGAAGCGGAAGATAAATCCAGCCCAGTGACCTCTGCACCACTAGCGGCCAGCGCTTCAGACAAAATGCCACCGCCACAGCCCACATCCAGTACTTTTTGACCATCGATAGTGACGTGATCGGTGATGTATTTAAGGCGAACCGGATTGATTTGGTGCAGGGTTTTAAAAGGGCCTTGCAAATCCCACCAAAAAGCCGCTTGGCTGTCGAATTGATCTATTTCAGCTGGATAGTGGTTAGCGCTCATATCAATATGCTTTGATGGTAGATGATAGCAACATTTTACACTGCTTAAATGTTTATTGAGTAAAGACTTACAAGTTTCTTAATTTGTGTGTTAACTAAAAATGATGCAACTGAGCTGGTGTCATTGAAATTTGTTTTTAAAAATTGCATCACCACAAAATACAACATAATGGTTGCCCGCGTTGGCTCTGAGATTGGGGCCCATACCTCTGGTACCAACAATCAAGTCACCATTAACATCTTTAATGGGTTAAAAACACCAGAGACAAATAGCATGTTTGCAATGGCCTATTCAAACCCATCCTTAAAAATCAGGTCTCTTTCGCCGAATACCACATAGCTGCTGCCAGCAACACCTACGCCATTAGGGTCAGCAAAAGGAGCACCGATAATCAAGTCATCAACTCCATCACCGTTGACATCACCTGCAGCACTGACTGCTGCACCAGTCCTGTCGCCATTTGCCACACCAAACATACTGAAGCCATTTAGGCCATTAATTGTGCTGATATTAAATGGATGGGGTATGGGGTTTTTTGAACCTAACAGTACATCACTCGCACCGACTAAATTAACAGAAAAATTTGCATTTGGGGCGCCAATAATCAAATCATCTATGCCATCGCCATTGATATCGCCCGCTGCGCTGACAGAAAATCCAGAGTTTTCTCCACTTATCACACCGTTGATGGTGAAGCCATTGGTGCCATTGATGGTACTTAAATTAAAAGGGTTCGGTAATGAGCTATCAGAACCAAATACCACATAACTGCTGCCAGCATTTTGGTTGCCATTGGGGTCTGCGCGATTAGCACCAATAATCAGATCATCGATGCCATCGCCATTAACATCACCAGCTGCACTGACAGAAAAGCCAGAGTTGTCACCTGCAAACACACCGTTGATAGAGAAACCATTGCTGCCATTGATGGTGCTTAAATTAAAAGGGTTGGGCAGTGGGTTGTCAGAACCAAATACCACATAGCTACTACCAGCTTCATCGTTACTATTAGGGTCTGCATATGGCGCACCAATGATCACATCATCTATACCATCACCATTAACATCTCCCGCTGAACTAACAGAGAAGCCAGACTGGTCATCTGTAGCCACACCGCTAATGGAGAAACCGTTGGAACCATTTAAACTAGACAGCTCTAATGTGGATGTAAAACCCGTATCACGTCCGAAGACTACGTAACTGCCACCAGCATAATCATCACCTTTAGGTTCACCGTATATTGCACCAATGATCAAATCATCTATGCCATCACCGTTAAAATCACCAGCTGAACTCACTGAAGTACCTGAGAGGTCTGCTGCTGCCACACCATTAATCGCAAAACCATTGGATCCGTTTAAACCAGAAAGATTTAGTGCGGATGTAAAACCTGAATCACGCCCAAACACTACATAGCTACTGCCAGACAAATTATTATTTGGGTCTGCATATGGCGCACCAATAATAAGGTCATCGATGCCATCGCCATTAATATCACCAGCTGAGTTGACAGAAAAGCCAGAGGAGTCACCAGCAGCCTCGCCGTTGATAGAGAAGCCATTGCTGCCATTGATGGTGCTTAAATTAAAAGGGTTGGGCAGTGGATTATCAGAACCAAAGACCACATAGCTGCTGCCAGCATCACCCGCTCCATTAGGATCAGCCAACGGAGCACCAATAATAAGGTCATCGATGCCATCGCCATTAATATCACCTGCTGAGCTGACTGAGGTACCAGAGCGGTCATTTAAATTCACACCGTTGATGGTGAAGCCATTGTTACCATTTAAAGTGCTCAGCTCTAAAGGTGATGGAAATTGCGCCAATGCAGGTTGTTGCGCTAGACTCAATACCAAGGTAATAGAAACAACGATTTTCTTGCGGTTCATTTTTAAATACTCCCTTACATTGTCGAGGTTTTTTACTGTTATTTTTATTTTGCCATAAAAAAATTGATTAAGCCAAAAGTTTGGTTTTACTTTGTCGGAGCTTCAGTATAATTAAGAGCAGGTATTTAGTCTCAAAAAACCATTAAACTGACATCAAGTTTCTATGCAAAGCCTTTGCATTAGGCAACTCCAGTTTTTTATAGAGTTGTGATTACAATGATTGAATGATCTTTTGATTGTACTTGGACATTGGTTAGTCCTTCTTAAAAAGATCTTTTTAAAACGGCAAAGACAATACCCGCCTGATCTCCTCGTTCATAAAACCGATGGCCATGGGTCTTTTCACTCCGGGCAGAATACACACATCGTATAACTCCTCGACCACTCCTTCGATTCTTAATTCATGAACCACATCACCTGTGTTTAGATTAATCACTTGTAAGCCACAGCGAGGCTGTACCTTTTTAGCTTCAAGTTTTTCATGCAGTTTCAGACCTTCGAAGGTTTTATTGCCTCTGGGCTTAGAAAGACCTACCACCGCGTAGTCACCATGAAAGCTCATGCCACGCAGATAACCTGGACAAAAAGCCACTGGCTCAAATCGACCACTGGTCAGGTCAATGTAGCCAAACTCACCCTCACCTGAATTCAGCACCCATAGTTTTCCGTTATACCATCTGGGTGAGTGCGGCATGGATAAACCATCAGCCACCACTTCATTGTTTTGTACATCAATCACCACACCACCGGTTTGGCGGTGTTCGCGCCAGCCTTCATTCACATCGGTTTGGCTGACACAGGTGACATAAGCGGCCTGACCATCTTTGGTCGCTAGGCCATTGAGGTGACAGCGGTCTTCAGCGGCCAGTTTAGAAATATGCGGCGGTTGCCAGATGGATTCAAAGCTGTATTGGTCACTTGGCCTGGCCAAACAACTGAATAAGGTGTTCACAAAAAGAACTCCTTCATCATCAATGGCCACATCATGCGCATCGACATCGCCCGTGGTGTAGCCCACTTGTGGTACGTAAACTCGATCAAAACCTTGGTGTGATTGTCCGGGCTTTAAAGCATTTTCAAAACGCCAAAGTTGGTAAAGGTTGGCCACCCATAAACTCATGGTTTTAGGGTCGAGTCCAATACCCATACAGCGCGCAAAAGTCCGCTCAAAAACCGACATCTTAGCCTCATCCTGCATACCAATAAAAAACAACTTACCCGCTTGATAGGTGGAAAAGCTCAAACTGATATTGTGTTCAATCAGCCAGCTGCAGAACTGTCTGGAGCCATTAAATTCAAGTTTATTTTGGGTCATAATTCGGGTTTTTTATTCAATATTTGATCACATATTACTTTATTCAAAGCTGTCCATAAATATAACGTCAGTTTTTCCATAAACCACATAGCTACTGCCAACACTGTTGTTAGCATTGTAGGCTCCAATAATGACGTCACTCATGCCATCACCATTAAAATCACCAGCAGAACTTACTGCAAACCCAGAAAAATTACCTACCCCTGAATCATCGAGTCGGAAGCCATTTGATCCATTCAGACTACTTAAATTTAAACTGGCTTCAAAAGCGGTGCTGCGACCAAATACTAAGTAGCTACTGCCAGAATCGTCGTCATTAACGTCGGCAAGAGGTGCCCCAATGATAATATCATCAATGCCATCACCGTTGACATCCCCCGCTTTGTTTACTGCAGTACCGGATCGTTCATCAGCAGTAGTACCATCAATCCGAAAACCGTTGATGCCATTAAGGGATTCGACATTAAACGTGGCATCAAATCCAGCATTTGAACCAAACACCACATAAGTGCTGCCAGAATCAACACCACTATAATCGGCACGAGGCGCCCCAATGATAATATCATCAATGCCATCATCATTGACGTCACCAGCACGGCTTATTGACCTGCCAAGTAAGTCTCTGGCCGAGGTACCATCTATCCTAAAGCCGTTGACACCATCCAAAGTACTGAGATCCAGTGTAGCACTAAATTCTGTTTTGGTACCAAATACCAGGTAAGTACTACCAGATGAGCTCCCATTATTGTCCGCATACTGAGCACCGATGATAAGGTCGTCAATGCCATCGCCATTAACATCACCAGCACTGCTTACAGCACCGCCAGAAGACTCAAATGCCATGCCATCTAGGCGAAAGCCATTAGAGCCATCTAATGTACTGAGATTCAGTGTGGCATTGAATCCACTGCTGCCAAAAACCACATAGCTGCTTCCTGAAAAAGCGCCATTGAGATCAGCGTTGTATGCACCGATGACTATATCATCAATTCCATCACCATTGATATCTCCAGCTGCACTTACTGCGCTGCCTGATAAATCACCTAAAGTTTCGCCGTCAAGACGAAAGCCATTGGAGCCATCAAGTGAACTGAGGCCCAATGTGGCATCGAATAAAACGTCAGAACCAAACACCACGTAACTACTGCCTGAATAACTCATATTTGGATTGGCACGAGGTGCTCCAATAATTATATCACCAATACCATCGCCATTAACATCGCCAACATCGCTCACCGCTAGACCAGATCGTTCACCCTTTGTCGCACCATCGAGGCGAAAACCGTTAGAGCCATCTAAAGAACTTAGACTAAATGAAGAACCCACCCCGACATTTGTGCCAAAAATAACATAGCTGCTACCGGAGTCAGTACCACCAGGGTCAGCTTGATAAGCTCCAATAATGAGGTCATCGACTCCATCACCATTAAAATCTCCTGCAGTACTGACTGAAAAACCAGAGCGATCTGCCAAAGATTCTCCATCTATACGAAAACCGTTTGTACCATTTAACTCATTGAGTTGGATTACAGGATCAAATTGAGCAAAAGCATTGTTTTGGGAAAAGCTTAGTGCAAGAGTAACACCCATAACTATTTTATTTTTTTTGAATCGCATGATTGATTTCCTTATTGATTTAATGAAGCTAAAAACACAGCGATGAAATGATAACAAATAAATTGTTTGTTATTCGTTAATGTTAAAAATATGGATTTAAAAAAACCAAAATAGCTGAGATATTAGTTAAGTAAAACCTAATTACTCAAACCCACTTTTAAAAATCACATCATTACCAAACACCACATAGCTGCTGCCAGCACTGCTGTTACCATCAGGATCTGCCCTGCGAGCACCTATCAATATGTCGTTCAAACCATCACCGTTGAAATCACCCGCTTCGCTGACTGAATAACCGGTGGTGTCTGAATTCGAAACACCATTGACAGTAAAACCGTTAACTCCATTGAGGGCCGATAAATCAAAAGGGTGTGAAATGCCCGCGTCAGAACCAAATACCACATAAGCACTGCCGGCACTATTTGAGCCATTAGGGTCTGCACCGCTGGCTCCGATGATCAGATCATCCATACCATCACCATTGATGTCGCCAGTTGCACTGACTGAAATGCCAGAGTAATCATTTTCTGCTATACCGTTGAGAGCAAATCCATTGGTACCATTAAGGGTTGATAAATCAAAAGGGTGAGGAATACCAGAATCAGACCCATAAATGACGTAGCTGCTGCCAGCAAAACTGTTACCACTCGGATCAGCACCACGGGCACCTACAATTAAATCATCTATGCCATCGTGGTTAACATCGCCCGCAGCACTGACTGAAAAACCTAACAAATCGCCACTGGCCTCGCCATTGATGGAAAACCCGTTGGTACCGTTGATGGCAGATAAACTGAAAGGATTGGGTATACCATTATCGGAGCCAAACACCACATATGTGCTACCTGTTGTGCCTGCGCTATCAGCGCCGATGATCAGATCATCTATGCCATCGCCATTGATGTCCCCTGCTGTGCTGACGGAAGTGCCTACCTGGTCAAAAGATGAAGAGCCATTGATGGTGAAGCCATTGTTACCGTTGAGACTGGATAGATTAAAAGGGTTGGGTAAGTCACTGTTCGAGCCAAATACCACATAGGCGCTGCCAGCACTGTTGCTGCCACCTGGGCTGGCACGATCTGCAGAAATAGCCAAGTCATCGATGCCATCACCGTTGATATCACCTGCAGCACTGACAGCTCTTCCGGTTCGGTCACCCATGCCAATCCCATGAAGCGCAAAGCCGTTGTTGCCATCAAGGTCGGATAAATTCAACGGGTTGGGTAAACCAGTATTTGAACCAAACACCACATAGGCGCTGCCAGCATCCTTGGCACCATTCACATCGGCATACAGCGCACCAATGATTAAGTCATCAAAGCCATCGCCATTGATGTCTCCAGCCCCATCGACTGAAAAACCTGACAAGTCTACATCAGCAACCCCGTTAATGGTGAAACCATTGCTGCCATTTAAAGTTGATAACTCAAAGGGACTGGGTAAACCAATGGATGTACCAAACACCACATAACTGCTGCCAGCACGATCAGTCCCATTTGGATCAGCATCATTGGCGCCGATGATCAGATCATCTATGCCATCACCGTTGATGTCACCAGCTGACGAGACTGAAACACCGGTGTTATCGAACTCAGCGACGCCATTGAATCTGATGCCATTTAAGCCATTAAGATCGGCCAGTTCAATGGTGGGTTCAAATTGAGCATTGGCACTGTGCATGTGTGTCAGGCACAAGGCCATTGAAACCGCTAAAGTGATCTTTTTTCGTTGCATTTTTATACCCTTGAGTTTTAAACCACTCCACTTTAATGACGCTTACAGGGCTCAATTCACTGGAGAGAAAGAAGTGGTATTTTACACAGCGTACGTGTGTTTTTGGTTAAACCTTGAAGTTCAGTTTTCACCACACCAGTGAATTAAAGTCAGATGTATATCTCACTCAAACCCAGACTTAAAAATCACATCACTGCTGCCCAGCAGTTCAACAAAGTCGGGGCTGCTGGGTGCATTGGACTCCAGCTGTATCATCGCTGCGCGGGTGCCGGCTACGCTGGGTGTAAAACTGATTTCAATGTCACAAGACTGGTTGAGTTCTAGTTGTGCGCCGAGGCAGTTGTTTGTGGTGATGCTGAAATCAGCCGCATCAGCGCCTAGGATAGAAACCATTCCGGGTTCCAAGGTGCTACTTGGGCCGATGTTTTCGACCGTGAGTGTTTCGGTGCTGCTGTTTCCAACTGGGGTGTCCATAAAGACCAGCGGATCGGGTTGTAAAGAGACCATTGGTGGCAGCACGCCGTTGCCAATCAGGAAGAATGAGTCGGGGCTTGAGGCTGAATTACTCTCAACAATGGCCTTGGTTACCGTGGTACCAATTACTTGCGGTGTGAACTGCAGGTCAAGTGTGCAGGTTTCGTTGACGCCGATGAAGAATGGTGGCGTGCCACAGTCGCCACCGGTGATGGCGAATGCAGGATCTGCCAGGTTAATGCCATCAATGGTGACCAGACCGGTACCGGGATTACTTAAGGTTACGGTGCTTGTATTGCTGCTGGTCCCTAGTGTTGTATCACCAAAATCAATCAGGTTCACATCGAAATTGACCAATGGAAATCCAGTGAGTCGACCAAACACCACGTAGCTGCTGCCGGAATTACTGACGTTCGGGTCAGCAAAAGGTGCACCGATAATGAGGTCATCAATGCCATCGCCATTAACATCACCTGCTGTGCTCACTTCGCGGCCGGAAGAGTCAAGGGCCGCTTCGCCATCAAGTCGGAAGCCGTTGGTTCCATCCAGCGTGCCCAGATTCAGTGTAGCATTTAATCCAGTATTCGTCCCAAATACCACGTAACTGCTTCCAGATAAACTGCCATTTGGGTCAGCACCATCAGCCCCGATAATGAGATCATCAAAGCCATCGCCATTGACATCGCCAGCTGCACTCACATTTCTGCCCGAATAGTCGTCCGTCGCTTCACCATCAAGACGAAAGCCGTTGCTGCCATCCAGCATGCTTAAGTTCTGCGTGGTGGTAAATGGAGTACTCTTGCCAAACACCACATAGCTGCTGCCGGAACGAAGGCCGTTCGGGTCAGCACCATCAGCCCCAATAATGAGGTCATCAAAGCCATCACCATTGAGATCACCAGCAGCGCTCACGCTGCGGCCGGAAAGATCATAGGTCGCTTCGCCATCAAGTCGGAAGCCGTTGTTGCCATTCAGTGTACTCAAACTTTGTGTGGCAGAAAACGGAGTACTCTTACCAAATACCACGTAGCTGCTGCCAGAACCACTGACGTTCGGGCTGGCACCAAAAGCCCCGATAATGAGATCGTCGATGCCATCACCATTGACATCACCAGCATTACTCACATCTCTGCCCGAAAAGTCGTTCGCCGCTTCGCCATCAAGGCGAAAGCCGTTGGTTCCATCCAGCGTGCTTAAGTTCTGCGTAGCGGTAAACGGAGTACTTTTACCAAACACCACGTAGCTGCTGCCGGAACTAACGCCGTTCGGGTTGGCACCATCAGCCCCAATTATGAGGTCATCAAAGCCATCGCCATTGATATCACCAGCTGTGCTCACTGCGCGTCCGGAATCATCATATTCTGTTGCGCCATCGAGTCGAAAACCATTGCTGCCATTCAGCGTGCCCAAGTTAATTGTGGGATTAAACGGGAGATTGGTGCCAAACACCACGTAGCTGCTGCCGGAGCGAAGGCCGTTCGGGTCAGTGAAAGGTGTACTGATAATAAGGTCATCAAAACCATCGCCATTGATATCACCAGCTGCGCTCACTGCGAAACCTGAGAAGTCATTCGCTGCTTCGCCATCAAGCCGGAATCCGTTGGTTCCATCCAGCATGCTCAGATTCAGTGAGGCGGTAAACGGAGTACCCTTACCAAACACCACATAGCTGCTGCCGGAACTAACGCCGTTCGGGTCAGCATTATTAGCACCGATAATGAGGTCATCAAAGCCATCGCCATTGATATCACCAGCAGAACTCACTGCGCTGCCTGACTGGTCGAATGTCGCAACACCATCCAGGCGGAAACCAGTGGTGCCATCTAAATCACTCAGTTGAATCACAGAGTCAAATTGCGCATGAACGGGGTTTTGGGCCAAGCCCAATGCCAGTGTGATGGAAAGTGCGATTTTCTTGCGTTGCATGTTTATTGACCCTTTAATTTAATTTCTAAATGTATTTTATTAAGAAGCTTCGTATATGAGTATTCACCACGTCACTCAAACCCTGATTTAAAAATCACATCGCTGCTACCTGTCAGTTCGATAAAGTCGGGGCTGCTTGGTGCATTGGACTGAAGTTGTAACACGGCCTCTCGGGTGCCAGCTGCACTTGGGGTAAAACTCACCTCGATGTCACAGGATTGATTGAGTTCTAGTTGTGCGCCCATGCAGTTATTCATGGCTATGCTGAAATCAGCCGCATCGGTGCCTAGGATGGAAACCATTCCGGGTTCCAAGGTGCTATTTTGGCCGATGTTTTCGACAGTAAGTGTTTCGATGTTGCTGTTTCCAACTGGGGTGTCCATAAAGACCAATGGATCAGGTTGTAAAGAGACCATTGGCGGTAGCACGCCATTGCCTGCCAGAGTGATTGAGTCGGGGGTGGTGAAGGAGTTACCTTCAAACACTGTTTTTATCAAAGCGCTACCTACTGCTTGTGGTGTGAATTGTAGATCCAGTGTGCAAGATTCACCGAATTGGATGAGGAAGGGTGTCGTGCCGCAGCTGCCACCGGTGATTGAGAATGCAGGGTCAGCCAAGTTAATGGTAACGATCGAGGCGTTACCGGTTCCCGGGTTGCTTAATGTGACGGTGGCTACATCGCTGCTGGTGCCCAGTATGGTATCGCCAAAATTAAACAGTTCCTGGTCGAAATTTATCAATGGAATACCAGCAGTACGGCCAAAAAACACATAACTGCTGCCGGAAAAAGAACCATTGGGGTCGGCACCATAAGCCCCAAACAGCAGATCATCAAAGCCATCACCATTGATATCGCCAGCTGTGCTAACTGAACCGCCAGAAAAATCACCGTTTGCTGCGCCATCCAGGCGGAAGCCGTTGGTGCCATCGAGCGTGTTCAAGTTCTGCGTGGCATTAAACCCAGTGTCTTTACCAAATACCACATAACTGCTACCGGAACTAGAGCCATTAGGCTCAGCCCCAATAGCCCCGATCAGTAGGTCATCAAAACCATCGCCATTGACATCGCCAGCTGCGCTCACTGCATCGCCGGATCGGTCAGATGCCGCGCCATCGAGGCGGAAGCCGTTGGTGCCATCCAACGTGCTCAGGTTCATTGTGGCGGTAAAAGGGGCGCTCTTACCAAATACCACGTAGCTTCTACCAGAAAATGAACCAGCCCCTACGGCCCCGATCAGCAGGTCATCAAAGCCATCGCCATTGACATCGCCAGCTGCGCTCACTGCATCGCCGGATCGGTCAGATGCCGCGCCATCGAGGCGGAAGCCGTTGGTGCCATCCAGCGTACTCAGGTTCTGTGTGGCGGTAAACGGAGTACTCTTACCAAACACCACGTAGCTGCTGCCGGAATAAGTACCATTCGGGGTAGCCCCTACAGCCCCGATCAGCAGGTCATCAAAGCCATCGCCATTGACATCACCTGCCGTGCTCACTGTTCTGCCAGAGAAGTCGTTTTCTGCTGCGCCATCGAGTCGAAAACCGTTGCTGCCATCCAGTGTGCTCAAGTCCAGCGTAGCATTAAATCCAGTATTCGTCCCAAATACCAGGTAACTGCTTCCTGATAAACCGTCATTTAGGTCGGCACCATAAGCCCCGATCAGCAGATCATCAAAGCCATCGCCATTGACATCACCAGCTGTGCTTACTGCGCGTCCGGAAGCATCATATTCTGCTGTGCCATCGAGTCGAAAACCATTGCTGCCATCCAGCGTGCTCAGGTTCATCGTTGCGTTAAATCCTGTATTGTTACCAAACACCACATAGCTGCTACCAGAAATTGAACCAGCCCCAAAAGCGCCGATCAGCAGGTCATCAAAGCCATCGCCATTGACATCACCTGCTGCGCTCACTGCTCGGCCAGAGAAGTCGTTTTCTGCTGCGCCATCGAGTCGGAAGCCGTTGCTACCATCCAGCGTGCTCAGATTGATCGTTGCGTTAAACCCTGTATTGTTACCAAACACCACATAGCTGCTGCCGGAAGAACTGCCATTCGGGTCGGCTCTATCAGCCCCGATAATGAGGTCATCCAAACCATCACCGTTGACATCACCTGCAGTACTCACGGCGATGCCAGAGAAGTCTCCTGCTGCCACACCGTCCAGACGAAAGCCAATGGTGCCATTTATATCCCCAAGCTGAATAACAGGATCAAAGTCAAATTGTGCATGAACTTGATTTTGGGCCAAGCCCAATGCCAGTGTGATGGAAAGTACGATTTTCTTGCGTTGCATGTTTTGTGTGGCCCCTTTGTTCGGTATCTGTTTAGATTATAGGCTAAAAGCCATTAAACCTTTGGTGTTCTGGTGAGAAAGAGACAAAAGAAGTGGATTATTGGCTTGTACCTACACAGAAAAATCCCATATCTGTTATTATGCCATTTTTTTGTATCCAAACTATGCACCTCAATGAATTCAACCACCGATAAAATAGGTATATTTATGTCTGGCCTCTGTGCCATACAATGTGCCATGTTGCCGATTTTACTCAGCATCACTGCGGTGGTGCCTAATTGGATGCATTTTGGTCATGGCTGGATTTGGTTAAGCGCCATTGCGGTGATTGCGGTGTGGTCATTTTCAAGAGGCTGGCGCCGACATCATGATAAAGGTGTGGTTGGGTTGTTTGTTTTGGGTTTTGGGTTTTTAATCGGTGGTACTTTGCTGGAAGACAAAGTTGACATCATGATTGAGTCAGCGATGTTTGTGGTTGGTGGGGTGTTGATGGTGATGGCCCATTGGCGAAACTACCAACTGATGAAGTGTATTAAAGCTGAAAATTAAGGTTTAAGGAAGGTGAAGAGCTGTGGATCACAGCTCCTCAAAGTCTTCTTTGGTGACGCCACAATCTGGACACATCCAGGTTTCTGGAACGTCTTCCCAGCGTGTGCCGGCTTCGATACCGTCATCAGGCCAGCCTTCAGCTTCATCGTAAATGAGGCCACAAACAACACAGATATATTTTTTGAATTCAGTTTCCATGGGGAACAGTTAAAATTATTAGATGACGCCAATATACGGTCAAACTGTCAAAAGTCAACCGGGCACACATCAACAGAGCGATTTATGCAAGTAAAAACAGACGACAATCATTTGGCCATAAACATCAAAAACCTGGTCAAAACCTACAAAGATGGCACCCAGGCACTCAAAGGTGTGGATTTGCAAGTTGAAGCCGGTGAGATTTTCGCACTACTGGGGCCTAATGGCGCCGGTAAATCAACTTTGATTGGTATCATTTCATCATTGGTTAACATGACCTCAGGTGAGGTTAAAGCTTTTGGCAAAGACTTGGTGAAAAATCGCACTGATGTTAAAGCCATGATTGGTTTGGTCCCTCAAGAGTTTAATTTCAACATGTTTGAAAAGCCGATTGATATTGTGGCCAATCAAGCGGGGTACTATGGCGTACCCAGAAAAGTGGCATTGGAACGCACTGAAAAGTACCTCAAACAGTTACAACTGTGGGAAAAGAAAGACACGATTTCACGTGGCTTGTCTGGTGGTATGAAGCGCCGCTTGATGATTGCGCGTGCGATGGTGAATGAACCGCGTATTTTAATTTTGGATGAACCAACTGCCGGTGTGGACATTGAAATCCGCCGTTCGATGTGGTCATTTGTGGAAGAAATTGCTAAAAATGGCACCACGATTATCCTCACCACGCATTATCTAGAAGAAGCAGAACAGTTGTGTAAAAACATCGCCATCATTGATCACGGTGAAATTGTTAAAAACACCACCATCAAAGACCTGTTAAAAACTTTGGATATTGAGACGTTTATTTTTGATCTAGACAAAACACCTGATAAAGATTTATTAAAAGCTTTGGATGCACGCATTACTGACGATAACAGCATTGAATTGGATGTGCCCAAATCGAAAAACCTCAACAGTGTATTCAAACAAATCGATGAAGCTGGCTACTGCGTATCATCGATGCGCAACAAGGCCAACCGCTTGGAGGAATTATTTGTGAAAATGATTGAAAACAACACACGTCAAGCAGTCCAAAACACTCAAGGAGGTGCTGCATGAGTTCTGTGACTTTCACTGGCATCAAGACTCTGGTGCGTAAAGAAGTGACCCGTATTATTCGCATTTGGTCACAGACATTATTACCACCTGCGATCACCATGACGCTTTATTTTGTTATTTTTGGGAATTTGATTGGTTCCAGAATCGGGCAGATGGGTGGTTTTGATTACATGTCATTCATTGTGCCTGGTTTGGTGATGATGGCTGTGATTACCTCTTCATACGGTAATATGGTTTCTTCATTTTTCGGTGCTAAATTCGCCAAACACGTGGAAGAGTTATTGGTTTCGCCCATGCCCAATTGGGCCATCTTGACTGGCTATGTCAGTGGCAGTTTATTCCGTGGGCTCATGGTGGGTTTTATCGTGACCCTCATTTCTTTGTTCTTTACCGAAATAAAAATCCATAACGTCTGGATTATTATCTCAACGGTGGTATTGACTTCCATCGTGTTTTCCTTGGGTGGTTTTATCAATGCAGCGTTCGCGAAAAAATTTGATGACATCGCCATCATCCCGACTTTTGTGCTGACACCTTTGACCTATTTGGGCGGGGTGTTTTATTCGATTTCACTGCTGCCAGATTTTTGGCAAAAAGTGTCTTTGATCAACCCAGTTCTCTATATGGTCAATACTTTCCGCTACGGCTTTTTGGGCGTTTCGGACATTAATGTCGGCATTGCGTATGGCATCATCATTGCCTTTGTTTTAATCCTTGGGTTTATTTCTTGGTATATCTTACATAAGGGCATTGGCTTGCGTTCTTAAGGAACTCCTGATGTTTCAATACTTATAAGATACAAAACGGGTACCCACAAGAGGTACACCCTACAACAGTTCTTTTTACCATTCATCCTCACATATACCAGGTTTATATTTTTAACGGGCTGTAAATAACAAAATACGGTATAACCCTGTAGGGTGTGCCCCTTGTGGGTATCCGTTTTAGATTAAAAAACATCCAGTTCAAGCTCGCAGAACCCCTTATATAATTCATAATAGATCACTCACACTGAAATAACTGAGCGTTCTAGATCCTCGCCAAGGGGTGATGGCTCAAAATAAGATTACAGTTGTTTTAGACACCATTTTTCTCAATGGTTTTGAGTGACATCAGGCAGTTAAACTTAGAAATAGTTCTTGAGCAAAACCTCTAAATTAAGACCAGAATGATTCAAATATCAAATTTAGGCTTAAACCGCTCAAAAAAACAGATTTATTCCCTTGAATTAAAACCCAGCAACCCAATATTCAGCTGCAACTGAAGCACTGTTATTAATGAAACAGTGTTTCTTCACTTTAAAGTTAATTTTTTTAAACGTATTTAGGGAGTTCGAAAGATGAATATTCGTCCTTTACACGATCGCGTTATCGTAAAACGTGTAGCAGAGGAAACCACCTCTCCAGGTGGCATTGTATTGCCAGGTTCAGCCACTGAAAAACCACAACGTGGTGAAGTGATTGCTGTGGGCAATGGTCGCATTTTAGACAATGGCGAAGTCCGCGCTTTAGATGTTAAAGCGGGTGACAGTGTGTTGTTTGGGAAATACTCAGGCAACGAAGTTAAGGTTGATGGCGAAGAATACCTCGTCATGAAAGAAGAAGACATCATCGGAATCATAGGATAATATCATGAGTGCAAAAGAAGTTAAATTTTCAGAAGACGCCCGTGCCAAAATGGCTCGTGGTGTAAACGTTCTGGCCAATGCGGTTAAAGTGACATTAGGACCTAAAGGTCGTAACGTGGTTTTAGAAAAAAGTTTTGGCGCACCTACTGTCACTAAAGACGGTGTATCTGTAGCCAAAGAAATCGAATTAGAAGATAAGTTCGAGAACATGGGTGCACAAATGGTTAAAGAAGTCGCTTCTCAAACCAATGATGTGGCTGGTGACGGAACCACTACTGCAACCATCTTAGCGCAAGCTTTCGTTCGTGAAGGTTTGAAAGCGGTGGCTGCTGGTCGTAACCCAATGGACCTGAAGCGCGGTATTGATCAAGCTGTGGCTGTAGCTGTAGAAGCGATTAAGAATCAAGCGACCCCTTGTTCTGATTCAAAAGCCATTGCTCAGGTGGGTACCATTTCTGCTAACTCAGACGCCTCAGTCGGTGAGATCATTGCTGAAGCGATGGATAAAGTGGGTAAAGAAGGTGTGATCACGGTTGAAGAAGGTTCTGGTTTACAGAATGAGTTAGACGTGGTTGAAGGCATGCAGTTTGATCGTGGTTACTTATCACCTTACTTCGTGACTAACCAAGAAACCATGTCCGCTGATTTGGATGATGCGTTCATCTTATTGCATGACAAGAAAATTTCTAACATCCGTGATTTGCTTCCGGTATTAGAAGCTGTGGCTAAAACAGGTAAGAAATTGTTTATCATTGCTGAAGACATCGAAGGCGAAGCTTTGGCTACTTTGGTGGTTAATAACATGCGTGGTACTGTTAAAGTTTGTGCCGTTAAAGCACCTGGCTTTGGCGACCGCAGAAAAGCCATGTTAGAAGACATTGCTGTGTTAACCGGTGGTACTGTGATTTCTGAAGAAGTCGGTCTTGAGTTAGACAAAGCAACTTTAGAAGATTTGGGATCAGCTAAACGCATTCAAGTGAATAAAGACAACACCACCATCATCGATGGTGCTGGTGAAGTGGCAGAAATTGAAGGACGTGTGAATCAAATCCGTGCCCAAATCGAAGAAGCCACCAGTGATTATGACCGTGAAAAATTACAAGAACGTGTGGCTAAATTAGCTGGCGGTGTTGCGGTGATTAAAGTCGGTGCAGCCACTGAAGTTGAAATGAAAGAGAAGAAAGCCCGTGTTGAAGATGCTTTACACTCAACCCGTGCAGCTGTTGAAGAAGGTGTGGTACCTGGTGGCGGAGTTGCCTTGTTACGTGCCCAAAGTGAAGTGGTTGGTCTGAAAGGTGAGAACGAAGACCAAAATGTAGGTATCGCTATCGCTGTGACTTCAATGGAGGAGCCTTTACGTCAAATCGTTAATAACTGTGGTGAAGAATCATCTGTGGTTGTTAATGAAGTGAAAAATGGCGAAGGCAACTATGGATACAATGCCGCTACTGGTGAGTATGTAGACATGATCAAAGCCGGTGTTTTAGACCCTGCTAAAGTGACACGTTCAGCGTTACAACATGCGGCTTCTGTAGCAGCTTTGATGATCACCACGGAGTGTATGGTTGCTGAATTGCCTAAAGAAGAAGCGGCTCCTGCTATGCCTGATATGGGTGGCATGGGCGGCATGGGTGGTATGGGCGGTATGATGTAAATCATCATTCTGAACAGTTATCCTGCTGATCTGGGCCTTGAAAATGATTTCAAGGCCTTTTTTTTGAATTGGTTTTTTGTGAGCATCATCACAATAATTTTGTATCAACCGCGTAAACTTGAATACAAGTTAGAGATCAAGCTCACACACCCTTTTCCCCCTTTCTTGATCTCTTGACCTAAAAAGACCGCTCCTGAAGCGGTCTTTTGTCTTCTTGGGGTTTAAAAAAGTTCAACTGTCACTTGTATCCTTAGTTTAAGTCCATACAATCTTTGACATGAAAACCAAACACACCACCACTCACGTTGATGCCACTGGACTGAACTGTCCAATGCCATTGATGATACTTAAAAAGGCTGTTGATCAAGTATCAGTAGGTGATATGGTAGAAATTACAGTCACAGATATCCATGCTGAATTGGATTTTGAGATTTGGTGTGAAAAATTTGGCCATGAGCTTATCAAACTTGATGAGCATACGGCTGGGATTAAATATTCAGTAATTAAGAGTGTTCAAAGACCTGTGATGGAATAAGACTTAGCAATCACAACTGGAGCGTTTTGAATATAACTAATTAACGGTCATTGCGAAGGAGTGAAACGACAGCGGCAATCCACTTTCGCAATGACGATATATGTTAAGGGATTGCTTTAAAACCTCAGCACAGCTTGTATACGTTCCTGAACGTCTTCAATGCTGCCTTTGCCTAAAATTTCAGTGACGATGTCTTGTTTTTTATAGAACTCACCCACTGGTGCCGTTTGTTCTTTGTAAACATTCAAACGATTTCTGACCACATCTTCAGTGTCATCAGCACGACCTTCAATTTCAGCTCGCTTAGCAATCCTGGCAACCACCTCGTCAGGATCAACTTGAATCAACAGGGCATGGTCTAAGGTCATTTCCAGTTCTTTCAATAGTCCTTCTAACATCTCGGCCTGAACCAGGTTTCTTGGGAAGCCATCCAAAATAAAACCGGCTGAAGCATCAGCTTGAGTGATGCGTTCTTTGAGCATGCCTAAGGTGATGTCATCAGATACTAAATCACCTTTGTCCATCACCTCTTTGGCTGCTAAACCCAATGGCGTTTTGGCGGCAATGGCTGCTCTGAATAGGTCCCCGGTAGAAACATGTGGGATATTTAATTGTTCAACCATTAATTTGGCTTGTGTTCCTTTACCACTACCTGGTGCACCCAGTAATACTATTCTCATATTTTATTCTCGGTTAAATATGTTTTTCAAAAACCTCAGAATCGATTTCGCTGTGATTCATAATAAGACAATCAGAGGTCATGCAATGGGCTGGATTTTCAGTTAAAATTTACAGCCTAAACCATGTGACACAGTCACCTCAGGTCTTTGATCTAAAAAACGTGCTACAGTACACTTACAAAGCATTTTAGTCAATACGTACCAGCAAATAACCAAACAGGATTAAGTATATGTCAAAGAAAAACGCACTCTATTGTCAATCTGGTGGAGTCACCGCAGTCATCAATGCCACAGCTTGTGGTGTGATAGAGGCTGCCAGAAAAAATTCTAATGTAGGTACCGTTTTTGGTGCAAAAAATGGCATCATTGGTGTGCTCAGAGAAGAGCTGGTCGATACCCAGCAGCACAGTGATGAAGACATCGCTGCATTGCGACATACCCCAGGAGGTGCTTTTGGTTCGTGTCGTTATAAACTCAAAGACATGGAGGCGCAGCGTGCTGAATACGAGCGTTTGATTGACGTGTTCAAAGCACATGATATTGGTTATTTTCTTTACAACGGTGGTGGTGATTCTTCGGATACGGCATTCAAAGTCTCACAAATGGCCAAATCACGTGGTTTAGATGTGACTTGTATTGGGGTGCCTAAAACCATTGATAATGATTTACCCGTGACCGATACCTGTCCCGGATTTGGTACCACGGCTAAATACATTGCGACTTCTATCATGGAAGCTTCGTTAGATGTTGAGTCGATGGCTGAAAGTTCGACCAAAGTCTTTATTATGGAAGTGATGGGTCGTCATGCGGGTTGGATTGCAGCGGCTGGAGGTTTGGCTGGTAAGCATCACGATGAACCGCCGCAAATCATTTTATTTCCTGAAATACCCTTTGATCAACAAGCTTTTTTGGCGCGAGTTAAGTGGTCCGTAGACAACCATGGCTACTGCTCGGTAGTGGTTTCTGAAGGCGTCAGGAACTCGGATGGTCAATTTTTGGCTGATGCTGGCACGGTTGATGCTTTTGGCCATGCTCAATTGGGTGGCGTGGCTGCAGTTATTGCGCAAATGGTCAAAGATAATTTAGGCTATAAATACCACTATGCCATCAGTGATTATCTACAGCGTTCTGCCAGACACCTGGCTTCAAAGACAGATCTAGAACAAGCCTATGCAGTGGGTGAAAAAGCCATTGAACTGGCGGTTGCAGGTCATAATTCTGTGATGCCAGTGATTAAACGCATCCAAGATAAGCCTTATCAGTGGGAGATTGCTACTGCCGAATTAAAAGACTTGGCCAATGTAGAAAAAATGTTACCACGAGATTACATCACGAAAGATGGCTTTGGTATCACTGAAAAATGTCGCAGATACATGCAACCATTGATTGTGGGTGAGGCTTATCCACCTTACAATGATAATGGACTGCCTCACTATGTGAGGCTTTCACAATCTTTAACGACTCAAAAACTACCCAAGTTTGATATTTGAATCAAAGGGCGCCAGTCATGGATAAAAAAAACCAAGAAAGTAAGCAAAACGAACCCATTGAAATAGCCGTGATTGGTTTGGGTTATGTGGGCTTGCCTTTGGCCTTGGCGTTGGCCAAGCATCATTCAGTGATTGGTTATGATATCAACAATCAGCGCATCCAACAATTGAATGATCATAATGACTTAACTCAAGAAGTGACAACAGCACAGTTACAACAAGCCACTCAGCTGACGTTCACCGATGATAAAAAAATCATTGAAGCTGCCAATCACTACATCATTACCGTGCCCACACCGGTTGATGAAAACAACACCCCTGACCTTTCACCACTGGTCAGCGCATCAGAATTGGTCGGTTCACTGCTTAATGAGGGTGACACCGTGATTTATGAGTCCACAGTTTACCCTGGGGCGACTGAAGGGGTTTGTGCCAAAATATTGGCAGCACAAAGTAATCTGATTTTAAACCAAGGGTTTTTTGTCGGTTACTCGCCTGAAAGGATTAATCCGGGTGATAAGGTCAACACCCTCACATCGATAGTTAAAGTGGTGTCAGGTTCAAATAAAGCAACAGCACAACGGGTCAATGCTTTGTATGAAAAAATCATTTCAGCTGGCACCCATCTGGCACCCTCTATCAAAGTGGCTGAGGCAGCCAAAGCCATTGAAAATACTCAGCGCGATATCAATATAGCCTTTATGAACGAGCTGTCCATGATGCTTCATGAAATGGATATAGATGTTTTAGAAGTGATCGAGGCGGCAGCAACCAAATGGAATTTCTTGAAATTCACCCCAGGTTTAGTGGGCGGGCATTGTATTGGTGTTGACCCTTATTATCTGATCCACAAATCGCAGGAAAAAGGCTACTTTCCGCAATTGATTACCACCGCGCGCCGCATCAACGAAAACATGAGCACCTACGTCAGTGAACGTATCTTAAAGTTGATGGCTTTACATCGCAAACACATCGTTGCAGCTAAAGTCCTGATCATGGGTTTAACCTTTAAAGAAAACTGCCCTGATTTACGTAACACTCGGGTGGTTGAAATTGTTGAACAACTCCAAAGATACCATGTGCAAATAGAGGTATATGACCCTTGGGTAGAACCACACGAGGCCGCTGCCATTAATCAGCCGTTGGTTAAAGAGCCCGCCAAAGAGTTTTATGATTTGGTGGTATTGGCTGTGGCCCATGATCAATTTCTTACAACCAGTCCTCGAGAATACTTGGTTCCTGGTGGGGTGCTGTTTGATTTAAAAGGCCTGCTGCCTGAAGAATGGGTTGACGAAAGACTATAACTTTAATGAACGAGTCATTGCGTAAAATAATTCATGTTGATATGGATTGTTTTTATGCCGCCATTGAAGCACGTGACTTTCCTGAATTAAAGGGCAAAGCCATTGCGGTAGGTGGCCAACCTGATAAAAGAGGTGTGGTGGCGACTTGTTCCTATGAGGCCCGTGCTTTTGGGATACATTCGGCCATGCCGATGGGACAAGCCATTAAAAAATGCCCTCACCTGATCATTCAGCCGGTGCGCATGTCGGTCTATCAAGAAGTATCAAAAGGCGTTAAAAGCATTTTTAAAAACTATACTGATGTGATCCAACCACTGTCATTGGACGAGGCATTTTTAGATGTGACTGGATCAGAGCATTGTCACGGCAGCGCCACTTTGATTGCCCAACAAATACGCCAAGATATTAGGAATGAACACCAAATCACCGCTTCAGCTGGCATCGCACCCAATAAATTCTTAGCCAAGATTGCCAGTGATTGGAATAAACCAAACGGCCAATTTGTGGTCACACCAGATGCGATAGCGGGTTTTGTTAAAGATTTACCCGTTAAAAAAATTTATGGTGTGGGCAAAGTCACGGCTAAAAAGATGCATGATATGGGCATTACTACCTGTACTGATTTACAACAGCTTGATCAAAAACGGTTACAACAACGTTTCGGAGTGTTTGGCCGCACCTTATATAACTTATGTCGTGGCATTGATGATCGTCCGGTTCGTGTTCACAGTGAACGTAAATCAGTCAGTGTAGAGGACACCTTTTTACATGACTTACCTGACCTGCCAGCCTGTATGGCAGAAGCTCAACGGCTCTATGATATGCTACTTACCCGCCATGATCGCGCCATGGCAAGGCAAAAAGAACACAACTCAGCAGGCCAAAAAATCAAAATCAAAGCCCTATATGTCAAACTGCGGTTTCATAATTTCCAAACCACCACCGCGCAGCAAATACACCCAAACCTAGATTTGAAAGTTTATCAGCATTTAATAAAAACAGCTTGGCAGCGGCAAGGTAAACCAGTGAGGTTATTGGGTTTAGGTGTTCAATACCAGAAAGCCGCGGATATTGAACAGATTGATTTGGGTTTTTGATGAAGATTATAACTAAGTAATTCAGTCATTTTTACACCACTGAGAATGCAGTACCAAATGAGCGTCATTGCGAGGAGCGAAGCGACGTGGCAATCTCCTAAGTTCCACGTGACCTCAATTAAAATAATATTCCGACAGCATCAGGAGATTGCCGCAGTCGTTCCTCCTTCGCAATGACCGTGTTTTTAAACCTTTCTCGTTACCAAGCTCCTGTTTGGTAATGCACATGGGTGGTATACCAAACTTGGCTTATTAATTGGGTTAATTATCCGACTACAAATCTGGGCTTACGGTTCGTCAGTAAAGGGAATGAGGTTGGCACGGTGAAGTTATTTTGTAGCGGCTCCTGCCCATTGTTAATCCTTTTATTGGTCGTGAAGATAAAGCTATGCATTACCACACTGGAGCGTGGGAACAAGAAAAACTATTCGTCCTCCTCAGATTTGAACCAAACCGCACTTACTTAAGGCATAAACATGTAGATTAATATACCAATGATTATCTAGTGAAGCTTGTATGGTTTTTTATGGAAATAGATTTGGGGATTGTCGACTTCAGTCGACTCATAAAACCTAAGATTTTACATAAGGTTGGCTAAAGCCAACAATCCAAAGGGTCGTGTTTTTTTACTCGTTACCAAGTTCCTGCTTGATAATGTATAGAGACGGTATAACAAACTTGGCTTGTTAATCGGGTGAATTGTTAACCGAATACGCTAACCTAGATCCCAGCTCTCGCTAAAGCACGGCTGGAATAACGGTCTACAAATCTTTATCCCGCGAAACCATCAACACCAAAACCAAGGCAATCAATGCAGGTAAACCTTGGGTGAACAGAATACTGGTCTTAGCGGTGATGCCGCCAAAAATGCCAGCAATAACCACGCAGCATAAAAAGAATACTTGAATATCTGTTCGTTTAGCGAATAAGCCCCAAAACAAGCCAGCTGCCAAAAAACCATTGTATAAGCCTTGATTCATGGCCAGCACTTCTGAGGATGCCGCCACTTCTGGCGTCATGGCAAATATCCTTTGGCCAACAGGGTGGTTCCAAAAGAACATTTCTAGCACCAAAATGCCAACATGGCTGATCGCCACAATAAAAGTGAGTATATTTGCGATTAATTGCATGGCTTGGCTCCGCTTGTTTGTTCGATGTTTTACATAATTCTGATATGAATTATAAACCCTAAGTTTTAACTCACCCCTTTTGAGCCTTTATCTATCTATTTTAATAAATGCCTCTATCCCTCAGAACACCTGGGTTTTAACCTAAATTTCACAAAGTAAGGGTTAATCTGTGATCGGGTGCTTAATTATCGGCATGATCGTTGGCTAAAATTTTTAGCTAACGATAAAAACAACCTGACTAAGAGAGGTGATTATGATTCAGCCCACACTGAAAAGACTTATTTTTACCCTGCTGGCTTTGACTTCAGCTGTACAAGCCCAGGATGAGTCCTGGCGCGTTTTACCGACAGGTGCTGGTGGCTGGGCCACCGGCATGAGTATTCATCCATCGGGAAACCCTGTCTTTACCCGCGTTGATGTGGGCAGTGCCTATCGACTGGATCGCACAACCATGAACTGGGTGAATGTGGTAGGCGCCAATAACATCCCTGAATCAGACGTTTATTGGAATCAGTATGACGGCGTTTTGAGCATCGTTTCTGCCCCTTCAGATGCCAATCGAGCTTATCTGGCCTACAACGATGGCATCTATCGTTCAGACAACCAAGGTGATGATTGGACTAAAACCAGTTTTCCAAGTACGCCCATGCCAGCCAATAAAGATGACAGCAAAACTTCCGGCGAACGTTTAAGTGTCGATCCTGTGAATAAAGATGTCGTTTATATGGCCACCATTGAGGATGGTTTGTGGAAAAGTGACAATGCCGGCATCACCTGGGGGCAGGTGGCCAATATCCCCAATGGCATAGTTGGACGTGGCGTTCGACAGGTTTTATTCGACCCAAGCAGCATCGTTATTGCGGGTAAAACCAGCCGCGTTCTGGTCACAGTTGATGGTGAGGGGATGTTCGAATCAACCGATGCCGGTAATACTTGGCAGCTAACCGATTTAGGCTTTTCTGGTCCAGTGTTTTTAGACGCCGAGATCAATGCCACTGGCCAAGTTTATACTGTTGGCTATGATTTCTTGAACCAAACTCTTGGTATCATGGTCTTTCGTGACAACACCTGGCAAAGCCTACAAAACAATGGCACCACTTACTTTAATGTGGCCGTTGATCCACAAAACACTGAAAGGGTGATGACCTTATCCTTTGGTTTCACTGAAACTGCACTGACCACCAATGCTTCGAATGCCTCACCCACCTGGTTTTACCCAACACGCACTCGCATAGCCAATAACATTCCTTGGCTAGAGTGGTCACAAGGAGAATGGTTTGTCATTGGTGAAGCTGAGTTTGATCCGATCAATCCAGACCAGCTGTGGATCAGTGACGGAGTTGGAACTTGGTTGGTGGATGGGGTCAATAACCAAAACATGATCTGGGAAGAACAGTCATTGAAACAAGAGCACCTGGTCAGCAATGATCTGGTGGTTAATGGCCAGGGCCAACAAGTCACCATGCATTGGGACAGACCAGTATTTTTGCATCAAGATGAAGAGAACTATCCTTTGATTCATCAGCCCAGTGAACGATTCAATTCCGCTTGGGACATGGATAATCACCCGAATAATCTGGACTTTATTGTGGGTATCATTGAAGACCACCGTGAATGTTGTTTAGACAACCAAACACGCTACAGTGGCTACAGCAGTGATGGTGGCGCAACATGGACACCATTTCCTACCAACCCTGTGAATGACCAAGACTATGGCGTATTCGGCAACATTGCTCTTGCAGCCAATGACAACAACAATGTGGTCTGGCTACCTTCTGGTAATCGCACTGTTTATTTCAGCAGGGATTTAGGCAACACTTGGACGGCAGCAACACTGCCTAACTTTGGTGATGACTGCTGTCACAAGTTCAACTTTTCCTATAAAAAGGCCCTCACTGCTGACCGGGTTTTACCCAATACTTTTTACATCTACAATTGGCAAAATGGCAGTATTTATGTCAGCGAAAACGGTGGAGAAACATGGAGCGAAAGAACGGCTTTACAAGACTTTTACGGTTTCCATGCCAAATTAGTCAGTACCCCAGGCCAAGCAGGGCATTTATGGTATGCACATAATGCTGAATCAGATATCAATGTGATGCAGCCCTTAAAGCGATCTACAGATGCTGGTCTCAGTTGGACCACATTAACCAACACCAGCGAAATTTTAAACGCCGCTGTTGGTCCGCCCTTAACGTTAGGTGGTTACCCCGCTGTTTATATTCAAGGTCGAGTTGATGGTGAATTTGGTTATTGGCTGTCTGCTGATGAGGGCGTTACTTGGCAAAAAATAGGCCAGCACCCTGAACAAGTCTATGATGTGGCCAGAGTCATGGAAGCTGACCCAGTGATTCCAGGAAAACTGTATGTGGGTTTTCCAGGCAATGGTTTTGTGATTTGGGAGAATGACTTAATCTTTCAAAATGGCTTTGAGCTTGATTGAATGAAAAACCATAGCTTTTAATCAGCGTCAACCTGTTTTATTTGATTGACTGCTTCTATGAATGCTGTGGGGTTATCAACGCCAAGATAAACATCTTTAACCGACCCTATGGGTTGGTTCAGTGTAATAACAATATTTGGGATACCTGAATAATTGTATCTTTTGCAGTATTTATTTCTAGGTATATAGACCTGATTTGTTTCAATTTGGTCTATCTGATGCAATGTTATTTCTAAAGGAGCAAAAACCCCATTTCGAACGATCAGCTTTTCATGATTTATAGAAATGGGCCTTCGGGACATGGCTTTGTAATCAGCAATGAAAAGCAACAAAGTAAATAACGTCAATAGTGTTAAGACCAGAGCAGCCATTGGCGACCAAATAAAGTGCACCAGCACATGTACCAAAGGTAGCTCAATCAAGATCAGAATGACGAAGCTTAAAGAGTTACTCTGAGCACCGTCCTTATTATGGTAACTGAAGTGCTGTTCTCCTTTAAACTGTGCTGCTGAAATATTTTTGGCAAACAAAGCATAGGCCCAAACCCTGGCTTCGAACTCCAATACCTTACCCACCAAACCCTCACCCAGCCACTTTTGAATGGGTTGAGAAACTGCCTCATCAGGATCTTCACCTTGGTTCAAAGCAACTTTAATGGCCAAGAAGACAGTCACTATCGCCGTTATTTCAAACAACAAAAATAAAGCCAATATAAGGTATCGACCTGATTCTAAATAATGCCAAATAAACTTGCTTGATTCTGGGATGATATAACTGCCAATCATGACCGCCAAGCAAATCATCACCAATGCTTTTATGGCAGCCTGCTTTTTATTTTTGATACACAGCAAACATAACAAGGGCAGAACCAACAAAGCATCAAGCATAAACAACCATTCATAATTGGCCGCACCAAAGTCATTGAACTTGTTGTTAGTCTGGTAGTAAACTGACCAAAACAATGAAATACATATTAGGAAGAACAAAGGTAACTTTTGTTTAACGGCTTTCATTGCTTTAACCTTTTCGGAACGTGTAGTTTGAAATTATTCTTTTTAGTGAATGAGACCTCTGCATATATAAGCATTATTTCATGTTGATTTTATTTTTGCCACAGGCTCAATTGATTTCCACCTACTTCATAAATTGCAAACGTGCCTATACCGGGAATTTCTAGAGGAGGATGTGCCTCCTTGGCACCTGAGTCTAAAGCCACCTGGTAGGCCTGTTCAATGTCTTCCACTAAATAATAAGGACGAACAACGGGTTGTTCAGTATCACTCAAAGGTAACCTGATACCAATCAAGCCACCATGCTTCATGGCTGCTGTTCGGGCATTACCCAACATCGGATCAGGCTCGCTGAATGTCACGCCATAAATGTTTTGATAAATTGCACATGTGGTGTCTAAATCATCGGTTACTATTTCTAGGTAATATACATGCATAAATCATCTCGATCAGTCACTCATTAGAAACTACCTTAGCACACACATTGCTGCTGGGTCAGCAGCCTCGAAAAAATGTGACAGGATCTTAAAATGACACTGATTAAAATCAGTTTAAGCCATGAAAAATTAATCAGTCTATTGGACCCTTATATCTGAACAGTTCATCATGAATGCTTTGTACCTTTTCAACAATTTCTTTTGAAGTTTTATGCCATATTTCAGGGTTGGCACATAAGCCTGCAGTAATTCGAATCATAGCCTCTTCCCCAATGCCAATGCCTTTTTTATGGATACCTCCAATATTTTGAGGGTGAACTGGATTGCTCTGGTGTTGCATATTAAGCTCCTATAAGTTTTAAGTTAAAACACTGTGTGCATTTAAAGCCTTCATGAATCAGAAGCACAGCTTTTTTTCATTGGCGTTGCATCTCCTGTTGGCGCATGGGCATTGAATCTATCTCTGAAAACACCTTTGGTAAATCAACACCATCATAAATAGATTTTAATCCACCGTCTTTTCCAATCAGAATAACTTGGTTATTTTTGAACTCAAAGCGTTGGCGCAAATCATGTACAAAAGACTCACTCAATGTTCCTGAATAATTACTGATGCTATAATTTCCTAACAGAATAAACCACAAAATATCCCGTTCTGATATCTCTTTCTTCTGGCTTTCTAAAACTTGAAGAATTCGATCATGATCCTTCACTTCATTCAGAATAACCACCCGATTTTTCCATTGTAAACTGTTTAAGTTTTTAAGCATTTGCTTATCTGTTGTGGATCCCAATAGTAACCATATCATTAATAAAGAACATTTCACTTCAATCAACCACCATTAAATCCTCGGCCAAAACAACCCGGCCTTTATAAGACTTTTTGATTGCTTTTACCGTTTGTTTTTGATGCGGTAAACTGCGATTCATGAAATGTGCAAGCAGAAGTTTTTTAACTTGGGCCTTACTGGCTATTTCCGCGATTTCTGAAGGTGGCATATGTAACTTTCTTGCCACACCCGTCGCTGATTCTTCAATCGCATTGTTGGCCACCAATAAATCACTGCCTGCCGCTAATTTTTCTAAAGAAGTGTATTGATTACTCATGTCTCCTGAAAATGTAATGGCACATGACCCTATATCAACACGCCATGCCACAGCACTGATCGGACCATGATGTACCCCAATACTGCTGGCAGTGATGTGTTCATTGATTGGGTGCTGTTGTATTTTATGATGTCCAAGAGGTGCATCTATGGCCTTGATTTTATATGTACTGGTTGTTTCAGACAGCCAATAGTTACTTAAATACCCATAGACATTACCTGGTCCAAATAAATCATTCAAGTAGGCACTGGTATCAGGCATCAATTCATTACCTTTAGGTCCCATCACCCACAGGTTTTGACTGCGATCAGTGAAAAAAGAACCCTTTACATAGGTTGGAAGGTCCACACTGTGGTCCACATGCAAGTGGGTGAGTAAAATGGCTTGTAGGTCTTTGATTTTACCCCCAGCTTGTTCGAACTGCTGTGCGCTACCTCCTCCGGTATCTATCAAGACTGTGGCCTTGCCATCAACCCAAATCAAATGTGAAGATGATACGCGACCGTCGGTTAATTCAGGTCCTCCTGAACCCAAGACTTGCAGTTTGATGTTTTGTTCATCACAACTTTGTGAATGCGTCACAGTAGAAGTAATCAGATACAGTCCCAGCAAAACTATTTTTATCATTATATTGACCCTAAAAGTGTTGAGTTAAGCTTACCATAAATTTAAAAAAACCCGTGGTGCATTTAGGACCTTTAAAACCCTAATAGGATTAAAAATTTTTTCACTTATGGATCATTACCAATGAACTTAAGCTTTTAAACACTCATTTCAGAATGGAACCTGGTTAAACTGATCACTTACGCACCTGGATTCCAGCTACTGGACTACCGGCTCGGCTGGAACGACGTAGTTTGATGATCTTGTTAATAACAAATACTGCTAATGCACCACGGGTTTAAAAAACTAAATTAGATCTCCTTCATATATCAGTGGCAAGAAATATAGACCCTCGCTAAAATAGTTTGATTACAACCATACAGAGTTTTCATGAATCAAATTAACAGAACCTCGTATGGAGGGTGCCTTTGTGGTGCTGTTCGTTATGAGGTTAAGGGCAAACTCCGAGATGTGGTCAATTGTCACTGTCAAATGTGTCAGCGCTCACACGGTGGTTTTGGACCATACACCCAAGCCCAAATGAACAACTTGAGATTAATCAAAGAAAGTGGTTTGACCTGGTATCAAAGTTCTCAAATAGCTCAACGGGGGTTTTGCAGAACCTGTGGTTCAAATTTGTTTTGGAGACATTTAGATCAAACCACCATTGGGATTGTCGCAGGCACCCTAGATCTACCAACCGGTTTAAAGACCATGGGCCATATTTTTGTGGCCGAAAAAGCTGATTTTTATCACCTTGATGATGATTTGCCTCAGTTTGCTGGCTCTTCCAAGGGTCAATTACCTAATGACTACAATTAACCCACCCTTACCATGAAGCTACACAATTTTCGAAAACACTTACATCAGAACCCCGAACTATCAAATTTGGAACAGCAAACGGCGCAAAGAATTATTGATTACATCACCCCACTTAACCCTGATCGAATGCTTACTGGAGTAGGTGGCACAGGGGTGGTGGTGGTTTTTAATGGAGATCAACCAGGTGACCATGTGTTGTTTCGATGTGAATTAGATGCATTACCCATCCATGAAAAAAATAATTTCGCACATCGTTCAAACACAGATGGCGTCTCACACAAATGTGGCCACGACGGCCATATGGCGATTCTTTGTGGGTTGGCAGAGAAGTTTGCCCAAAACAGATCCTTTTGTGGTCAGCGGATATTGTTGTTTCAACCTGCAGAAGAAACCGGTGAGGGGGCCATCGCTGTGACGAAAGACGAACAATTCAAGAATTTAAAGATCGACTGTTGTTATGCATTACATAATTTGCCTGGCCTTCCAATGGGACAAGTACAAATCCGATCGGGTACTTTTAACTGTGCTTCTCAAGGCATGTCAATCCAATTAACCGGAATAACAGCTCATGCTGCCTATCCTGAAAAGGGCAGATCTCCCGCCATGGCAATGATTGAATTGTTACAGCAGTTGACAGATATGGGCGATGAACTTGACTCTGATGAACTACAAATGGTCACTGTTATCTACTGTAAAATGGGTGAGCAATCTTTTGGTACAACGCCCCATCAGGCTGAAATCGGTATCACCCTTCGAACAGAAAAAAACCAAATGATGTCAAAACTTAAAAGCCGGGTATTATCCATAGCCAAAAGCATTGCTGCGCAACACCGATTAGAATTAGACTCCCAAGACCATGATGTTTTTTTGGCATCTGTTAATGATGAAGTTTGTGCCGAAACAGTAGCAAAAGCAGCCGTAAAAACAGGTCATGAAGTCATTTGGCTCGATGAACCCATACGTTGGTCTGAAGATTTTGGTGCCATCAGTGCAATGGCCAAAGGCGCGATGTTTATTTTAGGTGCAGGAGAGGACAATCCTCAGATTCATCACCCTGAGTATGATTTTCCTGATGCCTTGATTGAACCAGGCATAGATGTTTTCTATGAAATTGCCCAGTCCCACCAAAAATAAGTTCAATCCAAGCTGAATTACAGCGTTTTATTCAAGATGTTCTTTTAATTTTAACCTGTAGGCATGCAGCAAGGGTTCAGTATAACCACTGGGTTGTTCTTTACCTTTGAACACCAAATCCAAAGCAGCTTGATAGGCCGTGTTGTTATTTAAATTATCACTCATGCTTAGATAAGAGTCGTCTCTGACATTTTGTAGATCAACCACCTTGGCCATGCGAGTAAAGGTGTCTATGACTTGTTGTTCGGTACAAATACCATGCTCAAGCCAGTTGGCTATATGTTGACTTGAAATACGCAATGTAGCTCGATCTTCCATCAAGCCAACTTGATTAATATCTGGGACTTTTGAGCAACCCACACCTTGATCAATCCAGCGTACCACATACCCTAAAATCCCCTGGGCATTGTTATCCAATTCACGTTGGATTTGTTCTGCTGTTAATTGTTTTGAGTCGGCACACAGGGGAATGGTTAAAATGTCATTGATGTCAGCTCTGGGTCGTTTTGATAATTGTTTTTGCGTTTCAAGCACATTGATTTGGTGATAATGCACGGCATGCAATGTGGCACCAATAGGAGATGGTACCCACGCACAGTTAGCCCCAGCACTCGGATGTTCTGTTTTAATTTGCATCATTTTTGCCATTTCATCAGGCATCGCCCACATACCTTTACCTATTTGAGCATGGCCAGGAAAACCACATGCTAAACCAATATCCACATTCCAGTCTTCATAGGCCTTAATCCAAGGCATCGCTTTGATGTCTGCTTTGGGAGCCATGGGGCCCAATAACATACTGGTATGAATTTCATCACCCGTGCGATCAAGGAAACCTGTGTTAATAAATACAATGCGATCTTTAACTTGTCTGATACATTCTTTTAAGTTTACAGTGGTGCGGCGCTCTTCATCCATCACACCTATCTTGATGGTGTGTCTTGCTAGGCCTAAAGCGTCTTCTACTTGATTAAATAGGGTGTTAGCAAAAGCCGCTTCTTCAGGTCCATGCATCTTTGGTTTGACTATATAAATACTGCCGGTTCTTGAGTTACGCAACGGCCCTATTTGGTTCAAGTCATGCTTCGCAATCAACGCACTGATCATGGCATCCATGATACCTTCAGGTACTTCATTTCCCGTTTGGTCGATGATAGCCGGGTTGGTCATCAAGTGCCCCACATTGCGACAGAATAATAAGCTGCGCCCATGCAATGTTACAGTTGATCCATTCAATGATTGGTAAGTTTTATCCGCAGCAGCTACACGTGTAACAAGTTGACCGTCTTTTGTAAAAGTGTCTGATAAATCACCTCGCATCAAACCCAGCCAATTGTGGTATACGCCGACTTTATCTTCACCATCAACCGCTGCCACTGAATCTTCAAAATCTTGAATGGTGGTAACAGCAGCTTCAAACGTCAGGTCTTTTACACCAGCAAGGTCATTTTTACCTATGGCTGATGTCTTATCAATCTCAATGATCACATGTAAATCATGGTGTTTGAGTATGATTTGTGATGGCGCTTCGGCAACACCATTAAAACCCAAACATTGTTGCGGCTCTTGTAAGGTGGTGTTACATTTGGTTGTGGTTATTGAAAGCTGTTTGTTTTTAATCGCATATTGAACCACATCATGATGACTGCCTTGTTCCAAAGGAAAGTGATGATTTAAAAAATCACGTCCATACTCAATTACTTTTTGTCCACGGGTGGGGTTATAACCGTTGGTTTTCTCTGCGCCGTCTGATTCAGGTATCACATCTGTTCCATACAGCGCGTCATACAGACTACCCCAGCGGGCGTTGGTGGCATTCAGAGCGAAACGAGCATTAGATGTCGGCACCACAAGTTGTGGCCCAGCTTGTTTGGCAATTTCATCATCTACATTCTGGGTGGTCACTTTAAATGCACCACCTTCCTCAACCAAATAGCCCAGCTCTTTTAAAAAAGCGACATAAGCAGTTTGATCAAATTGATCTCGGTTATTAACCAACCACTGGTCTATGTTGTGTTGTAGCTCTGCCCTCTTGCTGAGCAGTTTGCGATTAACTGGTGCAAAACCATGAATCAAGTCGGCAAAAGATTGCCAGAATGAAGCTCCATCAATCTTGAGGTCTGGTAACACTTCTTGATCTATGAAGTCTGCCAACAAGACATCAACTTTAAGGCTGTTTTTATCGGTGTATTTAATGTTGTTTAGGGGCATGAGCGTTCCAGATTAGGTGAAAATTAAATGACGAAACCTTTTTATCATATAACAGCCTTTTAGAATAAAAACTCTAATTCAATTAAAAACACAGAAAAAAGTAAAAATATTTTTTTTATTTACAAATGTTGCAAAAAACTGTTTAAAAGTGGCGAAAATGTGCTTATTATTCAACAACGTGTTATTCAAACGTTTGTTTGATTGCGACTCATTTTATCGTTGATATTTTAACAACCGGTTACTAAACCGACAAACAAATCAGGAATTTTTACCTATGTCAAACTACCAAACAGAAGTGAAATCAGCCAATGGACTTATCAAAGACAATCAATCGCCTTGGTCATCAATTAATCCCGAGTTTGTAGCCAGGATGAAACTCCAAAACCGCTTCAAAACTGGCTTGGACATTGCCAAATACACAGCCAAAATCATGCGTAAAGACATGCGCGATTATGATTTAGACCCAGCTAACTACACCCAATCTTTAGGTTGTTGGCATGGTTTCATAGGTCAACAAAAAATGATTGCCGTAAAAAAACACCACGGCACAACTGACAAACGCTATTTATATTTGTCCGGTTGGATGATCGCTGCATTACGATCTGAGTTTGGCCCCTTACCTGACCAATCAATGCATGAAAAAACCAGTGTGCCAGCACTCATCAAAGAGCTCTATGATTTTCTGAAGCAAGCCGATGCCCGTGAATTACGTGGTTTATTCAAAGATCTGGATGCAGCCAAAGCCGCCGGTGATGAAGTCAATTCACAACGCCTACAAGATGCCATTGATAGTTTTGAAACCCATGTAGTTCCAATCATTGCTGATATTGATGCAGGTTTTGGTAACGAAGAAGCCACTTATTTATTAGCCAAGAAAATGATCGAAGCAGGGGCTTGTGCGATCCAAATTGAAAACCAAGTATCGGATGAAAAACAGTGTGGTCATCAAGATGGTAAAGTCACTGTACCGCATGCAGATTTTTTGGCAAAAATTCGAGCTGTGCGTTATGCATTCCTTGAGCTGGGTGTTGATGATGGTGTGATTGTGGCAAGAACAGATTCTTTGGGTGCTGGCTTAACCAAACAAATTGCTGTAACCAACGAACCAGGTGACTTGGGTGATCAGTACAATGCTTATTTAGATTGTGAGGAGATTGAACCCTCTGATATGAACAATGGCGATGTAGTCATTAATCGCAATGGCCAATTACTGCGGCCCAAACGCTTGGCCAGTGGTTTGTTTCAATTCAAAGAGGGCACCGGCGAAGACCGCTGTGTTTTAGATTGTATCACCAGCTTACAAAATGGCGCTGATTTGTTATGGATTGAAACCTCAACACCCCATGTCGGTCAAATTGGCGGCATGGTCAAACGCATTCGTGAAGTGGTTCCTGACGCCAAATTGGTCTATAACAATTCACCGTCATTCAACTGGACTTTAAATTTCAGACAACAAGCTTATGACGCCATGGTTGAATCGGGTATTGACGTCAGCATATACGATCGTGCAGAACTGATGGATGTCAAATACGATGACACACCACTGGGACAAAAAGCCGACGACATGATTCAAGCCTTCCAACGTGATGGTGCTCAACAAGCTGGAATCTTTCACCACCTGATTACCTTACCGACTTATCACACAGCTGCTCTGGCCACAGATCAATTGGCCAAAGGCTATTACGGTGAAGCAGGGATGTTGGCTTATGTTAATGGCGTACAAAGAAAAGAAATTCGCGAAGGGTTGGCCTGCGTTAAACACCAAGACATGGCCGGCTCAAATATAGGTGATGATCACAAAGAATATTTTTCAGGTGACGCAGCACTCAAAGCATCCGGGGCAGATAACACCATGAACCAATTTGACTGAACATAAACATCACAACTCGAAACAATGACCTGTAACCACTCAGTTATTGTTTAAAGCAGCATTAACCAGAATTTTTGCTGCTTTTTTTGCTTCTGTAGCACTTTCCGGGTTGCCTGAAACTTGCGCAGTCACAATTGAACCCTCTAACAAAATAGCCAGTGTAGTAGCTAATGATTCAGGCTCTTTGACACCCGCCTCTTTGGCTAAAACCACTATAAATTGACGAATTTGACTCTTGTATTCTTTACAAACATTTCTTATGGGTGTGTTTGGCTGTGAATACTCACCAATGACATTAATAAACATACAACCAAAAAACTTGTTATCAGAGAACCAAGTATGAGCTAAGTCAAAAACGCCCAAAAGCTTTTCTTTTGGTGTTGAAAAACTATTTTTAACACCGTTCATAAAATCATTCTTAGACAGTCCACCATGGTGTTGAAGCGCCGCCAATATCAATTCATCTTTTGAATGAAAGTGATGATACATGGTTTTTTTGGTCACCCCAGCTTGCTTCACAATCAAGTCAATACCCACAC
>CALDFB010000275.1 GCA_937942365.1 uncultured Marinicella sp. | reverse complement strand
TGAATGAGGCTGCTGATTTTCGTTTACAAAAAAAGTCAGATGGATATCAAGTGCTGACTCAGCGTGGAGAAAACTTTGATCTGAAATTGCCGGTGTTGGGTGAGCATAATTACATGAATGCGACTGCCGTGGTAGCGATTGCATTAAGTATGCATCTGGATTTTAATGAAATTGCAGCAGGTTTGGCTGAGTTTGAACCAGAGGCTGGTCGCCTACAATGGCTACAAGTCAATGAGAATTTAAACGTGATTAACGACAGTTATAACGCCAATCCTGCGTCTGTTCATGCCGCGATTGATGTCTTGAAAGAACAAAAAAAACCCACTTGTTTGATTTTAGGTGATATGGCTGAGCTGGGTGAATATGCGAAAGAAATGCATGAAAATGTTGGACGATATGCAGTTAAGGCTGGTTTAGATCAATTGTTGGTTGTAGGTGAATATGCTGTAAATGTTTGTGTAGGGAGCAAGTCTGTTGAAGGAAGGACTGAATGTCCTGCAACGGAATGTCGTGTTTTTGACGCTGTAGATAAACTCATGACACACTTAAAACACAATCAAACAAAACAAGGTACGGTGTTGGTCAAAGGGTCTAGAAGCATGCGCTTAGAGCGAATTGTTGACGTGCTGGCAGAAGGAGAGTTTGCATGATTTATTGGTTAACTCAACATTTCAGCGAGCAGTTCTCAGGGTTGAACTTGTTCAGTTATTTAACTTTTAGGGCGATTATGGCGGCCTTAACAGCATTGTTGTTATCATTGTTTTTAGGACCTTGGTTCATCAGAACATTAGAAATAAAACAAATAGGTCAACAAGTCAGAAGTTTGGGACCTGAATCTCATTTAAGTAAGCAAGGTACCCCAACTATGGGCGGGGCTATGATCTTAGCCATTATCATCATGACTACATTGTTATGGGGTGATCTGTACAGCCAGTATGTTTGGCTTTCGTTATTTGTGTTGATCGGATTCGGTTTAATTGGATGGGTAGACGACTATAAAAAGATACATTTGAAAAGCTCGGCTGGTTTATCAGCTAAATGGAAATACAGCATGCAATCATTGGTAGGAATATTGGCAGTGTTGTATTTATATCATTACGGACACAGCAGTATACAAGAACAATTGGTGCTCCCAATGATCAGTGATTATAACTGGCATCTGGGTTGGCTGGCGATTCCATTGGGTTATTTTGTGATTGTGGGTTCTAGCAATGCCGTTAATTTAACAGATGGACTTGATGGACTGGCCATTATGCCAACTGTTTTGGTTGGTTCTGCGTTGGGTGTATTTGCATATGTTTCAGGCAACGGTGTGATATCAGACTATTTATTGCTGCCGTTTATTCCAGGAACCGGGGAGCTGACTATTTTTTGTGCGGCCATTGCAGGGTCTGGTTTGGGTTTTCTGTGGTTTAACACGTATCCAGCCCAAGTTTTCATGGGTGATGTAGGTGCTTTGGCTTTAGGTGCAGCATTGGGTTTAGTGGCATTTATTACCCGTCAGGAATTTGTGTTTTTTATTATGGGTGGGATATTTGTCATGGAGACCGTCTCTGTGATTTTACAGGTGGCATCTTTTAAGTTAACTGGTAAAAGAATTTTTAAAATGGCACCCATTCATCACCACTTCGAGTTAAAAGGCTGGGCAGAACCTAAAGTCATTGTCAGGTTTTGGATTATTTCAATTATTTTGGTGCTCATTGGTTTGGCCACATTAAAGATCAGGTAAATATGACAGCAGGTGCAAATAAAAAGGTCAAGAGTAACTGGTACATCGTTGGTGTAGATGGTTGGTTGGCCATGTCATTTTTGTTGTTGATTACCATTGGCGCGGTGATGGTGGCATCATCATCAATAGCTGTTGCAGAAAGTTCAACCAACGATGCATTTTACTATTTTAAGCGTCACATTTTATTCATTGGTTTGGGCACGGCTTTTGGTATATTGATGATGAATATTTCATCGGACTGGATGAATCGATTGAGCCGGCCTGCTTTGATTTTAGGGGTTGTTGCCCTGGTTTTGGTTCTGATTCCTGGTATTGGTGTTGAAGTGAATGGGGCCAAGCGATGGATCAATTTAGGGGTTTCAAGGTTTCAGGTTGTGGAAGCCGTTAAATTGGCTTTGATCATGTCATTGGCTACTTATGTGGTTAAACATAAAAAGGGCATACAGCGCTCCATGCTGGGTGTTCTCAAGCCATTGATAATTGTGGTTTTGATTTCTGGTCTATTGCTGGTTCAACCAGATTTTGGTTCTGCTGTTTTGTTGATGATCATAACCTTAGTGATGGTTTACATTGCTGGTGCACGTTATCGAGACTTGACCGTGATCAGTTTGTTGGCTGGTTCAGCAATGATGGTGATTGCCTGGGCTGAACCATATAGAGTCAGAAGGTTGGTTAATTTTGTTGATCCTTGGCAAGATCCATTCAATGCGGGGTTTCAATTGGTTCAAGCATTGATTGCAGTGGGCCGTGGTGAGATCACTGGTGTGGGTATCGGATCAAGTATTCAAAAGTTGTTTTATTTACCAGAGGCGCACACTGATTTTATTTTTGCAGTTTATGCCGAGGAGATGGGTTTTATTGGCGTGTTGATATTAATCATTTTGTTTGTGTTATTAATATATCGTATTTTTAAAGTGGCTCGTAATGCCTTTGATCAGGGAAATGATTTTGCAGGTTTTATGTGTACCGGAATTGCTGTTTGGATGGCGTTACAAGCCTTTTTGAGTATGGGTGTTAATTTGGGTCTGTTACCGACCAAAGGACTCACATTGCCGTTTATATCTTCAGGTGGTAGTGCGATTATGATGAATATCATCGCGCTGAGCGTGGTATTCAGGATTTCTTATGAAAATCGTAAAGTTCATTTCAGAGCCAGTAAAAAGGAGGCCTCAGCATGAATTTTGCAATTATGGCAGGTGGCACTGGTGGTCATATATTCCCAGGTATTGCAGTGGCTAAATCGTTACAGCAAAAGGGTCATACCATATTTTGGTTGGGAGCCCAAGGTGGTATGGAAGAGAGAATTGTTAAGCAGTATGGTGTGCAATTAACATTATTGCCAATTAAGCCTTTGAGAGGTAAAGGTATTATGGGCTTAGTAACCATGCCATTCAGATTGCTCAGAGGTGTTTTTCTGGCACGAAAATTTTTCAAAGCCAATCAAATTGATGCCGCTATCAGTATGGGAGGCTATGTGGCTGCGCCGGGTGGATTTGCCACAACTTTATGCAAGACCAAATTAATTGTACATGAACAAAACAGCGTATTTGGAATGACTAACAAAAGTTTGGCCAAAAGGGCCAATTTGGTTATGACTGGTTTTGATTTAACCGGCCAGTTCAGTTCACAATGGGTTGGTAATCCTGTGCGAGACAGTATTGAGAATATCAGCAAAAATTCAAACCGCACTCATCCACTTAATGTTCTGGTGCTTGGAGGCTCTCTGGGAGCACAATCACTTAATACCATAGTTCCTGATTGCTTATCAGAATGGATTGACAGCGATGCAATCAAGATTAAACACCAATGTGGTCGCGGTAAATTACGATCGACTCAAGCTGCATATGGTGAATTGGCTATACAAGTAGATATCCAAGAGTTTATCCAAAATATGGCAGCAGCCTATCAATGGGCTGATGTCTGTATTTGTCGTGCAGGTGCATTGACAATAGCTGAAATCTGTACAGTTGGAATACCAACTATATTCGTTCCTTATCCACATGCAGTTGATGATCATCAAACACAAAATGCGTTGAGTTTAGTGAATAAAAAAGCGGCATTGATGTGGCAAGAGTCGACAGACAAGAATTTGTTGATTGAGCATTTTAAACATTTGATGAATGCCGCAAATCGCAGTGACATTGTGAACGCCATGAGGCAGTTGCGTAAAACACAAGTTTCGGATCAAATTGCTGATTTATGTGAGCAGGTGGTGGCATGAGTTATTTGAACCCCGAACATAAGTTTGCCAGTAGAATGAAACGCATTCATTTGATCGGCATTGGTGGTTCTGGAATGTCTGGAATTGCTGAAGTCTTACATAATTTAGATTTCAAAGTCAGTGGCTCAGACTTGAACGAAAGTAAAGTAGTTAAACGGCTGATTGGAATGGGTATTGATATTGTGTTCGGCCATGATGCGGCCCATGTTGAAATGGCGGATGTGGTGGTATATTCATCTGCAATTAAGGCAGAAAATCAGGAATTAAAAGCGGCCAGAGCGGCTTATATTCCGGTCCTTACTCGAGCTGAAATGTTGGCTGAATTGATGCGATTTAAAATTGGAATCGCTGTGGCCGGCACGCATGGTAAGACCACAACAACGAGCTTAGTAGCCAGTATATTGACAGAAGCTGGTTTAGACCCAACTTTTGTTATTGGTGGTTTATTGACATCTGCCGGTACCAATGCAGGATTAGGTACCAGTGAATATTTAGTGGCCGAAGCAGATGAGTCAGATGGCTCGTTTCAGTTACTACAACCTGTAATGGCCATTGTTACCAATATTGATGAAGACCATATGGCTACATTTGATAATGACATAGATCAATTGAAACAGTCATTTGCCACATTTTTACATCGGGTGCCATTTTATGGCGTGACTGTGATGTGTGTTGATGATGACCATGTTTTCGAATTGGCGCAGCAAATTTCTCGCCATCAAATCACATATGGCTTATCTGACAGGGCACAAATTCGAGCCATTAACTTAAAACAAATTAAACAGTATATGTGGTTTGATGTGGTGATCAATGACCAAATTGTTTTATCACAGGTGAAATTGAATTTGCCGGGTGAACACAATGTTTTGAATGCATTGGCTGCAATTGCAATTGGCATCGAACTGGAAGTGGAAATGCAAGCGATACAACAAGCACTGGCTGATTTCAGTGGAGTTGGTAGGCGTTTTAATATTTATGACAACCTTGATATAGATGGCAAAAATGTCACATTGGTTGATGACTATGCGCACCACCCGACAGAGTTGTCAGCTGCTATCAAAGCATGTAAATCAGGTTGGCCGGACAGTAGGTTGGTGATGGTTTTTCAACCACATCGTTACAGCCGAACTCGTGACTTATTTGATGATTTTGCAGACGTGTCCAATGCTGTAGATGTGCTGGTGATTTCAGAAGTATACCCAGCTGGTGAAGATGTCATTTCAGGTGCTACGGCCAATGATTTATGTCGCAGTATCAGAAACCGAGGGAAATTAGACCCTGTTTTTGTCCAAGATATCAAAACAGTTCCAGATGCCTTATCCCATGTGGTAGCAAATAATGATGTGGTATTGATGGTCGGAGCCGGCGATATTGGTACTTTGATTCAAACCATGGTAGGTTCAAGGGGTGATCATGAATAAGTGTTATCAAAGCCTCAATGTAGCCTTGCTTATGGGAGGTCGTTCGGCTGAACGTGACATTTCACTGCAGTCAGGTGCTGCAGTTAATTCTGCACTTGAAACATTAGGGCATCGTGTCCACAAGGCTGATGGTATTAAGGGTTTAAAACAAATAAATAAAAAAGACATTGATGTGGTGTTCAATGTGTTACATGGTGCTGATGGTGAAGATGGTCAATTAGCGGCATGGTTAAATCTAGAGGGTTATCAGTCTACATGTGTTGATTTTGCTGCAGCTAATTTAAGCTGGCATAAAGATCATGCCAAAACCTTGGTGGCGAAAAAAGGGGTGTTGACACCTGGTAGCCAGTTATTAAAGAATCATTGTGATTTTAACCCTGAATGTATATCAATCAGTAAATCAGGGCCGTGGATTGTGAAACCGGCCACGGAAGGTTCCAGTGTTGGCTTGTTTAAAGCCAATAATCATTCGGAATTAGAAGATGCTGTTAACAGTGCTTTTGATGTGGCAGATCAAGTCCTGATAGAAGATTATATTGAAGGCATAGAATGTACAGTAGGTGTGGTTGGAGATGTGGTTTTGCCAGTTGTAAGCATTGTGCCAGCATCTGGTTTGTATGACTACCATGCCAAATACCAAAGTACAAATACTCAATACCATTGTCCAGCAAATTTTGATGAGCAATGGCAACTGGCATTACAGCAAGATGCACAACAGGCTTGTGAGGCTCTTGATATCAATGGATGGTGTCGAGTTGACTTTATTGTTGATGACAAAGGACGTCGTTGGTTTTTAGAAATAAACACCACCCCGGGCATGACCAACAACAGCTTGCTTCCAAAGGCTGCGGCAATTTATGGTTGGGATTTCAATGCTTTGGTGGCACAAATTTTAGCCATTGCCAATATAAGCTCTCAAGGAGAATCTCATGAATAAAACCATGCAGTTAATGGTCATATTCAGTTTGTTGGCATTGTTGTTGGTGGTGGCGATGATGAGCGGGCTCATTCAATCAGATCGATGGAAAATAAGTCAGTTGGAAGTGGCAGCTGAATACAAACGCATCACACCTGAACAATTGCGTTTGATGGTGGCCAAAACACCAGAGCGGTCATTCTTTAGATTGGATGCTGAGCACGTAAAAGCCAACATCGAATCTATGTCATGGGTCAGTTACGCCCATGTGGTTAAACAATGGCCAGACACACTCAAAATAACAATCAAAGAACATAAAGCCATAGCAATCTGGAATGAAAAAGACTTGTTAAATGAATCAGGTGAAGTGTTCCAAGTTGATGCAGTAGATCATTTAAAAGCATTGCCACATCTATACGGATTAAGTGAAAACTCTGCAGCTACATTGGAAAATTTCAAAAGATTCAACCAATTGCTTAAGCCAGTTGGTTTTGAAATTAATTTAGCCAGGGTCAATGAGCGTGGTGATTGGCAGCTAACTTTGCGGAATGGTCTGGAAGTGATGTTGGGCTCTGAGAAACATGAAGCAAGGATCTTGCGCATGGCTGAAACCTGGGAGCAGCTCTTGGCGGCTTCAGAACAACTGCCAGAGCGAATAGATTTGCGTTACAGCAACGGGTACGTTGTCCAGTGGCGTAATGATGAAAGTCCAACTCAATTGATAAATGATGCGTTGAAAACAGATCAACGAGATATAGGATAAACATGGCTAAAAAGCATGAAACAAAACTACAAGTTGGTTTAGACATTGGGACATCTAAAGTGGTTGCTATAGTTGGTGAACACCATCTGGATGGGTCAATTGAAGTTGTCGGTATTGGTTCATCACCCTCTCGCGGCTTAAAAAGAGGTGTGGTGGTTGATATAGAGTCAACAGTGCAATCTATTAAAAGGGCCATTGAAGAAGCTGAGTTGATGGCTGGTTGTGAAATACAGTCTGTGTATGTTGGCATAGCAGGCAGTCACATTCGCAGTATCAATTCTGATGGAATCGTTGCTATTAAAGACAAAGAAGTGACTAAAACTGATGTGGAAAAAGTGCTAGATGCAGCCAAAGCCGTGCCAATTCCTAACGACCAAAAAGTTTTACATGTATTGCCACAAGAATATGTGATTGATGGTCAGGACGGTATCAGACACCCAATAGGTATGTCTGGTGTGCGATTAGAATCACGCGTGCATTTAATAACGGGCTCAGAAAGTGCGGCCCAAAACATCACAAAATGTGTAGCACGTTGTGGTTTATCGGTGGATCAAATGATCGTGGAGCAACTGGCTTCATCGACTGCGGTATTGACTGAAGATGAAAAAGAGTTGGGTGTATGCATGGTTGATATTGGTGCAGGAACTACCGATATAGCGGTTTTCACTAATGGGGCTATCAGACATGTCTCAGCGATACCGATAGCAGGTGATCAAGTGACCAATGACATCGCTGTTTCAATGCGTACCCCCACTCAGCATGCAGAAGACATCAAATTAAAATATGCCTGTGCCCTGCGGCAGTTGGCATCAGCGGAGGAAACCATTTCAGTGCCCAGCGTAGGAGATCGTCAACCCAGGCGGCTGGCTAGGCAGACATTAGCTGAAGTGGTTGAACCCCGTTATGAAGAATTATTCAGTTTGGTTCAAGCTGATTTACAGCGCAGTGGTTACATTGACTTAATTGCTGCAGGTATAGTGCTTACTGGCGGTGCATCCAGAATGGAAGGTGCTGTTGAGTTGGCAGAAGAGATATTTCATGTGCCCGTTAGATTGGGTGTTCCAGTTAATGTGGCTGGCTTGAAAGAGGTAGTAAATAACCCTGTGCATGCGACAGGTGTTGGGTTATTGCAGTATGGCGGTAATACAGATTTTGTTACCGACAGTGTTATGGAATCAGAGGGCTGGTTACATAAATTTAAAAAATGGTTTTTAGGTGATTATTGAGGGAGTTTATGAACGAGAAAGTTCGTAAAGAATTTAATGTTACAAATGAGATATAAAACCAAAATAATTATTAAACGTTCGGAGGTATATACAAATGTTTGAATTAATGGAAACTGAGAACACTGGCGCAGTCATTAAGGTGATTGGTGTTGGTGGCGGTGGTGGTAACACCGTGCAACAGATGGTAGAAGCTGATATTGATGGGGTTGAATTTATTTGTGCCAACACCGATATGCAAGCTTTGGAAAAAACACATTGTAAAAATGTAGTCAGAATTGGTCAAAATGTGACCAAAGGTTTGGGTGCGGGTGCGAACCCTGAAGTCGGCCGTCAAGCGGCTTTAGAAGACACTGAGCGACTTAAGGAGTGCTTAGCCAACACTGACATGGTATTTATTACTGCTGGAATGGGTGGCGGCACCGGAACAGGTGCAGCACCAGTTATAGCGGCCATTGCCAAAGAAATGGGCATTTTAACCGTAGCAGTGGTTACCAAACCCTTTCCTTTTGAAGGCAAGCGCAGAATGGACGTGGCCAACAAAGGTATTCAGGATTTAGAGCAACATGTAGACTCCTTAATTACCATTCCCAATGCAAAATTACTGACCCACTTTGGTCGAGATGTGACTTTACTTAATGCCTTTAAAGCAGCCAATGATGTATTGCAAGGTGCAGTACAAGGTATCGCTGAGTTGATTACCTGTCCAGGTTTGGTTAATGTAGATTTCGCTGATGTGAAAACAGTCATGTCTGAGATGGGCATGGCCATGATGGGATCAGGTGTTGGTAAAGGTGATGACAGGGCGGCGGCTGCCACTGAATTAGCCATGAACTCTCCCTTGTTAGAAGACATTGATATGCATGGTGCCAATGGTGTTTTGGTTAACATCACTGCTGGTATGGATATGACCATAGGTGAGTATGAAGAGATTGGTGATTTAATCAAAGAATATGCTTCTGATGAAGCCACTGTGGTGGTAGGTACTTCAATCGATATGGATATGAAAGATGAGGTAAGGGTTACTGTGGTTGCTACGGGTTTGAATAAAGCCGTGAAGCAAAAGCAATTTAAATCGGTCGAAATTGTTCGCAACGCCACCAATAACCAAGTGGAACATCCCATTCGTGCGACACGTGATGATCAAGAAACAGTAGGAAGTAGCAGTTCAAGTAATGGCCAGGCTGTCATTGATCAATTGCGAGAAGGAAAACCAGCGGCTGAAAATGATGACTATTTAGACATTCCTACATTTTTAAGAAATCAATTGGATTGATCAAATAATGACCATGATAAGACGATCCAAAAGCCCAATATAGACTGTCAAGAGAAACGTCGACCTGGCCGGCCACATCACCTCCTGTGGTCGGCAACTTTTCTTTGGGTAGATAGATTGGTGACTTTCTGTTGTGGTATAAAAGTCACATGCGTTGTAAAAATACCACATAGTAGGTTGAATCATGACATTAATGTGCTACAATCCACAAAATTTGATGAAATAATCATATACTTAACCGATATCAATACTGCCTATGATTGCGCAACAAACGTTAAAAAACACAATCCGTGCCACTGGAGTAGGCATTCATTCTGGTCAAAAAGTATTCATTACGCTCAGCCCTGCACCTGTGGATACGGGCATTGTATTTCGCCGTGTTGACTATAAACGTCCTGTTCCTATTCGTGCATCAGCTATTAATGTGGGTGAGACGAGCATGTCAACCACATTAGTTAAAAATGGTATCAAAGTTGGAACCGTTGAACATTTAATGGCTGCTTTCGCTGGCATGAACATTGATAACTGTTATGTGGATTTAAGCGCTTCTGAAGTACCTGTTATGGATGGTTCAGCTGGCCCTTTTGTGTTTTTAATTCAATCGGCAGGAATTACAGAACAATCAGCTGCTCGAAAATTCTTAAGAATTAAAAAAGAAGTTAAAATAGAAGTGGATGATAAGTCTGCTACTTTGTCACCTTATTCAGGCAGTAAGTACTCTTTTGATATTGAGTTCGATCACCCTGCTTTTGAAGATCATCACAATCATGCCGTCATTGATTTAAACAGCCAATCATTTATCAAGGAAATTTCTCGAGCAAGAACTTTTGGTTTCATGCGTGACATTGAGATGCTACGAAATAATAACTTAGGTTTGGGTGGCAGTATGGACAATGCCATAGTTTTAGATGATTATCGCGTATTGAATAATGATGGTTTGCGCTATGAAGCAGAGTTTGTTCGTCACAAATTACTGGATGCTATTGGAGACATTTATCAACTAGGTCATCCAATCATTGGTGAATATCACGGTTATAAATCTGGTCATGCGCTGAATAATGAATTGGCTCGAGCCTTGCTAGCCGATGAATCTGCCTATGAAATTGTGACTTTAAATGGTAAAAAAGACAAAGTACTTGATGCCATGTTGCCAAACGGTTTATTCGCTTAAGTTTAAGTTTTCGTGTCAGGATACAACTGACTAATCTTCCAACTGTGATTGAGCAAAGTCAACATCCATCGCTTGTAAAGTATCTAAAGGTTTAACTTTTGCGGCTCTTTGATAAAGTACTGTTGCTTCATCCATGCCTTTATCTCCTTTTAAAAACAAAGTTGCATTACCAGCTTCTATTAAATTAATGGCGTTTGGAACCAGTTCTAATGATTGCTCAATGTGTTTATAAGCCGTTTTAGCTTTTGCACCGTAAGTAAGTCCTCCCAATGTAGAACCCACTTTGTCTATAATTTCAGCATGGTACATGGCCATGGCTAAATGAGCTTCAGCATGGTTTGGTTGTTCGTTTAACACATGGCTCAGTAAATTTTTAACTTTGCCGCCTAAGCCTTTGGCCAAGGCTTTGGTGATAGAAATAGACTGTGAATAGCGTCCCATGGCCAAAGCTGTAGTGAATTGACAGTTTGTGTCTTCATGGCAGTGTTCTTCGCCAAGCAAATAGGCCTGTTCTAATAAATTTGTGTTTTCATCTTCGTCTTCACCAATATAGTCAGTGTAGGCAACAACTGATCTGATCAGTACTGGTGTTCCTGCGGCGCCTAATTCTAAAGCAGTTTTGGCGGCATCTGAAAAATGACCATTATGAAACAATAGCCAAGCATTTAATAAAACGCTGTCTGGTGATTCAGTTAAATCGGCTGCATGTAGTTCATGCCATTGGTCAAGTAATTCATTTTCGTTCAATGAATGAATGAATTTTTTTTCAGTGCTTTGCCAGTTAGATATTTTCATGATAGTTGACTGATTTTAATTATTTATTAAATTTTATTTTGTTTAGTGTGTTTACTCTACAACTGATGATTACTATACGCACATCAACAACAAAACACAACATATTGAGAGGTTCCACATGAATACTAAACAAATTAAAGAATCTGCAAAAAATGCAGTATTAGCTGGCTTAGGTGTCGTTTCAATCGCACAAAAAGAAGCTGCAAAAGTTTATGGAAAAGCATCAAAAGAAGCCAATAAGTTTTATGATACTTTACTGAAAGAAGGCAAGTCTTTAGAAAAAAAATCTAAAAAATCAGTTGATCAGTTGACCAACAAAGCTGAAGGTAAAATCAGCAACATCAGAAGCATTGCTACTAAACAATTCAATAAAATTGAAAACGTTTTCGAAACTAAAGTAGAAAGCGCATTGAATAAGTTAGACATCCCTACTGTTGATGACCTAAAAGGTTTGAGTAAGCGTGTAGAAACTTTAATCAAAGAAATCAAAAAGATTGATACTAAAAAAGCGGCTTAAATTTAACCGCCAGATCAATCTCGAGTTTGTACCTCGTCCCCCAGCAGTAACCAAGGATGG
>CALDFB010000274.1 GCA_937942365.1 uncultured Marinicella sp. | reverse complement strand
CCCATGCGACCGGAGACATGGCAACCATAGCAGGTCAAAAACCTGTGATTACGCATGCCAAAAAATCTGTGGCTGGTTTCAAAGTTCGAGAAGGTTGGCCGATTGGCTGTAAAGTGACACTCAGACGTCAAAAAATGTATGAATTTTTAGACCGTTTAGTGAATGTATCTTTACCGCGAGTCAGAGATTTTCGTGGTTTGAACCCAAAATCATTTGATGGTCGTGGCAATTATTCAATGGGCGTGAAGGAGCAAATCATTTTCCCTGAAATTGAATACGACAAAATTGATGAATTGCGTGGCTTGGATATTTGTATCACCACTACGGCTAGAAACAATGAGGAAGCTCGTATGTTACTAGATCATTTTGACTTTCCATTTAAAGGTAGGTAATTAACATGGCTAAAGAATCAATGGTCCAACGTGACCTGAAAAGAAAAAGAATTGTTGCAAAATACGCTGACAAGCGTGCAGCATTGAAAAAAACCATTGCCGACCCAAATACTACATTTGATGAAATGATGGAAGCTCAAGAAGCATTGCAAAAATTACCAAGAAATGCATCACCTTCTAGAATGCGTAACCGTTGTCAAATTTCAGGTAGACCTCGTGGCTACTACAATAAATTTGGTTTGAGTAAAACAAAATTCCGTGAAGCTGCGATGCGTGGTGACATTCCTGGTTTGAAAAAAGCCAGTTGGTAAAGAGAGAAGAATTATGAGTTTAAGTGATCCAATTTCAGACATGATTTGTAGCATTAAAAATGCACAAGCTGTCAATAAAGAAAGTACTGTGACACCTGCTTCTAAAGTGAAGAAAGGTATTTTGTCAGTACTTCAGCAGGAAGGTTACATCAGATCTTTTGAAACAGTTGAAAAGGACAGTCATCCTTTTATTAAAATCAACATTAAATATTACAGAAATCAACCTGTGATAGAAATGATCAAAAGAGTCAGTAAGCCTGGTTTAAGACAATACCGTGGTAAAGATGATTTACCTCGTGTTGATGCCGGATTCGGTACTGCTATTGTCTCCACATCAAAAGGAATCATGACCGATAAGTCAGCCAGGGCTGCACAAATTGGTGGTGAAGTCCTCTGTGTTGTTAAGTAATCAGGGAGAATAGCATGTCAAGAATTGCAAATAAACCCATTGCTCTGGATTCGAAGGTCAATTTTGAAGTTAAGGACAATGTAGTTAAGGTCAAAGGCCCTAAAGGGGAGATGACTATGAATTTACATGAGTCAGTTACTGTTGAACAAAATGACACAGAATTGAATGTCAAAGCCAACAGTGAAGACATGATTTACATGGCTGGTACCATGCGCTCATTAATCAACAATATGGTTGAAGGCGTGACCAATGGTTTCAGTAAAAAGCTTCAATTAGTCGGTGTTGGTTATCGTGTGGCCATGAAAGGTAAAGACTTGGATTTGAACTTAGGTTTTTCACATCCTGTGATTTATCCAGCTCGTGATGGCATCACATTTGAAGTTCCTACACAAACTGAAATTGTTGTGAATGGTGCTGACAAACAACAAGTGGGCCAAGTAGCCGCTGAAATCAGAGCCATCAGGCCTCCTGAGCCTTACAAAGGTAAAGGTGTTAAGTATGCTGATGAAAGACTGTACAGAAAAGAGGCCAAGAAAGCGTAATGCTTTTTTGTTAAAAATATGCATAAGAAAAATTTACAAAGAATTAAAAAAGCAACCAAAACCAGAGCTAAATTACGTGAGTTAGGTGTACCTTCACTGTCGGTACATAAAACAGGTCAACACCTGTATGCTCAAATTTTCTCAGGAGATGGCCTTTCTACTCTAGCTGCAGCTTCAACCAAAGAAAAAGGTTTGATTGCTGATGGTGGGTCTTGTACCAACATCGAAGCAGCAAAGGCAGTTGGGAAAGCAATAGCAGAGAAAGCCAAGAAAGCTGGTGTTGAATCTGTTGGGTTTGATAGATCAGGTTATATCTATCATGGAAAAATTAAAGCTTTGGCTGACGCTGCGCGTGAAGCTGGCTTGAAATTCTGATAGCGGATTAGAGAAACATTATGGCAGAAAGAGATCAAGGCGATAACTTATTAGAAAGGTTGGTTGCAGTTAATCGTGTAGCTAAAGTAGTTAAAGGTGGTAGACAATTTGGTTTTGCTGCACTGACTGTTGTTGGTGATGGTAAAGGTAAAATTGGCTTCGGTTATGGAAAAGCCAAAGAAGTACCAGTTGCAATTCAAAAAGCGATGGATCAAGCTCGCAGAAATACCACTGATGTGGATTTAAAAGGTAACACACTGTGGCACGCAACTAAAGCTAAACATTCAGGTTCACGAGTCTACATGCAGCCTGCATCAGAAGGTACTGGTGTTATTGCCGGTGGTGCGATGCGTGCAGTATTTGATGTGGTTGGTGTTGAGAACGTATTAGCAAAATCACAAGGTTCAAACAACCCAATTAATTTGGTCAGAGCAACTATCAAAGGTTTGCAACAAATGACTTCACCTGAAAGTATTGCTGCAAAACGCGGCAAAACTCCTGAAGAGGTAATGGAAAATCATGGCTAAAGCAAAAAAAGTTGGTCAAGTTAAAGTGACACAAATCAAAAGTACCAACAAATCATTGGCTAACCACAAAGCCTGTGTCAGAGGACTCGGTATCAGAAAAATGCACCAATCACGTGTGGTTGATGCAACGCCTGAAAACTTGGGAATGATAAATGCAGCTATTCACTTGTTAAAAGTGGAAGAAGTTAAATAAGCATAGGTGAATACTATGAAATTAAATTCAATTAAACCTGCAGAAGGTGCTACTAAAGTCGGCAAACGAGTGGGTCGTGGCATTGGTTCTGGTTCAGGTAAAACATGTGGTCGTGGTCACAAAGGCCAAAAATCTCGCTCAGGCGGATTTCACAAAGTCGGTTTTGAGGGTGGACAATTACCTATCCACAAAAGATTGCCTAAGTTTGGTTTTACATCAAAAATAGCAGACAGTCGTGCTGAATTGTGCTTATATCACTTGAATACAATCGATGCAAAAGACATCGATGTGGCTTATTTGATTGAAAATGGTTATGTCAAAAGAGGCGTTACAAAAGTAAAAGTAATTAACACTGGTGACATCGAGAAAGCAATTAATTTGAAAGGCTTACACGTAACAAAAGGTGCTCAAGCAGCGATTGAAAAAGCCGGCGGGAAAGTAGAATAATATGTCAAGCAGACAAGATCAAGTTGAAAAATTACTCGGTAACAAGAAAGGTTTAAGCGAACTGAAAAGCCGAATTTTATTTGTTATAGGTGCGTTGATTATATATCGCATGGGTACGTTCTTGCCTGTCCCAGGTGTTAATCCAGCTGCCATGGCTGAATTGTTAAAACAAAATTCAGGCGGTTTAATGGACATGTTCAACATGTTCTCTGGTGGCGCTTTGGGTCGTTACTCGATATTTGCTTTGGGTGTGATGCCGTATATTACTGCATCGATCATCATGCAAATTTTAAGCCATACAGTACCTGCACTGAGAGAGTTGAAAAAAGAAGGTGAAACTGGACGTCGTAAGACCACACAATACACCCGTTATTTCACTATCATCTTAGCTGTGGTGCAATCATTTGGTATCACGTCTGCACTTCAGACATTTGAGGCACAAGGCGGTGTGACCATTGTTCCACAACCTGGTTTTGGTTTCTTGTTTACTGCAACCGTATCATTGACCGGTGGTACCATGTTTTTGATGTGGTTAGGTGAGCAAATAACTGATCGTGGCATCGGTAATGGTATTTCATTGATCATTTTTGCGGGTATTGTCGTAGGTCTCCCTGGTGCCGTATATTCCGTGTTCCAATTGGTCAGCGAAGGTCAGCTTAATGCACTTTGGGCATTGTTGTTGATGGTCTTGGCGTTGGCATTGACAGCATTCATTGTATTCGTTGAGCGTGGTCAAAGACGCATCACCATGCAGTTTGCCAGAAGAGGTGGTAGACAAGCCACTCAAGCCCAAACTTCATATTTACCTATGAAGGTTAATATGTCTGGTGTTATTCCAGTGATATTTGCATCATCTTTGGTTTTGTTCCCAGGTTCTATTGCAAGTATTGTTGGTCAGAGTAAAGGTTTTGAATGGTTGACAGATTTGGCTGCACAATTATCACCTGGAAATACTTTGTATATGATTTTCTTTGGTGTCTTGATTGTTGGTTTTGCCTTCTTCTACACGGCATTGACTTTTAATGCAGATGAAACTGCAGATAATTTAAAACGTCAAAGTGCTGTGATTCCAGGCATCAGACCAGGTAAACAGACATCTGCATATTTAGATGGTGTTTTAACCCGTGTTACATTTTGGGGTGCTTTATACCTGCTAGGTGTCAGCTTGTTACCTGATTTTATCAGTCAGTTTGTTACTATACCGTTTGCTTTGGGTGGTACTGGTTTATTGATTGTTGTGGTTGTTGCTATGGATTTCATGGCTCAATTACAAAACCATTTGGTTTCTCAACAGTATGATTCTGTATTAAAGAAAACCAACATAAAAAATTACCGACGTTCTAATAAGATCCGCAGGTAAAAAAACTTATCTGTAACTGCATTGCCATTGTTTGAAAAAATGATGGCATTGCTTTATGGGTTGATATATAATTTGCGCCCTTTCCCGAAGGGTGAAAGAACTAAGGTTTAAGGCCTTAATTTTTGTAATAGAAGAAATAATTGTTTTATTGGTTAATTAAACCATTATTTTTTTGAGGATTCAGGAGTAAAAAATGGCTCGTATTGCGGGTGTAAATATACCAGTGCATAAGCATGCTTGGATCGGCTTAACCAGTATTTACGGTATTGGTCGAACCAGAGCATATGCGATATGCGACAGTGCAGGTGTTGATCCAGCCCATAAAGTTGGGCAATTGGAAGAAGACGCTTTAGATAAGCTTCGTGCAGAAGTGGCAAAATTTGATGTTGAAGGTGACCTCCGTCGTGAAGTTGCTATGGATATCAAACGATTAATGGATTTAGGTTGTTATAGAGGTTTAAGACACAGAAGAGGTTTGCCTGTTCGTGGTCAAAAAACTAAAAATAATGCGCGTACCCGTAAAGGTCCGAAAAAACCTATTAGACGCTAAAAAGATCCATTGAATATCATTAGCGATATCAGATTAGAGAATTGTAATGGCAAGACCACAAAAAACTACTAAAAAGAAAATTAAAAGAACTGTTGTTGACGGCATCGCGCATGTACACGCGTCTTTCAACAATACCATCATCACGATCACTGACAGACAAGGTAATGGTTTGTCGTGGGCAACGGCTGGTGGGTCTGGATTTAGAGGTTCAAGAAAAAGTACCCCATTTGCTGCACAGGTAGCTGCTGACAGAGCAGGCCAAGTAGCTAAGGAATATGGTATGAAAAACATTGAAGTTCGAATTAAAGGTCCAGGTCCAGGCAGAGAATCATCTGTAAGAGCATTAAACGCCTTAGGTTTTCGTGTAACTAACATCATTGATATTACACCGATTCCTCATAATGGTTGTAGACCACCGAAAAGACGTAGGGTGTAAGGAGATATAAAATGGCAAGATATTTAGGTCCAAAATGTAAATTAGCACGTCGTGAAGGTGTCGATCTGATGACTAAAAGCCCAGCACGTGCCATGGAGACCAAGTGTAAGCTTGATGTAGCTCCTGGACAACACGGCTTAGCTGGTAAAAGAAATAAACCTTCTGATTACGCATTACAGTTACGTGAAAAACAAAAAGTACGCAGAACATATGGTGTACTAGAAAAACAGTTTGTTAACTATTATAAGAAAGCAGCAAAACAAAAAGGTGCTACCGGTGAAAATTTGTTGAAACTTTTAGAATCTCGCTTAGATAACGTTGCTTACCGTATGGGTTTCGCCGTAACAAGAAACGAAGCACGCCAACTGGTAAGTCACAAATCGATTCTAGTTAATGGTCAAGTATGTAACATACCTTCTTACCAAGTTAAAGCCGGTGATGAAGTTGAAGTTCGTGAAAAATCGAAAAAACAGTTACGTATTAAGCAAGCATTAGAGTTATGGGGTGAAATGAATTTGTTCGCCGATTGGGTTACTGTAGATGCAGGTAAAATGGTGGGTCAGTTTAAATCTGTTCCTAATCGTGATGATCTGCCAGCCGATATCAATGAAAACTTGATTGTAGAGCTTTATTCTAAATAATAACCCTGACTAGAGAGATATAAAATGTCTGATATATTAGCTAAATTACTTCGCCCACGTGTGGTAGAAGTAGATGAACGCTCTGATTACAGCGCAAAAATAATCATAGAACCATTAGAAAGGGGATTTGGCCATACTTTAGGTAATGCTTTTCGCAGAATTTTGTTGTCATCAATTCCAGGTTGTGCCATTACAGAAGTCAATATAGATGGTGTGCAACATGAATTTTCAACTTTAGAAGGTGTCAGAGAAGACATCGTTGAAATCATGTTGAATCTAAAAACATTGTCATTCATCATGCCAGATCGTGATGAAGCTGAACTAAGTATAAAGGCCACTGGTGGAACAGTTACTGCTGCTGATATTCAATTACCTGATGGTGTTGAAGTAGCTAACCCAGAACAAGTGATTTGTAATTTAGATAAAAAAGCTTCAATCAATATGCGCATGACAGTTGAGAAAGGCGTGGGTTATGAACCTTCTACCAATCGTGCTGTAACAGAAGAATCACGGCCTATTGGTCAATTGGTTCTTGATGCCAGTTTCTGTCCTGTTAAACGTGTTTCTTATGAAGTTGATAATGCACGTCTACATCAAAAAACAAACTTGGATAAATTAATCCTAGATATTGACACGGATGGTTCAATCTCTGCTGAAGATGCAGTGAGAACTGCTGCCAGAATCTTGGTTGAACAGATGGCTATCTTCATTGATTTCAAAATTGAAACAACTGTTGAAGAAACTGAAGAAGTTGAAAAATTAAACCCTATCTTATTGAAACCGATTGACGAACTAGAATTAACTGTTCGTTCAGCTAACTGCCTTAAAGCAGAAAATATTCAATACATAGGTGATTTGATTCAAAGAACTGAGGTCGAGTTATTGAAGACTCCAAACTTAGGCAAAAAATCGTTGAATGAAATCAAAGGTGTACTTTCAGAGATGGGATTGACTCTGGGTGTGCGTTTAGAAAACTGGCCACCAGCAGCTATCAGAACTGCTGAACGTCTTATTGGATAAAGGGCAACATCATGCGTCATAGAAAATCAGGTAGAAAATTAAACAGAACTTCATCACACAAAAAAGCCATGTTCAAAAACATGTCAACTTCTTTGTTTGAGCATGAGTTGATTAAAACCACTGTTCCTAAAGCCAAAGAACTTCGACGAGTTGCTGAAAAATTGATTACTTTAGCTAAAGTTGATTCTGTTGCTAACAGAAGATTGGCATTTTCTCGTTTAAGAAGTAAAGAAATAGTCAATAAATTATTTACTGAATTAGGCCCTCGATATGTTGAACGTCCAGGTGGATATTTAAGGATATTGAAGTGCGGTTTCCGTGCTGGTGATAATGCGCCTATGGCTTATGTCGAGTTAGTTGATCGGCCCATTAAATCTGCTGCTGTTGAAGTGGCTAATGACAGTGAATAACCCATATTAATACAAGCTCTTGAAACCCAACTTTCAGGTTGGGTTTTTTTTTGCTTTAATTATTTCAATTTGAATAAAAAACAAGAATTGGTGTCCAATATGACTTGTGAAGATCAATTTAGCATAAATAGCTTTGAATTAAAGGTTGAATAAAACACATAATTTGTTAATCTCTACCAAATAACTGACAGAATGATTAGATCAATGAATACGTTTAAAAGTAAAGGGTCAATTGCATATATTTTATTTTTGGCATTACTACTGGTACCATTAATAGGGAATCTATTGCCAGAGCCTCTGGCATCCTCCTTGTCGATATATATGCCACCTTATAATATGACTTGGTTAATCATAATCAGTGCTTTATATATCCTATTGTTGATGCTGATCGGAATAAATAATTTATTCAGGTTATTTACGTTAATACCAACTGTTACGTGTGGTTCATTGTTGGTTTATGCCCTTTATGTAGAGTATGAATTATTTTTAGCACCTTGCAATCTATGTATATTACAACGTGTTGCTTTTGTTGCTATAGGCATGTTGTATTTAATAGCCAGCTTTAAACCAGTCTTAGGGTGGGGACGTAAAATATTAGGAGTCCTTATTTTAATAGCCTCGGGTGTCGGCATTGGCATTGCTGGACGCCATGTTTGGATGCAAGGTTTACCTCCTGAGTTGGTACCAGATTGTGGACCCAGTTTAGAGATGATGTTGGAAAACTCATCTGTCTGGAATTCTGTATCATCTGTGTTATCGGCTTCAGGAAACTGCGCAGATATTCAATGGGAGTTTTGGGGACTGAGTATGCCTACCTGGACTTTAATTTGTTTTATTGGATTATTTGTCTACACCATTCTTTGGATGTTCATTAAATTGAGAAGTAACCATTTATCATGAAAACTATAAAAACTAACCTACAAACTGAAAATTGGAACCTTGAAAGTTGGAAGCATAAAGCCATAAGACAACAAGCTACCTACCCAGATCATGCTCATCTTGATCAATCGCTGTCGACTTTATCTTCTTTGCCTCCGTTGGTTACATCATGGGAAGTGAAGCGTTTGAAGAGCTATCTGGCTGAAGTATCTAGAGGTGAACGTTTTTTGGTTCAAGGTGGGGATTGTGCAGAGAGTTTTGCGGATTGTAATTCATCGATCATCTCAAATAGACTTAAAGTTTTGATACAAATGAGTTTGGTGCTTATACACGGGTGCCAAATTCCAGTTGTCAGAGTCGGCCGTTTTGCTGGACAATATGCTAAGCCTCGCTCTTCTGATTTAGAAACACGAGAAGGTGTCAGCTTGCCTTCTTTTCGTGGTGATATAGTCAATCAAAATGAATTCACTGAAGCAGCTCGTATACCCAATCCGGATAAAATGCTAGAAGCCTATCACTATTCGGCCATGACCATGAATTTTATTCGTGCTTTGGTCGCTGGAGGGTTTGCTGATATCCGGCATCCTGAGTATTGGAATATAGACTGGGTTAAGCATTCCAAGAGTGCTGAAAAATTCAGTAATTTAGTCTCTCAAATTAAAGAGTCTGTTAACTTTGCAGAAGTTTTGGTAGGGACAAAAGTGCATAATTTATCCAGTGTGGAATTCTTTTCTGCTCATGAGGCATTACATTTGCATTATGAGCAAGCATTAACAAGAACAGTACCTCGACAAGAAGGTTATTTTAATCTCAGCGCACATTTTCCTTGGATTGGCCTGAGAACTAATCAGCTTGACAGTGCCCATGTTGAATTGATGCGTGGCATTGTAAACCCAATAGGTGTTAAGATCGGAACCGAAACTGATGATGATCATTTGATCGATTTGTGTCGCACTTTGAACCCTGATAACGAAGCAGGCAAGTTGACATTAATTCATCGTTTTGGTGCTAAAAATATTTCCAGCAACTTACCACGCTTGATCCAAACAGCTAAAAAAGCGGATTTGGATGTGGTGTGGTGTGCAGATCCGATGCACGGTAATACTGAAGCCACGTCTAATGGTTATAAAACACGTCGTTTTGAAAACATCAGTCAAGAAGTCGAGTTGGCATTTAAAATTCATAAAGACAATGGTTCACACTTAGGTGGCGTACATTTGGAACTGACTGGTGAAAACGTGACCGAGTGTTTAGGTGGTGCCAGAGCACTGCAGGAAGCAGATTTGAGTAAAGCCTATACCACACAAGTAGATCCACGTTTAAATTATGAACAAGCCTTAGAGTTGGCATTTTCGATAAAGGATTTTTATAAAAGGTAAACTGATCAAACTGGTTTGCACTTATAGAGGTCTTTTTATCAATTTGGGTTGCATGACAAAAAGAACTTAATCATCACCAATCAAGGGTATAAACGTTATCTTGATAAGTCGTCACTAGCAAGTTTTGTAATGCCGCGTGGTGGTGATTCAGGCTTTTATTCGATTCACGATTAATGCAAAGGCCTTTTATATTTAATAATTAAAAGTCTTAGCCACTCTAAAACCAATTCTAGGGTCAGTGAGATCAGCTGCAGCGCTGATTCGGTGGTGGATGCGGTAGGACTCGATGGCACTGCCCCAGTTACCACCTCGAATGACACGATTGTTACAGCCACGGTTAACCCAGGCCGATCCATCTTTAGGCGCGCGCGTATATGAATCATGCCAGCAGTCTTCTACCCATTCCATGACATTGCCGCTGAGGTCAAAGAGGCCAGATAGTGATTGTATAAATGAACCGACTGGGGCAGGTCCCCAATAACCATCTTGATAATCACTGAAACCTTCTCGCCATCGGATGCGACTTCTTTTTAATTTATCTTTTGCACCAGAAAAATTACCCCAAACTTGAGTGGGTTCACCATTGCCCCATGGGTATATTTGTGTGTTGTTGGTATTCAGCAAATATTCAAATTCACTTTCTGATGGCAGGCGATAATTTTCATCAGTTTCTGAGCTAAGCCACTCAGTATAGGCTAGGGCATCTGTCCAAGAAACATGTATCACTGGCAAATTAGCATCTGCCAGTTTGCCTAAATAGTCATGTCGCCAATTGATGTTGTATTTATCTTTAAAGCGACCGGTTCCGCCATCATAAATCTTTGCTTTGTTATTCTGCTCGGCTGTGGTTTGGTAGTTGGTAGATTCGATGAACTTTTTGAATTCCCTGACTGTGATTTCATACTTAGCTACAGCGAATCCATAGTTCAGTTGTACTAAATGTCTCGGTCTTTGGTGTTTCGCAGCAGTTTCACTGCCCATATAAAAATTGCCTGATGGCATCACAACCATGGTGGGGCCAGTGCCGCCAATGTTTAAAATGTCGTTGAATTCATCACCAATTTCATGTGCGCCATAGGTTTGGGTCTTGGTTAACAAAGCTTGATAACCACTGAGTAGGCTGGTTGCTATTTCCAGTTCAGTTAATTCATCAATCATATCGATAGCACGATTCAAGTTGAGGTCATTAATTGCACTATAAAATTGTTGGTCGAGGTAAGTGAACCGACTTTGCTTTTGTGTTTCAATATCGGTAATGGTGGATGTTGTAATGACATGATTGTCATCTAATTCATTCATGATTTTTATGTGGTTGTCAGCAATGCTAAAATCAAGTTCACGAGCAGCTCTTAACGCTTGGGTTTGGATAAGTCTCAGGGTACGTATTTTAAGATCAAGTAAAGGCTGATAGGTAGGGTCAACCCTCATAGCGCTGATGAGGACATGTACGGCATCATTCTGGTCAGCTTCATAGATGCGGTTATTTTCAATGTGATCGGTGATTTCTTGGCTTAACCTTTTTAAAGTATAAATCACACCAATTTGATCGGTGTAAGTAGTAATCTTAGTGTCGTTGCTATCAATTGATTTCAACCTCGCGGTCAGTGCGGTTAATTTTTCTGCATCATAGGATTGAATGGCTTGTTCAGCTTGATCATACAAAGAAGCATGCAAGGAAGTTAGTAGTTGTTCTATTTCAGTTGACTCAAGCCCTAATTCCTTGGCTTTGAGCAAATAGACTAAGGTGTTTTGATTATCGGGGAAGAAATCGTGGTTTTGTTCATGAGATACTCTGGCTAAATCCAAGAGGTCATCAGCCGTTAAATTACTCAAATCATAATCGTCCTTGCTGGCCAACCAATCAGGGATTTCAACGGTATCTAATACGGCTGGTGATAAAACTTTCGACTCTTTCAAAGTTTCAACCACCAAAGGCTCTATCGGTTGAATTGTTAAAGGCTGTTCTTTAACTGCAGGTAAAGCAAATATATTATCGTGAGTGCGTAAGTAATATAAACTGTAAACCAAAGCCCCCCCTAAAATCAGCATGCTGATTTCTTTAAAACTTACACTTGAGAAGTTTATTCCAAACATGCATCTTTGGTGGTATTACAAATGCGATAATCTCGGTGGGCATTTAAGCCATCAGGCAGTGACTGCAATAACGCTGTGAACAATGTCTTTACTTCAGCACCTGAGACTTCACACGGAACCTGCATGGCTTCATTGATCATACTATAGCCGTCATGATCAGTGTCAGCAGAAATCAAGTAATGCGGCACAACTGCACGGATCTTTTGATTTCTCATGTCAGTTAATTCTTGGTGCCCTTTGAGGTGAATATGCTCAACTGTTTGTTGCTCTGGGTTATGGATGTATGCAAAGCCTGCAATTTGTAACCAGTGACCATTGGCAGTCCAGCCAGAAATGGTATGGGCCAAAATTTTTTCTAAGAGGCTAGAATCAAACTCAATTAACCTCAGGTCACTGGGATAGGGGAACATTTCCTCTAAGTGTTTAACTGTGATGTTTGAATTGGCAGGTATGTTTTGGTTCAGACGAATGGAGCCTGAATTGAGTAGAACAATATCGGCTTCACAGCTCTTAAAAGCTGTCAAAACAGTGTCTGCCAAGATATTGCCTAAATTGGTTTCAAACCGCCTGATTTCAGTTTCTTCAGCTATCAAACGTTGATTTGTTGTACCTAAAACCTGGGTTAAACAATGATTTTCCAACCCTAAACTCTGACAGTATTTGTGATCATTTTCTTGGCTCAGTTGAACAACCAAAGCCAACATATCTTGATCTTCAGGAAAAGTTTTATCTAGTTGTATGACCTGAGGCATCACATGAGTTTTGCCTTGAGAAAAAGTGACTTCAGCTACGATGGCTGATGCGGCATCTGCATCAGCCTTGAGAACCCAATTGCCATTAACTTGTTCAGTTTGGACATAATGTTCGTGCCCACCCAAAATGATATCTGGCCGGTAAGATGCAGGTAAGGCCATCATGGCTAAATCATCTTGTAACCAATGGTGTGTCAGTCCAATGACGAAGTCTGCACCTTGATCGCGTAACATGGGGACGTATTTTTTTGCGGTGTCTTCATAGTTGTCAAATGAGGCAATATATTCGGGGTGTACAATATCTGTGGTAAAAGAAAAAACCCCTACTTTGAATTCGTTATACTCAAGCATGACATGGCGTTTCATGTGAGGTGATTGAATGGTTTGTTGAGGATTTTTCGCCCATGTGATGTTGCTGTCTAACCAGGTGAATTCAGATTGAGCCAATAAGTCATTCATCAAATCTACATGCCTTAATCTACCTTTGTCAAATTCATGATTACCCCATGTAACCAACATATTGGGATCGAATTGATTGGCAGCCCCATCCAATTGATTCAAGGTTTTAATCATGGCTAAGCCATTGTCTTGTTTGCTGATAAAAGAGGGGTGCAAAAAATCACCTGCATGCAAAAATAGAACATGGTCATATTTAGCTTCAATCTGTTCCCTTAGCGCCCGAACTCTGGATAGCCCGCCGGTGTCACCGTTATCAATGCCTGCAATTCTATAAACATCATTGATTGAAATAATGGCCAGTTGGGTAGGTGACAGTTTGTTTGTGTCATTTTCTGTTTGAGGGATTTTAGTTGCATGTTGACAACCAAAACTTACAATGGTGATAAATACAATTAATATAAAACGAGAATTCATGACCGAGATTTTATCAAATTTTAAATGGGTTGATGACATAGATGGTGCATTAAATTTAGCAGCCTTATTAAGCAAGGAGGAAAATTATGCCATTGATACTGAATTTGAACGCAGCCGTACATTCTATTTAAACCCAGCATTGTTACAAATCAGTTGTGAAGGTCAAGTTTATTTGGTAGATATAGCTATTTCTGAAATAGCTAAAACTGTTTTACAGCCAATCAGGGGATTGGTTTTACATTCAGGATCAGAGGATTTGGAGTTGTATCATCAAGTCACTGGGTTTAAACCTGATCGTGTTTATGATACCCAAGTGGCAGCTGCATTATCAGGTTATGATTTACACACTTCTTATTTAAATTTAGTACAGGATTTAATGGGGGTTGAGTTAGATAAAGGCATGAGTCGTTCTGATTGGTTAGCGAGACCATTGAGTCAAGAACAATTGAAGTATGCGGTGGAAGACATTGCTTATTTAAGTGATTTTAAGCAGATTTTAACGCCTAAATTCACAGCCAGAGGACTGGATGGCTTGTTTGCTGTGTTGATGCAACAAATGATCAAGCAGTTAGATCATGATGGCCATGCGGAAAAATTATTTCAGAAGCTGGTTAAATCTGAACGTTTGAATTCAGCTGAGGCTCGAAAATTATGGCTGATTTTAAAATGGCGAGATAAATTGGCAACAAAGCGCAATAAACCACGTAATTGGATTCTTAACCCACAGCAGATGATTCAAGTGATCAGAAAAGTTAAATCTTACCCAGACCTTTTTCATATGGGCCTACATCCTAATTTTGTTAAATTCAATGGAGAGGCTTTGATTAAGACATTCCAAGATGACCAACACCCTGATTTAGCCAGTCTGCCAGCAAAAATCAAACTGAACAGCCAACATGGTAATCACTTAAGTGAGATGAAAGCCAGTTTGAAAGCAATGGCTTCTAGGTTTCAAATAGAACCTTCGATAATTATTAATACCCAAGGGTTGAAAAAACTGGCTTTCGAAGGAGGTCAGTTGGCTGACTTACCCACTTGGCAAGCCTTGAACTAAATTGAACTGAGTTTTAAATGCATCATATTTAAAACTCAGCTATTATTTTAAAATTTACAAATCTTTAGAAAAATTAAAATCAAAACCATCTTTGTGAATAATATCAGGGTTTAAATAAAAAGACTCTATAATTGCTCCTGAGTCAAGATCATTGTCAAAGGATTCTGAACCTGGCATTGATATGATTAAACTTGGGCCAACATAGTTTTCTGAGGTAGCAAAAGAGTGGCCGAAATTGTCATTGGCATTTTCGCCAGCGATAAAACTACTTTCAGCAAAGTCTAAACCAGTATTCAAACCAGGAATGGTATGAATAAACCCGGAATCTACACCGTTATTTTCTTCAAAAGGCACACCTACGATTACTTCATCAAAGCCATCTGCATTTAAATCAGTTGCCAATAAGCTTAACCCAAATCTATCATCAGTTTCTGCAACACCAAAAATACCTGGGGTCTCTTGTGAAAAGGTCACACTATTGGCGGGATCAAGCCCAATACTTGTTCCTGGCAGGTAATGAGCTACACCTGCATCAGTAATGTTTGCTATGTCTTCTAATGGAGCGCCTATTAATAAATCATCTATGCTGTCACCATTGATATCACCTACTGCCAAAGCAAGACCAAATAAATCACCTGCCTCTGTGGCTGCGCCGATCATGTCGTCTTGTTGATAAATTTGATCATCATTGATTAGCCCCAAATTATTTCCATAAAACACTTGGACCAATCCAGCGACAGGAATGGGTTCAATGCCTTCAAATGGTACGCCAATGGCTAAATCGTCAAAGCCGTTATTGTTAAAATCTCCAGTGGCTAAACTGTAACCAAATAAGTCATTGGATTCGCTGGTACCTTGTACATTGGGGCTGGATTGGAAAAGTGTGTCTCGTATTTCAGAATTCAGTCCCATGTTGGCTGAATTAATTTGTCCACCGTAATAAATAAAGATGATACCGGCATTGGTTTCGGGGTCACCGAATGGCTGATCAACTAATATGCTTTGTCCTGGCGCTGATACGACTAAGTCGTCAAAGCCATCACCGTCATAATCACCACTGGTTAAAGCGTGACCGAATTCAGCAAATTCTTGTCGATCTGAAGTCAATTCGTCGTTCTCATCGGCATCAATAAACTGACCTGTGGCGGTTACGCCTGAAGCTGAGCCATAATGTATGTAAATGGCACCCGTATTTTCAAATTCAACCATGCTGATGGGGTTGGTGAAATGTTTACCTGGCGCACCAATTGCTAGATCATCATAACCATCATTATTAAAGTCACCACTGGCCAGGCTTTTGCCAAAAAATTCACTGTCAGCTTCTATTTGAGTGCTGGTAGTGATGATTGAACTGTTGACATTTGTTAAGCCTAATTGGTTGCCATAAAGAACTATAACTAACCCAACATCTGCTGCAAAAATATCTCGATTAGGGGCTCCAATTGCTAAGTCGGGAAAGCCGTCGCCATTAAAGTCACCATTGATAAGGGTTTCACCAAACCTGTCATTCGGAAGAGATTGAGCGGTACTTGAATTGTCGATATCCCATCCGAAACCGAAAAAGGGTTCTATCATTTTATTGACTACACCGGATTGGGCAATGCCAATTGAGGTGGATAGGAAAAAGGTACTGATTGAGAATATAAATAAAATTTTTTTCATGACTTACTCCTTAAAATTACTGTGAATACCTTTAAAGATGCAAAAAATATCAGAAACGCACACAACCCGTTTAATTTTTGAACATTACTTGGAATTGCGTTTATTTTGGAAATTGTAATTAAATCATTTTGATTAACAACAAATTTTAGGTGTCGTCACTAAATTGGAGTGGTTCTGGGGTTGTGAATCAGTCATTTTTTTTGTTATGTGAGACTTCAATGATGCCACCAGAATTTGGTACAGCTTGATTGGTCGCTATACCTGGTGCACCAATGATGAGTGAATTGCCATTACCAAAATTTCCAGAAGTTACTGATAGCCCACAAGAGGAGTACATGCTCTTACAATAGTAGTTACTGTTATTGGTGTTAATGACTTGGCCAGTCTCAGTACCAAAGATGATATGAATCAGTCCTGAATCAATGTGGTTTCCTATGTCCTCATAAGGAACACCAATGACGGCATCGTCAAAGCCATCTGCATTGAAGTCAGTGGCAAAGACCGCTGTTCCTAATAAGTCATTGTCTTCAGCTTTGTCATTATTATCAGCTGCGTTTTGTAAAATTAATTGATTGTTATACTCGGTCAGTCCGTAATTAGATCCATAAATGATTTGTGCAACGCCACCGTTAAAAACACCAGAGGCAAAATAATCTTCACCAGGAACGCCCACTAATAAATCGTCAATTTGATCACCGTTAAAATCTCCAACAGCCACAGCATATCCAAACATATCTCCGTCTTCTTCAAAACCAACAATGTCTCGAGCCTGGCTCCAGATTTCAACTTGTTGACTTATTCCATCCTTGTTTCCTTTGATGACTTGGACCATACCGTTATATAAAGTTGGATCAGTACTTTCAAATGGGAGTCCGATAGCTAAATCGATAAAGCCATCATGATCAAAGTCACCATGATTCAAAGCCCAACCAAATTGATCAAATATGCCAGCTGAATTATCTCCGAGCGTATTTTGAGAAATTGAGGTGCTGTTCTTTACAGTGATACCGTTTGTATTTCCATAGAGGACATGTATCATTCCAGCATTAATCATGTTGCCATTGATAGTTTTAATGTCTTTTTGTGGGGCTGAAACAATCAAGTCTTCTGCCCCATCTTGATTGAAATCTGCTGAAGTTAAACTCCAACCAAAATGTCCGTATGATTGTGGTCTTTGTTCTGGGTTTTTTGACTGCATGGACTCTTGAATAAAAACGGATTGATTGGAAAGTCCAGAATTTGACCCATAAAAAATATTAACCGCTCCAGAATTGATTAATTTTTGCTGTTCTGGGTTATCTTCCGAATTGTAATCCTCATAAGGTACCCCTACTGCTAAGTCAGTGAATCCATCAGCATTAAAATCACCGCTGGTCATAGCAGTAGCAAAAGCATCAAAATTCTCAGTTATTCCATCACTGTGTTGTTGAAAAATTAAGTGACTTGTCGTGTATTTAAGGCCATTACTAGAGCCATAAATAACTTCAGCGGCACCAGAGAATTGGTGACTGAGTTTTGAATCGAAGCCAGAATTTAAATCATAGCCTGGAATACCAACGACTAAGTCTTCAAAACCGTCGGCGTTGAAGTCGCCTTGAGCCATGGTCTGACCATAAGAGCCATAACTTGTTTTATGTTTTATATCATTGATTGGGTTGTTTAATGATGGCCAAATGTTCACAGCGTTGATTTTTTTGGGTTTGATAAAATCCGTGAGTGGATTGAATGCAAGGCTGTCGCTTTCATTGAAAAAATCATTGGTTGAAGTAACCCAGTTGAAAGGTAAATTCGGCTCGCTGCTTTGAACAGAAAGTATTGATTGAATGATGTCTTTGGCTGCGACGAATTGCCCTTGGTTGATGGCATTGTGTAATAACTGAATTTTATTTTTGAGGAATTTGACTGAGCCATTGTCCTTGCTTAGGTATGTATTCTTTTTTATAAAATCAAACCATCTTTTCGCAGTTTCATGGTTATTGAGGATTAAATGAAAACCAAGTATTTTAAGATCAAAAAATAAAGTTTCCTTACTGTTGTATCCATAGTGTTCATGAAAATCCGGAACATGGTTAATGAGTTGATCCTTTGCTTGCTTGAATAAACCTTTGCGTTCAAAAATATTGGCAAGGTATACTTTGGCTGCGAGTGTTGTTGAGTGGTTCCTTCCCAAAACTTGAGTCAAAGATTGAACCACATGATCGAGGTTTTGAGCACCTTGAATAAATGTAGTGTCATCGAGTGTCATTGCAGCTGCAGCAGTTCCTTTTGCAATCAGTACCTTAAGATTTTTTGTTGAATATTTTTTTTGTAATACATCGGTTGCTAATTGATACGCTTTGTGAGCAGGCATGAGGTTGTTTCTGATTTCATAATGATTGCCTTCAAGTAAATGAATTTGAGCTAAAACATGCTGTTTTTTCTCACCTTTTTCCCACAATAATTTAAGTTCCTTGATTAAGGTTGGTGTTGTGTCATGTTGTTCTTGCTTGTTATATAAATGAACCAGATTAATATAAGCATTCAGTTGCAGCTGTATATCTTTTTCATTTTTGGCCTGCACTTGAATGGCTTGAAGTAATAGTTTTTCTGTTTGTTTTATGTCGTTAATTTCACTGGTCGTGTTACTTTTTTTGACCAACAATTCAAGGCGCATGCTATCACTGATTTCTGAATCTTCTAACAGGATTGTAGATAATTTGATTAATTTGTCCTTTTTGTTCTGCATATAGTATGTATTAACCAACTGTAATAAGCTTTCATGTTTTTGTTGGGTTGAAATGATTTGGTTGTTGAGTAACATGTGTTCAACATCAGAGAGAACATCAACTGTTAAAATACCTTTAACCTCTCCTGGAGGCGATGATTTGATCAAAACATCTGTCAGAATCTGATTGAGTGCTCTTGTTTCTTGGTTAGCTTGTTGGGTTTTATAGTTGCTATACATTGAGATGATAGAAATACCTACAGCCAATGTTAAAGCAGATGCCATGGTTAACTTTTTCGCTCTTTTAATGGGTTTCTGACTCAAGCTATGTAAGGTTTTTTCCACGGCGTAAATGTTTGGTCTTTGTGCTGGGCTTTGATCTATCATTGACAAGATTAATCTTTGCCACTGCTTGGGCCCTTTCAGCTGAGAACTATTTAGTGGTAATGATTTAATTTTTTTTTCTAGATCATTGTATTCAG
>CALDFB010000273.1 GCA_937942365.1 uncultured Marinicella sp. | reverse complement strand
CCAGGATTAAGTAATCCCTGCTTTCTGATATCCTTAAGTTTTACTTTATAGATCTTTGATGTAGATGGCGCACTTATTCTAGACTCTACATAAATTAACCACAGCAGCGAGTGTTCAGGCCAGTTAACTAATAATTCGTTTAATTCGTCGACTTTTTCTTCATTGACTAATTCAGTAACTAACTTTTTTAACTCGTTGTCTTTTTCGGATTGGTTTGTAGACATGATTTATTTTGTATGACTTTGATGTTGTTTTTACGAAAGTACTGGCAAAAATCTAAGGCCGTAGCCAAAATTGATTGACCATTACATTCCGGTATTTTATTGTTTTCTTAAGACGCAATAAAAAAGTCTATTTATATTCTTAATAGACTTTTTTATTCATAATGTATAAGTATCTAGCCAATAAACTTATTCAAATCCATTCTCAAAAATTATATCTGGTTTAGGGTTCTCAAAAGCACCAATATCACATTCGGCAGTGCCATCAGAGTTACCATCAATCGGCCTGTCTTTTCCGGTTTGATCGACCGAAGTGCCACAAGCTACAACCGCATCTATTGCTGGACTTCCAAGTGCCAATGCGTGGGTTAGTGTCGGCCCCCCATTATCCATTAAGTTAACATCAAGAATGTCAGTTATCGCCACCTCGGCTGGTACAATATCATTTGCGCCTACAGTTAATCCAGCCACTCCAGGATCACTGTTCAAACCGAATAAATTATATGCATTAACTGTAACATTCCCACCCGTTGAATCAATTTCTACAGCGCCTTGTCCAGAATTACCAGAAACAATGGATTGAGACATGGAGATATCAGCACCATCATTCGACACCCCGCCTCCATCACCAGAACTTGTGTTAGCAGTAATCGTTACATTTTCTAGCAGAATGACTGCGGCATTACCATAGTCAGAATGTGAAATACCACCACCTCTATTTAAAGAGGAGTTACCGCTTATAGTAGAATTTGTTATTGTAAGATCGACGGCACCGTAGTAGTTATTTACCCAAATTCCACCACCTCCAGCAGTTGTGGAATTACCCGTATTGCCACTGATTGTGGTGTTACTAACAGTTACAGTTGAAGATCCAACAGAAAGACCAGCTCCATAAAAATATTGTCCTCCACCGACATTGTTTTCTATCACACAATCCACAACAGAGCCTGATGAACCAACTCGAAACATCAACCCACCTCCAGTGTTTCCAGAAATGATAGATCGGTTTATGTTCAAAACACCATTACGAACATTGAGTGGTGCATAATCATTGTTATTTCCAGAGAATGTTGTATCATTTATAGTGGCATCACCAGCTTCAATTAATAAAGGGCTCCCCCCACTGACTGTTGAATTATTTCCATTAATTGTAACTTCTGATGAAATGGTTGTATCCATTCCTAGCGTAAAAGTCCCACCATTCGATAACTCCAACACATCAGCTCCACTACCAGCCAAACATCCACCAGTAGTTGTATCGGTATTCGCAGCTGTTATTGCATCCATTAATGTGCAGGTGGTACCATCCACATCAATTGTAGCTGCTTGTGTACCAGTTAATAGCATCAGTGCTGAAACTAAAGCGGTTTTTTTAAATTCAAGACCATTCAATTTCTTATTCATACACACCTCTCTCAAATGAAATAAATTAGCATAAACTAATATACAATACAATTAGAACGACAACTAATTTGGAATAAATCTGGATCTTTTTAAGAAATCTAATTTTAAGTTTTACACGTTGATTTGACCCGGATGTTTTTTTAAGTACTGATTTCACTCAGATATAAGATAAAAATATGGTGAGCTTGGCTCAAGAATATTGCACTTGTGTATTGAAAATAAAAAGACCTCTTTAAATCTAGATTGACCTTTAGTCATCGCATCATCATAAAATCATCATGTAACCATCAGAAAGTGGTTGGACGTGACGTGCTATCTTGTTTCCAACTTTAAAATAAATCAGGAATCAAGTCATGAAAATATGCTTTACTGCTGCTACCATTTTATGGATGTTGGGTGCCTCGGCGCAGGTTTATGAAATCATCGATTCTGATGGCGATGGCGGTGACAATGAATTGGAGGCACCTTTCTCTGTGGTGGCGGACAAACAGGGTAATATCTATGTGGGAGGCTCTGAGAGTGATAACGTCTTTCGCTTAGATGCCAACGCCGATTGTTTTACCAACAATGCTCCTTGCCAATGGGTGGAAATTCTGGATGCCACAGGTGCAGGAATTTCAGGTCAACCGCATCAGAACACCCGTGGTTTAGCAGTCGACTCCCAGGATAATTTATATGTTGTGGGTCGATTCAGTGACAATGTCTGGCGTATCAATAACCCCCAAGTTTGTAGCACTTCGGCTTCATCCTGTGAGATTCATGAGGTCATCAATGCCCTGGGTGATGGGGAACATGAATTTAATGGACCTTATGATGTGGTGGTAGATCATATGGATAACCTGTATGTAACTGGAACCTCCAGCAACAATATCTTCCGCATTGCTGCTTCATCGACCTGTAATACCCAATCAAATCCATGTACTGTCGCAGAAGTGGCAGATTCCACTGGAGATGGTAACAATAATTTGTTCCAACCCGGTAACGTCGCTGTTGACGAATTTGGCAATGTATTTACCAGTAATTTTGGTGACAATGCGCTGATGATCCACACGCCAGGGGACTGTTCAACCAACCAACAAAACTGTCTGGTAACAAGCATATTAGATGAGGATGATTTCGATTTATTGGAATTAGGCAGGGGGCTTGAAGTGGACAGTCACAACAATGTATTTGTCAGTTCTTATCGCGCTTCCACAGGGGCAACCATTTTTAGGATCAATGCTCCGGCCACCTGTGGTTCAACAGGCCAGCCACCCTGTCAGATCACAGAAATGTTCAATGATGCCACGCCCCAACAGGCTGTTGAATTGGTTGTCGATGGCGCTGACAACCTTTTTGTCGCCGGTGGTAATGCTGATTCTGTGATTCGAATCAAACAAGCACAAAGCTGTACGCTGTTAAATATGGACTGTGAAATCAGTGAGGTCATCAATGCGGCTGGTGATGGAAGTTCTGTTCTTGAAGGTGTGTTAGCACTGGCAGTTTCTGGTCGAGATGTCGTGGTGCCAGGGTTCAGCTCTGATAATGCTTTCAGGGTTGGAGGTATCACTGAACTGGGTGACCTTATTTTTGAGGATGGTTTTGAATGAGTTTTTCAAAAACCAAACTCTGTATCTACTTGACTTAAAGCATTTTGGCCTTAAACAATGCTCATCCTTGGACCAAGACTGTGTTCACGCCAATCGGGTCTTGAATCAGCGCCTGAGTGATTGTTCCATTTTTGTTGTTCGATTGGCTCATTATTTGACCACCGTTTGACTTAACTTGCTTTAAGCTGGCGGGTAAGTCTCCTACTGGCAAATACAACAACCAAACCGCAGGCAGATTACAGTTAACACCTCTGGCATGACAGATGCCAGCTGTTGGCTGCCCGTCGCCACCTAGCATGTTGTAATCGCTGTATGAATCACCCTCATGCTCCATGGCCACATCATCTGAGTGCCAACCAATCACAGCACAATAGAAATCACGCGTCATTTGGGCGTCATCCACGGTCAGATCTAACCAAGCGATACAACCCATATGAGCCAGCTCTTGTGCATTTTTTCCCTCTAATTGAGGTAACATTTTTTCAACCACCACAGGAACCAAGCCAAATGCCGCACCATTAGGATCCTTAAGCACGGACCATTGTCTGTGCCCAGCTTCGTCTTTACCCAGCATCAACTCAGAGCCGCCCAAAGCCACGGCTTGGGTCACACTTTGGTCAACATTTGCTACTTGAATGTGCGGCATCCATTGTAAGGGTAGCTCGGCATATTCAGGACTTTGTGCCCCGATTCCAATGATGGGCATACCGAAGTTGTTCATCAAGTCTTGTTGCCACAATGGTTGTTCACCAGTGCTTAAAACATGGGCATAAAACTGCACGACTTTGTCATGCTTTGGCACCGCGATATCTGCACTCATTGTCACGCCGACGCTTGGTTTGAATGGATTACTCATGGTACACACCTAAAACATTTCTGTTGATATTAATATCATCACAATAGATAAGCAATTGTTTTCATTAAATCTTAAATCGATCAGATTCTAATTCATAGTTTAAGTCTGTGGATGCATTGCGAATAAAGCAACAAATCATAGCTGTATTTAACGGCCAGCAGTCAAAATCGTTTGAGCATCTGTATTCAAAAGTACAGATGCTCAATATCAAGGCTTAATATAGAAAAACCCCGTTTATTAACAAAGTTTTCAATTAAGGTCTAGTCATTACATAAACCGGGTTATTGGGGCCTAGTCATTCGTTTATTTGTTGGGTTGCACATACACCACTGTAGTAACCAAACCAATACTCGCTTGTGGTATGGATTACCCAACCGGTGCCATCACTGAACTGACAACTTACTCTGTAATTCGTCCCTGAGTAAGCTGGCAATGATAAAGCAAGAATAAGTAAAAATATTGAAAGTAATTTAAGTTTTTTCATGATTTATTCCAAGTAATTATTAGTTTAACGCTTCTTATAGAGTTTTAAACCTCGTCATAACACTCTATGAAAGCTCATTATTCTCTGGTAAAGAGACACTCAATATTAAAGATAAAAATAAATCAAATGTTAATGGTTGATTAATTTTTTACTAATGAATATTTAATGAAACTCGACAATTTTTTATCTACTTAACCATCAAGAATATGAAACTGAGGGCTATCAATTGAGTGCCGAAAAACGGCAGTCTGATTGACCGTATGCCCTTCAAACCCACTTTCTTGCCAAAATCTGTGACGTCAATTGTCACAATAGCCCGTTTTTAACATGAGTTTTAATTGTTTATTCGAATGAGGTTGTTCGCGGTTTGATGCAATGGTTAATATAAAACCATAGGTGGCGATAAAATTCGCCACATGAGGAATCAAAAAGAACGTATTTTTGAAGGGTACAAACTTGATTATTCGGAGATGTATGATGAACTATTTAATGGGCAATGATTTATTTATTGAAATGATGAATTGGGACTTTATCGAGAAAAAAAATCAATTCAATACAGATGTTTTTATGAACGAACCGCTTACAGGTCCTGTGCCGCTGAAGAAATCTCCTACCTTAATTAATGTATTCAATCAATACGCTTTAGTAGTCAATGTCAATGATCAATTACAGCCTGAGCCTGAAATGAATCAGGGTTTTGGCTTTAATAACAACAAGGCACACTACACGATAAAAAAGAACCCTTATGACCTGTTTTAAATAAGTAAGTCGATTGTAGTGACCATTGTGCTGCACCATTAAGAATTCAACAGACCAAGCCATACAAAAATGATTACCTGAGTAATGAATAGGCTGAGAATGATGATCAAGAGCCAATGAAGACCACTGTGAATATTCGGTAATTGACGTTGCATCCATGTTGAAACCGGTAACATAAGAAATGGCCACAACAATGAAATCATGATCATAACTGGCCAGGCATCATCCCCTGATAATTGAATGGTTCCAATACCAGAAAGCTCTAAGAACCAACCAACCGCACCAATCAACAAAGCTCCAGGAATGCCTATCAATACAATGCCTCCAACAACACTTAAAATCGAACAAACGATCAACAAAGACCTTCTACTGGGTTTATTCAACAATTTGTCATTTTTATGAGCGGTCATTCAATCAGCTAAAAAGTTGTCTTACAGTCTGTGATTGTAGACCAACTTCAAAACTGAAGTTTATATATTCTTCTTTGATGCTTCTTTTTCTTGATATCAAAGATTGACGCTGAGATGAAAACTGGTTATTACCATGTTTGAATTGATGGCATGTAAGCAATACAAGCAACATCCTCAGCAAATCATTTATTGTCGGTAAATCTTGATTTTGATTTTACCCTGATTAAACTTTAACCCAAGCATAAAGCTTTATTGGCATGAATTTGAGTTTTTTATCATGCATTATTAATTGTGATGCTAATTCTTCAAAGCAGTCCGGTAAACCACAGCACCGTTTGTCTGAAGATAGAACATAGTAAAAACCAAGACTTTTTATGTCTTGGTTTGTAAAACCGATCCTCACCAAATTGGTAGACTGATTGTCAAAATCAGTATCAGCATTCATGGTGAATTAAAATGAGAGGCTATATGAAACCATCTGACATCGGTAAAGCTTATAATCAAATCACCGACCTTTGGGAAGGTGAAGACTTCAATAAAAACAATGGCATTGAAGAACACAAGCGAGCAATCGCTTTTATACACAATAAAGGTAAAGCCCTGGATGTTGGTTGCGGGTGTACTGGACGAATTATTGACCTCATGATTGAAGCAGGTTTTTCTCCTGAAGGGGTTGATATTTCTGATGCAATGATAACTTTGGCTCGCGAAAAACATCCTCAAATCATTTTCCATCAACAAGATATATGTCAGTGGAAAATGAATGAAAAATACGATTTGATATCAGCCTGGGACAGTATTTGGCACTTACCACTCAACCAACAATCCATCGTTTTAACAAAACTAGTCAATGCGCTGAATATGGGAGGTGTACTGATTTTTTCTTTTGGCGGAGCAGATCAAGAAGGTGAACATACAAATAATTCAATGGGACCAGAAATCTACTACTCATCATTAGGAGTTAATGGGTTTTTAAAAATTTTATTGGAGTTAGGCTGTTCAATCAGGCATTTAGAGTATGATCAGTATCCAGAGCTTCATGCATACTTGATTGTTCAAAAAGACTCAAATGATTAGTCAACTGTCTTCAGAAAGGACAAAATTCAAGTCATATACCTCCTTTTTTTAACACATGATCAAACGGTGTCTGCACAGTAGATGTTCTGTCCAAGGACAAGTATAATTATTTTGGCCCCAATGACTCCGTTATGTTAACTATAACCAAAATCCAAGAACTAGAAATGACGCAGGTTTGTCGTTCACTGATAGATAATTCCTTACCAGCAGAACAGTTAAGACCTGAAGTTATGCAATTGAAATCTCTGTTATTATCGTTCGCAAAATTCAAAGACAAACCAGAATTAGGCATTGCTGAAAATGAAACCATCACAACCAGTGGTTTAGCAATATCACCCAGTAACGCTGCTTTGTGTTTAGAAGATTTCATCAGGACGATTACCTTCATTCGCGGCATGCATGAAGCCATTGATGATCGACTAAAGTGGCAAGCTCATCCCGTTGAAGTCATGTATGTTGGCTGTGGACCTTTGGCACCATTGGTTATTCCTTTGATGTATATTTTTGCCGAAAAACCCGTTCACTTCACCCTCATTGATATCCATGAAGAATCTGTTAGTTCTGTAAAATCCATTCTCAAAGCTTTTAATTTGATGGATAAAGTCAAAGACGTGATGTGTCTTGACGTAATGACTTTTCAACCCAGAAACACTTACCATGCTGATTTGATTTTAACCGAAGTCATGCAAGCCGCATTGAAATCAGAGCCTCAGGTCGCCGTCAGTTGTTATCTTCAACAGCAGTTTCCTGACGCCAAAATCATTCCTGAAGCGGTTCAAATCGATTTAAAGTGGATTAATCCAAAGTATGAATTTGACCCAGAAATTTTAGACAAATCTCAACACAGGGCTGGGTCGACCGAAATATTTATTTTGAATAAGAAAAAAATAAATGACTGGTCTAACGAGTTCAACCACCAAGAACTTCCACCCTCTTTTCCTGCAGGGCGTGTTGAAATAACGCATGCCATGAACATTGACCACCAACCCATGTTATTTACCCGCATCACTGTATATAAAAACCATCAGATCATCGAATATCAATCGGGTTTAACACACCCAACCCATGCCGAGATTTCAGGCGATATAAAAACTGGCCAGCACATTCAATTCAGTTATCGATTGGGAGATGCGCCTAGACTCATTGGTTCAGTGGTTTGATCAAAACAATCAGATATTTCAATTTCAAATCCTTGGTAACCTCCTCTTACCAATGGAAGCGCCTAAGACCCCAACCCTGATCAAAAGGACCTAACTGGTTGTGATTATTATCTTTGAAATCGAACAAATTTTTAATGAGTGTAATCATCCCTACAAAATCAAAAATGGCAATATGCCCCAAAAACGTTCTAGAATGTATCCAACAGACACGACACCACTTGAGTAACGACGGACGTTGGTCTTTGAATGATTTTAAGTCAATGAAACTCAATCAAATGGATTGATTGGGAATTTTTCTGAAGCCTATCAAATGGTAATGAATTATTGTTTTCAACTTTTGCTGTTCATTGTTCTGATTGCCGTTTTTTGCATCCGAAATGCCAATTGGTCCGTATTACTTTTGATTTAATCTATAATCAGGAAACTATGAATACATCGATACATTTAAAGTTACTCAGTGCAGTCGCCTTGGGAGACAGAAAAGCCTTTGACACCTTATATCAGGACACCAGTGCTCAACTTTATGCCGTAAGCCTCAAATTATTGAAGCACAAAGATCTGGCAGAAGACGCCCTACAAGATGCTTTTGTAAGCATTTGGCATAAAGCTGCTGAATACCAAAAAGATCGAGGTACGGTTCTGACCTGGATGGTCAGTATTGTACGTTACCGCGCACTGGATATTTTACGGGCTAATAATGTTCGCAAAGAACGTCAATTTCAGACCCGTCCAAATCTAAATGAACCACGAGTAAAACAAACGCCACATGTATATTTTATGCAGTCACGAGACCGAGCGAAAATTGATGATTGTTTAGATGAATTAGACCCAACTCAAGCTGATGCCATCAGCTTAGCTTATTTTCGTGGCTACACACATAAAGAGGTTTGTCAGTACATGTCGTCACCATTGGGTACGGTTAAAAGTTGGATTAGGCGAGGCCTACATAGCTTGCGGGGGTGTTTGGGGCTATGAAATATAACCAAGATCAATTAAAAAATGCTCTGTCCCCAGAGTTTGTTTTAGGGACCTTATCAGGTCGTGCACGGTTGCGATACCAACGTTTACTAATGGAACATAAAGAGTTACAAAAAAATGTGTGGCAGTGGGAAAGCAAGCTGAATGAACTGGGTACAGTAATGACCCCGCAACAACCAGATGCAAGAGTTTGGAGAGCGATTGAAAAACGCTTGGGGTTTATTGAAAAGAATGAAGACAATACAGAACCATGGTGGCATCACTTATGGACACCAGGTTTTGCATTGGCCAGCATATTTATGTTAGTGACTGCTTGGTTGTTAATGACCCAAAAACAGTTACCTATAGAGTTACCTGCTGAACGTGTTGCGGTGGTACAAAATAGCAACGCAGAAGCTTTGTGGTTAATTGAGGTTCAAACTCAAAATTTACGCATCCATGCAACGGATAAATTGCCACCTTTGAATGATCAAGATTATCAACTATGGATGATTGCCAAAGATGGTAGGCCACCGATTCCATTGGGTCTGTTGCCACAAAATGGGATGAAGGAAATCCCCCGATCAATTTTATTTAATCAACTCGACATAGCAGCCTTGGCCGTCAGTATAGAGCCCTTAGGTGGCTCACCGAACGGCCAACCCACAACTGTTTTATTTACCACTGAATTGGTCCAAATTTAGCAGCAAAATTAAACTTACTAAACAGGTGATACCCTTGTATCACCTGGTTTTCATATATTTTATTTCTTATTTTTTGCATCCAACTTTCCCATCGCGGCGTATTGTTTTGTGATTAATTAAAAAAAGGTAAACAATATGAATAAAAATCAAAACCTCATGAAAGTTGGTATGGTTCTGGTGGCCTCATTAACGGCCATCAGTCAATTCAATCCTGTACAGGCCTCCAGTCATCGAGAAGCCCCTTACATCAGTAAGTACCCACAGGTGGATGCCACCGATTTTTATGCTTTCAATAGTTATGAATCAGGTCGTGAAGAGTTTGTAACATTTTTAGCTAATTACATCCCGGTTCAAGCAGCCTATGGCGGACCTAATTATTTTCCTTTAGATGAAAATGCACTGTATGAAATTCATGTTGATAATGATGGTGATGCCATTGAAGACATTTCATTCCAATTTAAATTCAATAACAAACCCCCACAATCAGGTGTTTTAACTTTCCCTATAGGTGTGGGTGATCATGAAAAAGAAATCGATGCGGTGTTGCGTAACGTTGGACCGATTTCTGTCGATGG
>CALDFB010000272.1 GCA_937942365.1 uncultured Marinicella sp. | reverse complement strand
CAACCCCACCTGCATCAAACTTAGCGATATCTAATAAAGCGCTGAGCATATTTTCAGCAGCTCTGAGAGATTGATCAAGATTGTTAACAGTAGAGGCAATATCATCTGGTAAATCAATACTCTTTTCGTTTAATACAGCTGTAAACAATCTGGCAGCATTAAATGGTTGTAATAAATCATGACTCGCATCGGCTATAAATTTGGTTTTACTTAAGTTGGCTTGTTGGGCAATCGCTGTTGCTGTTTCTAATTCTTGGTTAGTTCTAGATAACTCCAAGGTGCGCTGCGCCACCCTATTCTCTAAATTAGTTTTCGCTTGTTCTAAGGCCAATTCTGCTTTATGCCTGGTGGAAATATCTTGAAGGATCACAAAAACGCCATTAATTGAATTATTATGTGACTTATTGTTTTGTATATCAGGCACATAGGTACCTAATATAAAAATTTCTTGACCGGAATGATTTACTGTTGGCATTTCAAAAGACTGTGTTTCTCCTTTAAAAGCCGCTTTTAAGTAGGGTTCACGCTTGGCCAATTCAGTTGCACTGAATAAATCTTTTAATGTACTGCCAATTAATTGCTCCTTACTTTTGCCAACAAATTGTTCATAGGCTTTATTTACAAATAAAATTTGTTTATCTTTATTAAGATAGGCCAACATGGCCGGAGAATGATCGGTATAAAACTGGATTTGCTTTTGACTATCGATCAAATCTTGTTGAGCCCGTTTATACTGTGTGATGTCATTATAAGTAGTCACATAACCACCGTTTGGCATGGGATGACCTTCAATTTGAAGATATTTACCATGATCAAACGCCCTTTCCGATTGGTAACTGCGCCTTTGCCTCAATAAAACCAGGCGTTTTTCAATTTCCTGTTGTACATCTTTGTTTGGCATTAGCCCTCGCTCAGCATTGAACTGTAAGACTGTGGTAATCGACATCCCCCGATGTATAAAGTTATCTGGATAATTCAATAATTCAATGTATTGTTTATTCCAGGCCACAATTCTGAGGTTTTCATCAACTACACTGACACCTTGAGATATGCTCTCTAATGTGGCTTCGGTGAGTGAACGATTGAATCGTATCGCTTGTTGGGTTTCGTCCAATAAATTAAGAATTTCATCCACTGCCAAACCTTTACTTTGTAACATAGCAGTGATCACGGCACGAGCAGATGATGAACCAATAGATCCGGCTAAAAGTTTTTCTGTGAATTGAATCAATGGGGTTCTGACTTGATCTTCGTCAGTCATTTTATGACTCAAACCCTCAGCAAAGTTAGAAAATGATTGATCAGCAAATTTGACACCAATTAATCGCCTAACCACTTGCTTCAAATCGCCTACCGTTAAGACATCGGCTTTAGAGTGATTGTTTCTATAACCAGTCTTAGCTAACTTTCGTTGATTCAACCAATGCGTACTCATCGCATACAAAACATGAATGGCAATATTGGTGGTTAATGTATAGCTAAATAATTTAAACAAAGGTGGTGTGGCACTGGTCAGTTGTTGCATGGTAGTCAATATGCCATATTGTGCTGAATTTACACCCGCTATAGGTTGAGGAAATAACACCATCACCAGCCAAGCTGTTAAACCAGCCATCATGCCAATAAAAGCGGCTTGCTTGTTAGACTTATGCCAATACATACCCAACAACATCGCCGGAGCGAACTGTACCATCAATAGAAATGACAAATTCCCCATAGCTGCCAATGGCACATTGTTATGTGCCATCACATAAAAAACGAATGCCGCAATACTGATCACAAAAATACTGATTCGTCGACTCCATAACACCATTCTTTTGAGACCATCTTTTTTTTGCAAGTGATATTTTTTGAGGTGTAAGTACAATGGTAAGATTAGATCATTACTGATCATGGTGCTCAGTGCTATGGTAGAAATGATAACCATTCCAGACGCCGCAGCTAATCCACCCAAAAAAACTAACATGGCTAAAGAAGTTTGTTGGTATTGCATGGGCAATTGCAACACATATAAATCAGGTCTGCCTGAGCCAATTAAGTAGTCACTACCCGCTAATGCAATCGGGATAACAAATAAAGTAAAAATCAATAAATAAAAAATAAAAATCAATCTGGCTTTGCCCAAGTCTTGTGAGTTCTCATTTTCAATAACAGTTACATGAAACTGACGTGGCAAACACATAAACACCAATAAGGCCAGCATAGATTGAGCCATGAAATTAATGGATAAATTGGGTCCATTGGCCACATGCACAGATGCTGCTCCGCGTGACAACATTTCAGTAGGACTGGCATAAACAAACCACACCACAAACACTCCTACGCCAACAAATGCCAAAAGTTTCAAGGCCGATTCAAATGCAATGGCCATCATCAAACCACGGTGGTGTTCTGTTACATCCAGTTTGCGCGTGCCAAATACAGTTGAGAAAAAAGCCAATAACACACTGATTAAAAAGGCATTAATTAAATCACTGACAGCGGCATTATTTTGATCAAAACTGATGACATCAATACTGGCTGTTATGGCTTCTAACTGTAAAGCAATGTATGGAATTGCTGCAGCCACAGCTATAACAGTTACCAAAACTGCTATACGTCTAGATTTACCATACAAACTGGCTATAAAATCAGCAATTGAAGTTACATGATTGGCTTTGCTCATGCCAATGATTTTTTTGACCAACGGCCAACCCAATGTGAACAACAACAATGGTCCCAGATAAATGGGTAAGAAATCCCAACCTTTTGATGCTGCAGTGCCCACTGCCCCAAAAAAAGTCCATGAAGTACAATACACTGCCAATGACAAGCCATAAACCCAACTTCGAAGTTGTGGTCTTTGCTGTAAATTCAGGCCATCACCCCATCGAGCAATCACATACATCAAGCCTATGTAAATCAATATAATCGCATAAACACCATATTCAGAAATCATAATAAAACTTCTGAAGCAAAAGCCAAGTTGTTGAAAGTAGATATAATTTCTAACATATTCATGAGCTTATCATAACTCAAAATGTACCGTTCTACTTACCAGGTAGACCAAAGTCTAAGTTTAATTATTTCTGGCATTTGCTACATTAAGGTTACTTAAATTTTAATGAGGGTAATCATGTCATCAAATAGCAATCACGCTGACTATTGGAAAGCCAATCTCAAGCTAATGGGGTTGCTGCTATCCATTTGGTTTTTCGTATCATTCATGTGTAGTGTTGTGCTTGTTGATGCGCTTAACCAAATCCAATTTGCCGGTTTTAAATTAGGCTTCTGGATGGCGCAACAAGGTTCAATTTATGTTTTTTTAATTCTTATTTGGGTTTATGTCAGAGGCATGAATAAACTTGATAAAAAATTTGATGTGGAGGAATAATCATGGAATTAAAAACTTTAACTATCATTGTTGTTGTCCTCTCCTTTGCCCTTTATATTGGAATAGCCATATGGTCAAAAGCAAAAAGTACAGGTGATTTCTACATTGCAGGTAAAGGCGTCAATCCAGTTGCTAATGGTATGGCAACAGCTGCCGACTGGATGTCAGCAGCCTCATTCATTTCAATGGCAGGAATTATTGCATTTGCTGGGTATGATGCCTCTGTGTACCTCATGGGTTGGACCGGAGGATACGTTTTATTGGCTTTGTTATTGGCTCCTTACCTGCGTAAATTTGGAAAATTCACAGTACCACAATTTATCGGAGACAGGTACTATTCAAAGACCGCACGATTAGTGGCTGTTATTTGCTTAATCATAATTTCTTTTACCTATGTTGCCGGACAAATGCGCGGCGTAGGTATCGTATTTTCTAGGTTCTTAGAAGTGGAAATTGTCACTGGCCTAATAATAGGTATGGGCATTGTGTTCTTTTACGCTGTTTTAGGCGGAATGAAAGGCATCACATATACTCAAGTTGCACAATACTGTGTGTTAATATTTGCCTATATGGTTCCTGCTATATTTATTTCTATTCAAGCCACAGGCAACCCTATTCCACAAATTGCCTTTGGTAGTGAGATGACAGGAGAAGGCATGTACCTCTTAACCAAGCTAGATAATGTGGTACAGTCTTTAGGATTTACCGCCTATACCGAAGGATCCAAAAGTACCATAGATGTTTTTTTCATTACTGCAGCATTGATGGTTGGTACTGCTGGTTTACCCCATGTAATCGTTCGCTTCTTTACAGTTCCCAAAGTATCTGATGCCAGAAAATCAGCCTTTTGGGCATTATTTTTCATCACCATCTTGTATACCACGGCACCTGCTGTTGGCGCACTTGGTCGCATGAACTTGATTGAAACTATTCAACCAGGTGTCATTGGCTCTGTAGATGGCAACATGGAATACTCCAAGAAACCAGATTGGTTCACTACCTGGGAAAAAACAGGTTTATTGGCATTTGATGATAAAAATGGTGATGGAAGAATTCAATACTACAACGACAATAATACTGAATTTAAAGCCACTGCTGAGAGCTATGGTTGGCAAGGCAATGAGCTTAAAGTCGACCGTGACATAATGGTTTTGGCCAACCCAGAAATCGCACAGTTACCAAATTGGGTGATAGCTTTGATTGCAGCTGGTGGAATTGCTGCCGCATTATCAACCGCTGCTGGACTTTTACTGGTTATTTCAGCAGCCATTTCACACGACTTAGTTAAAGGTATGATTGCACCACATATTTCTGAGAAGAAAGAATTGATGGTTGGACGGGTAGCAGCCGCAGTCGCAATCATCATTGCAGGATACCTGGGGGCTAACCCGCCAGGCTTTGTGGCACAAGTGGTGGCACTGGCTTTTGGCTTAGCAGCGTCATCACTATTCCCTGCTATTCTGATGGGAATATTTTCTAAACGAGCCAACAAAGCTGGTGCCATAGCCGGCATGATTGTTGGCATTGTTTTTACATTAGGTTATATCATTTACTTCAAAACTTTGAATGTTGAGCTCAACAATGCCGAACATTGGTGGTTTGGTATTTCACCTGAAGGAATTGGAACCTTGGGTATGATTCTTAATTTTATAGTGGCATTTGTGGTCAGTAAAGCCACCGCTCCACCACCAATTGAAATTCAAGAATTGGTAGAGTCTATTCGCGTCCCAAAGGCTATATAGAATGACTTGAGTGTTCAGGTGTTGGCAAACCATCCTTCTTCTTGCCAATACATTGAGGAAAGCCCTGTATTCCAGGGCTCAGACTAATGACAAACCCCTGTTTTTTTCAGGGGTTTGTTGTTTTTAAGGGCTTGGATATTAAATAGGCTGCTTTTGAATCAATAACTCACTTATGATTTTTGTTTGATCAGATTTGACTTATATGAATCTTAATG
>CALDFB010000271.1 GCA_937942365.1 uncultured Marinicella sp. | reverse complement strand
GGTGGTCATGCGATGTTCGATTTTCCTTTAAAAAATACCTTGGGTAATCCGGGGTATTACGGTACCAGTAATTTTGTTGATCAACACGCAGGCTTTCCAAATCAGTTAGAAGATTACAATGGGGGCATGCGCACCTATGATTTAAGTGGTGGTTACAACCATCAAGGAATAGATTATTTTACTTGGCCATACGGTTGGTTCAAAATGGATCATAACCAAGTTCAAGTGATTGCGGCTGAAGCTGGAGTTATTACCACCAAAATAGATGGTAATTATGACCGTTCTTGTGGCTTTGATGATCCAAATGACGAAGGTTGGAATGCGGTGTATGTGACCCATGCTGATGGTTCATACGTTTGGTATGGTCATTTAAAAAGTGGTTCTTTGACCCATAAAGCAGTTGGAGAGTCAGTTGTGGTTGGAGAGTATCTGGGCGTGGTGGGAAGTTCGGGTACCTCTACTGGGCCCCTCATCTGCATTTTGAAACTTATGATGCATCGGATAATTTGGTAGAGCCCCATTTTGGTGCGTTCAATATCATGAATGATGATACTTGGTGGCGTGAGCAGAAACCATACTATGAATCTAGAATAAATGAGCTCATGACGCATGCACAAGAGCCTCAATTATTGGCTTGTGCAGATAGTGATGAAGAGTTACCCAATGAAACACATGTTTTTAATCATGGCGATGAAGTTTTTTTAGCGGCTTACTACCGCGATCAATTATCGACCCAAACAACCAATTATGAGGTACTCAATTCTGATGGCGTTGTGGTTGTTTCTTGGAACCACTCTGCAGATTTAAATCATTATGCAGCTTCATTTTGGTGGTGGAGTATTAATTTACCCACATCTGGGGGAGAGGGTAGGTGGGTTTTTCGAGCCACATATGAAGATCAAGTTGTGGTACAATTTTTTTGGTTGGGTGACTCGATTTTTTCTGATTCATTCGAATAAAAGTGTTTATCGATCAGTCTTTTGCTTTGTCCCATAAGCGCATCAACCCTTGCTGAGCAGTTGAGGCAACCAAGTTCCCTTCGATGTCATAGACATGTCCGGTGGCGAAGCCACGAGATTCAGAAGCGCTTGGACTGTCACAATCATAAAGTAACCAATCATCAATTTTAAAAGGGCGATGAAACCACATGGCATGGTCAAGACTGGCAAATTGTAATTTAGGGTCTAAGTAGGAAATGCCATGTGGCAATGTGGCGGTTGAAACCAAGTGATAGTCAGATACAAAAGTTAATAGCGTCCGATGCATGGATTGATCAGCTTCTAGTGGGTATCTGGCTTTGAACCAAATGCGTTTGATTGGCTCCTTGGCTTCACTGTCAAATGGGTCCACATCATTAACGAAACGAAATTCAAATGGCCCTTGGGTAGTCAAGGTCCTTCGCATTCTGGGTGAAAGCAGTTTTATTTTGTCACCTGGTATCAGCGTTTTCTCAGTTAATTGATCTGGTAATGGTACATCTGGCATTGATTTTTGATGTTCTAAACCTTGTTCAAATTTTTGAAAAGAGCAGGCCAAAATAAGAATGGGTTTACCATTTTGAATGGCAGAAACTCTGCGATTACTGAAAGTTCGGCCATCTCGTGCTCTTTCTACTTGATAAATGACTGGTTTACTGCAATCGCCTTCTCTGAGAAAGTAAGCATGAAGAGAGTGCACCTGATGATCGTCAGTGGTTAGGTATGCTGCTTTAAGTGCTTGAGATAAAGCTTGCCCACCAAAAATTCGTCCTGTACCAATGTCTAAAGACTGTCCCCTAAAAAGGTTAACTTCTAAATTTTCAAGATCGAAATAGGAAAGGAGATTGTCTAATTCATTCATATTTTTTTGCAATGCTGCCGATGTTAATTAATTGAATGTTCTTCATGACGTGTTGCCAAGGGAACAAGGGGCCTGGGTCGATTTTGCGCCTAACTTCAAGCTTGGGGTTGTCAGTGGCTGTTATCATACTCGAATCTAAATCTTCATGGCCTGCTATGTGTTTTAAACTGGGAATATTGCGGTGTAAATGATTAATCAATTCGATCAAAGCATCAATTTGTTCATTTGAATAGGCCTGCGTCGATTTTTGTTCGCTGTGATGCCAATTGGGGTAGCGTCCTTCATTGATCAACTCTATGCCGATAGATTGTTGGTTATGTCCTTTGACGTGATGAGCGATTTTTCTGGCAGTGACCCATTGATAGGTTTTGCCACCTCGATCTACATAGAAATGCCCTGAATTACCGGTGCCACTGGCGTAATGTATTTTTTCACCATAGCTTCGTGCGGTAGCCAGATCAGGTAACTCGGTGCAGTGGATGACCATCAGTTCTATCTGCTTTAAGGGCCGATCATCCAATAGGTTCTCATAAGGCAGGGCTTGCTTCTCGATGTACACTTTGTCGCAGGTTTTGAAGGATTTAATATCATAACAAAACCCAGTGTAAATTCAAATCATTGCGAAGGCAGCTGTTGAAAAAATCATGCTGTTATGGGTGTTTTTTATGGTGGTTGGAAAATATGATGATTGTGGCTATAATTTCTGATCAATAAAAACATGTTATTTGGTTTGCAATCAACCATTAAAACCAGTAGAATCCGCCGGCTATGGCTAAAGCACTACCCAGTTCAATAGATTTGAGCACAGCTGTTAAGAAAGAGTGGCAGCTGCAAGGTGAGTTGTTGCTTGATGATTTAAAACGTATGCCGACTGAACTGATTGCTTCTACTGAAACTTTGATAAAGTATGAAATTTTATTCAAGCATTCTAAGACGGTGCTCGGAGAGGCGATCATTCGTATTGAATCTACTTTGGAGTTAATATGCCAAAGAAGCTTGGAGACATTTGAATTTTCTTTGTTAACTAACAGTGTCATTGGTTTTATCAATGAAATGGACGATGAAGACAAGTTGGGTAAAGATGTTTCTCCTTCTTGGGTTGAAAACATGCAAGTTAATCCCAGGGTTTTATTAGAAGATGAAATATTATTGATGATACCAGATGTACCTCTCAAACCGGGTGCAGAATTGAACAGTCAATATTTGTCAGGTTACAGTGACAGCAAGCCGGAAACAAACAACAAACAAAATCCTTTCGCAGCTTTAGAGCAGCTGAAGGATAAAAATTAATATAATTTTGGAGAATCAAAATGGCAGTACAAAAGAGCCGTGTCACACCATCAAGAAGAGGTATGAGACGAGGACATGACAAGTTGAAAGCAAGCACCTTATCTATTGAAGCTGAAACAGGTGAGACACATTTACGTCATCACGTTAGCCCAGAAGGGTTTTATCGTGGTAAAGAAGTGATTCAATTTGATGAGCAAGAAGTTGAATCAGACGCGGAAGCTTGATTAATTAACACATATACCTGATTTCTATTGGTAGCGAACTTGCTATCATTTGTTCTTATGAGGTAGTATAAATGGGTAAAGTTCGCTTTGCCCATTTTTCATTTAGATTTCTAGCGACTTTTATAAAATGTAGTATGACTTGCAAAAGCAATACTAATTGAGTTTTGATGCACATTCTTAATCCGTTCAACCATGAAAAGTAATCTGCAGGTTATTGCCATTGATCTGATGGGTGGTGATGATGACCCCATAGGTCGGTTGCGTGCGGTTGAAAGGTTTCGGGCTTCTCACCCTCAATTTTCTATTCTTCTTTTTATAGATGAAGATCATTTCAGAGATCATCAAGAAACTTATCAAAGTTTACCGACTAACTTAAAAGTCATTAAGGCAGAGCACCATATTTCAATGGATGAGTCACCTTTATTGGCGCTGCGTAAAAAAAGGATGAGTAGCTTGTCAATGGCAGTCAAAGCGGTTGCTGATAAGCAAGCGGATGTGGTGTTAACTGCTGGGAATACTGGTGCATTGGTGGCGTTCGCGAAATACTGGTTAAAAACAACAGCGTCCATTGAACGTCCGGCCTTAGCAACTGTTTTGCCAGGTTTGCCTAAACCAACACTGTTATTAGATGTAGGCGCAACACTTGAATATAATGCGGCAGATTTGTTCAATTTAGCAGAAATAGGTGCTCAAGTAGCCCCCCATTTATTGGATTGTGGCGTGAATGCCGAAGTGGCTTTGTTGAATGTTGGAACTGAACATATGAAGGGACACGATACAGTGCAACAAGCTGATCGTTTGTTACAACAATCTGATTTAAATTATTTGGGTTTTTGCGAAGGAACGCATTTATTTGATGGCTATGCTGATGTCATTTGTTGTGATGGTTTTGTGGGTAATATTGCTTTGAAAGCCTGTGAAGGGCTGATACAAAAATTACAAAATAAAGAACCTCTTAAGTGGTGGCAAAAATTATTGCCAGCAAGATTTTGGCAATTTAATGATGTTAATTTTAACCCTGCCCAATATAATGGAGCCTTACTGTTAGGTTTAGATGGATTGGTCGTAAAGGCCCATGGTAACAGCAACGAGTTGGATTTCTACCATGCTTTAATCAGAACAGCTGGTTACACTGAGAAATCAACATTTGATTTCATGGAATAATCAAAACCAATAATAAACGAAAGGGTGCAAAATTAGATAACATGAGAGTTTATTCAAAGATCATCGGAACAGGTAGTCATTTACCTGAGAAGGTATTGAGCAATGCAGACTTGGAAAAGATAGTTGATACTGACGATGCATGGATACAAGGTCGAACCGGGATAAAACAAAGACATGTAGCAAGTGAAGGTGAAACCACATCAACTTTAGGTTTAGCTGCTGCCCAGAAAGCATTTGCAGCCGCTGGCATAACAGCTGATGACATTGATTTACTGGTGGTGGGTACCACGACACCGGATTTGGTGTTTCCTAGTACGGCTTGTTTGATTCAAAAAAGTTTGGGTTGTTCCGGTATAACTGCAATGGATGTCAATGCAGCTTGTAGCGGTTCAATTTACGCATTGGGCGTGGCGGATAAATTCATTCAATCTGGACAACACAAAAGGGCTTTGGTTATCGGTGCTGAAACACTGACTCGTATGGTCGATTGGACTGATCGTACGACTTGCGTTTTATTTGGTGATGGTGCCAGCGCCATCATTTTAGAGGCCAGTGAAGAGCCGGGTATCCTGTCCACTCATTTACATGCAGATGGTATGAATGATCATTTGTTGAATGCCACAGTTGGTGTTTCAACAGGTTTAAAGAATGAGCCTAATGGTGGTCTGAAAATCCGCATGAAGGGCAACGAAGTTTTCAAAACAGCCGTCACGACATTGGGTCGAATAGTCAAAGAAACGTTGGCATTCAATGACATGCAAAAAACTGATATTGATTGGTTGATACCGCACCAGGCTAATTTAAGAATTATCACAGCGACCGCTAAAAAACTCAATATGAGTATGGATCAGGTCATTGTTACAGTTGATAAGCATGGCAATACATCTGCCGCTTCTGTGGGACTGGCTTTGGATGAAGCCATCAGAAGTGGAAAAGTGACACGTGGGGACGTGTTGTTACTGGAGGCTTTTGGTGGAGGATTCACCTGGGGTTCTGCACTGATTAAATATTAACAACAACAATTAAACATGAACAAAATAGCCTTTGTATTCCCGGGTCAGGGATCGCAATCTGTCGGTATGCTAGATGCATTGTCTGCATATCCTTTGGTAACTGAATGTGTACAACAAGCAGGCCAAATTCTTAATTCAGATCTGTTAAAAACCATCAATGAAGGACCCAAAGAGTTGCTGAACCAAACACAATGGACACAGCCTGCATTATTGGCCGTGTCTGTAGGGGTTTTTAAAACACTTCAAGCACACAGCGAATTGCAAATAAACTTAATGGCTGGACATTCTTTAGGAGAATATTCAGCCTTGGTTTGTGCTGGATCAATTTCTTTTGAAGAAGCAGTTAAATTGGTATATAAAAGAGGTTTGTATATGCAGGATGCAGTTCCAGTAGGAACTGGTTCAATGGCTGCTGTTTTGGGTCTGGACGCTGTGGTTGTCGAAGAAGTTTGCCAGCAAGTACAACAGTCTTCAGATTCTACGGTGAGTCCAGCGAATTATAATTCGCCTGGTCAAATAGTGATAGCTGGCACAGTCGCTGCAGTAGAGGCAGCTGGCTTGCTCTGTAAAGATGCTGGGGCAAAAAAAGTGATGCCGTTGGCTGTCAGTGTACCTTCACATTGCGAGTTGATGCGACCTGCTGCTGACAGGTTGATTGAGGACTTAAAAGCAATTAATTTTCAACCACCCAAGTATCCTATTTTACATAATGTGGATGTGCAATCGCATTCCAATGCTGATGAGATACAATCACTGTTGGAACAGCAATTATACGCCCCAGTCAGGTGGTCTCAAATCATGGAAGCCATGCAACAAGCAGGTGTGAACAAGGTGATGGAGTGTGGTCCAGGTAAAGTCTTATCTGGCTTGTTTAAGCGCTTTGATCGAAACATGCAGACTTTGCCCTTGTTCAATAACAAAGGCATAGAATCTTTTAAAAACGAATTATAGAGGGTGTGATGGAACAAATGAATAGTTTATCCGGACAAGTTGTGTTGGTAACTGGTGCGAGTCGTGGCATTGGTCAATCTATTGCACAAACATTAGCTCAAGCTGGTGCCACAGTAGTGGGAACAGCCACTTCGGAAGGAGGAGCAAAAGCCATCAGTAATTACTTGAAGTCAAGTGGTGGCTCTGGACAAATACTGAATGTGGCGGAACAAGATAGTATTGATGCTTTGATCAGTCATATGAAAAGCACAATTGGACTGCCAACCGTTTTGATTAATAATGCTGGTATCACCAATGATAAATTATTGATGCGAATGAGTATTGAAGACTGGGATCAAGTGATCAATACCAATTTGTCCTCTATTTATAAGATGAGTAAAGCTTGTATCCGTGGAATGATGAAAGCTAAAACCGGTAGAATTATCAATATAGGCTCAGTGATTGGTGAAATGGGCAACCCAGGACAAAGTAATTATGCCGCTGCTAAAGCGGGTATGGTTGGTTTTACTAAATCTCTGGCCAGGGAAGTGGGTTCAAGAGGAATTACAGTTAATGTGGTAGCTCCAGGTTACATCCAAACTGACATGACTGATGAACTGGATGAAGCGCAAAAAGATAAATTGATGGAGCAAGTGCCTTTAAAACGATTGGGCACAACGCAGGATATAGCCAATGCGGTCTTGTTTTTGGCTTCTGATACAGGCGCCTACATTACTGGAGAAACTTTACATATTAATGGCGGTATGTACATGTCATAAATACAATGCTTTAAAACAGACGTTTGAAACAAATTGGTTTTAAACACTTGAATAACCCTAGGTAGCCACAATTAAAGAGTGGAATATTTTATTAACCTTGCATACAATATGCTTTTTACATAGGTAAACACTAAAAATGAGTGAAGTAGAAAACAAAGTTAAAGAAATCGTTGTAGAACAATTGGACTTGGATGTTGAAGTATCAGAGTTAAGCAACTCGTCTTCATTTGTCGATGATTTAGGGGCAGATTCGTTAGATACTGTTGAGTTGGTTATGGCATTAGAAGAGGAGTTTGAATGTGAAATTCCTGAGGAAGATGCAGAAAAAATCACCACAGTTCAACAGGCCATTGATTACGTCACTGAAAACGCCTGATTTTTTTCACTCTTTAATACATTGAAAAGCTGCGATCACATCGTGGCTTTTCGAGTTTATACAGGCTGATTATCGGTCTTTTAAACGGGGACAAATTGTATGACCAAACGCAGAGTAGTGGTAACCGGTATGGGCATTGTATCACCGGTAGGCAACACTTTAAAACAAGCCTGGGATAACATTGTGAATGGGGTCAGTGGGATAGCACCTATCACTCATTTTGATACCACTGATTTTGCCACAAAAATAGCTGGTGAAATCAAAGACTTCGAAATTTCTGATTACTTGTCTGGTAAAGATGCCAAAAAAATGGACCCTTTTATTCATTATGCGATGGCTGCTGGTCATGATGCCATTACAGATTCAGGTTTAGAAATAACTGAACAAAATGCGGAGCGAATTGGTGTTTATGTTGGGGCTGGAATTGGCGGTATTTTAGGCATTCAAAATACCACTGAAACTTGGTTAAAGAAAGGGCCAAGGCGAATTTCTCCATTTTTCATTCCAAGTACCATCATCAACATGGCTTCAGGACACTTAAGCATTAAATATGGTTTGAAAGGCCCTAATCTAGCCATGGTTTCTGCTTGCACTTCAGCTACACACAGCATCGGTATGGCATTGCGTTCCATCGTTTATGGGGATGCGGATGTGATGGTTTGTGGTGGCACTGAGCACGCATCCACCCCAATTGCAATTGGTGGTTTTTCTCAGGCGAAAGCTTTATCGACTTATAATGAAGATCCTACGCTGGCATCAAGGCCTTGGGACAAAGCACGTGATGGTTTTGTTTTGGGTGATGGTGCAGGTGTTATGGTCATAGAAGAGTACGAACATGCACTCAAGCGTGGCGCTAAGATATATGCTGAATTGTCAGGTTTTGGTATGAGCTCTGATGCGCATCACATGACGGCGCCTTCACCAGGCGGAGAAGGTGCATCTAGGTGTATGAGCAACGCCATTAAAGACTCTGGTTTTAATCATGATCAATTCACCTATGTGAATGCGCATGGAACCTCAACTCCACAAGGAGATAAGGGAGAGAGTGATGCGGTTAAAATAACTTTTGGTGATCATGCATATCAATTGGCTGTCTCTTCTACTAAATCTATGACTGGTCATTTATTAGGTGCTGCCGGTGGTATTGAAGCTATATTCAGTGTCATGGCGATTAAAGATCAAATCTTGCCTCCAACCATCAATTTAATGAACGCTGATGAAGGTTGTGATTTGGACTATGTGCCCAATACTGCGAGGGAAACAAATGTAGATGTGGCAATTACCAATTCCTTTGGATTTGGTGGCACCAATGGTTCTCTGGTTTTTAATGCTTTGAAAGCACGGTAATGACTCAAATTCTTCCAAGAGCTGAATAGGTCAATCAATTGTTTGTTGAAAGGTTGCTTTGTAAAAAACCCGACTTGCTGTCCATGTGTGCTGCTGAACCGGGTTTTTTTCCTGCTTTACTAGAAAGCCAGTCCTTGAGTGAAAAGACTGGTAGATATGATATTTTGTTTGCTGCCCCAAGTTCTGAGCACGTGGCCTATAATAGGCAACAATTAGATGAGTTGTTGGCAGTTGTTAATACGAGACCTGGACAGTTAACAACTACTCAAAAAGTGGTTGAAAGCCCATTTCAATTTGGTTGGTTGGTGTATTTTGCATATGAGTCGGCATATTATTTAGAGCCAAAATTAACACAACTTATCAAGCAATCATCAGAGCCTTTAGCTGTGGCAATTTACTGTCAAGGAGCGGTCATTTATGATCATGTGAAAGGTCAAGCAACCGCACTGGCTGAATCTGAGGAAGTTGCAAATAACATTGAATGTTTTTTATCATCCAATGAAAAATTTGAGAATGATCCAGCCGAATTGAAACAGATAGAGCAAGCTGATGGAAGTGAGTTTGAACAGGCAGTGATCTTAGCTAAAGAACTTATCCAAGCTGGTGATATTTACCAAGCGAACTTGTCTCGTCAATATAATTGTATTATGGATAGAGGCTTAGCTGCACCCCAAATTATGTCCAGACTCAGAGCAGCCAATCCAGCGCCTTTTGCTGGCTTATTACAACTCAATGATTTTGCAGTGGTGAGCTCTTCCCCTGAGCGCTTATTTAAAATTACAGGTGGTGTAATTGAAACCCGCCCCATAGCAGGTACTCGCCCTAGAGGCGTGTCTGAAGCTGCTGATTTGGCTTTAATTAAGGAGCTGATTAACACCCCTAAAGAGCGAGCTGAACACATCATGTTGATTGATTTAGGGCGTAACGACATGGGAAGAGTCTGTCAAACTGGAACAGTGCAAGTGGACGAGTTGATGGTGGTTGAGAGCTACCAGCATGTACACCATATTGTTTCAAACATAATAGGTCATTTAAAATCAAATGTAACGTTTGTTGATGTGTTAAAAGCTTTATTTCCTGGAGGGACCATAACGGGTTGTCCTAAAATCAGATGTATGGAAGTGATTCGAGAAATTGAGCAAAAAGACCGCGGTTGTTATACAGGTAGTATGGGTTATATCAATCATGA
>CALDFB010000270.1 GCA_937942365.1 uncultured Marinicella sp. | reverse complement strand
CATCAGAATTAAGGGGTATAAAATAACAATCAAAACACTCACAAAAGTAGCTGTCACCGCAGTTAATAACTGCCAATATAGTGCACCTATGGTTTTGGGTATAATTTCGGAAAAAACCAAGACCAATATGATAAATATAGCTGAGAAAACGCCAATCCAAGCTTCCCCAAAGACTTGGGTTGCTTTGGCACCAACCAATATGGCTCCTATTGTATGGGCTATGGTGTTTAAAGTTAAAATTGCAGCCAATGACCGATCAATGTCATCAAAACGCAGTCGCTTAATCTTTTCTGCTTTCTTTGGATCAGATGTTTTCAACTTTTCAATGTATGAGGGAGTGATACTCAGTAATACAGCTTCTGCTACAGAGCATAAAAATGAAAAGAATATTGCAAAGAACACATATAAGAACAATACGAACATTGATTGAGCCATTATAAAATTTATATTAATTTTAGGCTAAACTGATATATTTTCAATGGAATTCATAGCTAATTCATTTGATTGCTTTTTTTGTATTTACAATGATAGATTATCCATGAAACTCAAATAATGTGTTTAATTTTACTGCGATAAGAGCGACTCATTTTAATTCTGGTTTCATCATCTAAGATCAAAAAGTATTCCCCATTGATGTGGTTACAGACTTTTTGAATGCAATCAATATTAACTATAGATGATCTGTGAATGCGTTGAAATGTAGCTGGGTTTAGCTGACTTTCTAAATCTTTCATGGTACTTCTCAACACACTGACCTGTTTAGGGTTTTTACTGTGTATACACATGTAATCTCCAGCAGCTTCAACCCAAGTGATGTCAATCACTGAAATCAAGGTGGTTTTACCTGCGTCCTTGATGGTTATTTTCTTTGGATAAGCAGCTTCCTTTAAACCTTCATTTTCAATCATCAGGTCTATTTGAGCAGGCTTTTTGCCGGTAATATTAGCAATTAAATTGATTAATCGTTGTTTTTGGTCATCAGTTTGGGCCTGAGAAAGTTGCACCTTAACGCGTTGTATGGCTTGATCTAATCGATTGGCCTCAATCGGTTTCAATAAATAGTCAATTGCATGCACTTCAAATGCGTCGACAGCATATTGATCAAAAGCTGTCACGAATATAACCAAAGGCATGTCATCGCCTTGCATCTTTTCAATCACTTCAAACCCATTGATACCTGGCATTTGAATGTCTAAAAAGATCAAATCAGGACTTAACTCAGCAATTTTTTCTAAAGCAACACGGCCATTTTCACATTCTGCAATAACCTCTACTTCTTGGTGTTTCTCAAGCCTTAAAGCCAAACCTCTTCTTGCTAATAACTCATCATCAATGATCAATGTTTTGATTGAACTTTTCATCAAAAGTCCTCTTCTTTTTGTACTGTTTCAAAAGGCAATTGAATCTCAACTTGTAGACCATGAGGGTCAACCGAAGACAATGTAAAAGAGTGCCTATCAGCATAGAGTTGTTTCAGTCTTTCACGTGTATTGTTTATTCCAACCCCTCGAGACTTTAATTGTTGTTGTTCATCCAGTGACACTCCTGGCCCATCATCCGATAAAACCATCCTCAGTCGATCATTCAAAATATCCGCCCTGAATTTAATGCTGCCACCTTGCTCTGATTGAGTGATGGCGTATTTAATCGAATTTTCAACCAATGGTTGTAAAATCAAACTGGGAATCAATGCATCTTTGGCATCATTTGCTAATTGAAAATCTAACTTTAAATGATCTTCGAAGCGCACTTTCTCAATGCCTAAATACAGTTCTAAGGTGTGTACCTCCTGCTCAAGTGTCACTTTTTGCATGGGATCATTATCAAGAGAATGACGTAAAAAATTAGACAAACGAACCACCATCTCATTGGCTCTTTGGGTACTGTTATCGAGGACCAAAGTAGAGATGGCATTTAAAGTATTGAATAAAAAATGTGGATTGAGCTGGTATCGAAGCATCTTAAGCTGAGACTGATGAGCCAATGCATTGGCTTTCAATTCTCGTTCTTTCGCATATTCCATTGCTCGATAAAACTTTAAACCAAAGTAAAGACAACTCCAACATACCAATACATAGAACATTCTAGAGCCACTCATGAAATAATCTATCCATGAATTAGGACCAGGGCCTGTATTCAAAACTTGGTAATAAACGATATTTACAGGTAAAACCCATATCAATGTTGCCAAATAACAAATCACCAACACACAAGTAATCACGAATAAAATCGAACGATTTACATGACGCCGATAGATGATTCTTAACACCAAGGTAATTAAAAACCCCAATACAGAACCCAATAATGTCAAATAATAATAACCGCTTGGCTTGTCCCAATAATACAAACCCAAAGATGAGGACAAACAGTAACCTATCCAGCCAATCAAATTTATCAATAAAAACTGATGTTTTATATGCTTAAGCACAATGATGTCCATACCGCTAAGAAGATTAATCCAGTATAAAGAGTTTTAAACATAAATATCACTCAACTTATCGTGATTTCTATTCACTTTAACTGATTTTTTCGCTATTTGATTGAGTTTTCAATGACTTAAAACATCAGTTGTGACCGACAGATCATTCCATTTACCTCACAAAATCTTCTGTTCAACGTATTGATCTTAAATTTTAATTTCACACCCATTAAATTAAATGGTTAATTTAATCACTCTAAGGAGTCAACTATGAAGAAGATACTTTTACTATTGACCATCTCATTGCTACTCAGCCATTCATTACTCGCACAGAACCTCACCCAAAATAGTGTCGACAAAATGAATGCTGTCTTAGAAAAAGTCATTGAAGCTTATGGTGGTGCAGACCGCATCAATCAATTACAAACCATGTCGGTTCAGTTCAATGATGCTAATTTCGCGATCAACCAAAGCCGACGACCAGGCCCACCATGGGATGAAAATAAAACATCAGGCAGCAGTCATATTGATTTACAACAAATGATTTTTGTCACCAACAACAAAAGTGAATCACCGGAGCAAAATTTTAATAACACGACCATCATCAACAATGAACAAAGTTATCAAGTCAATAAACAAGCAAAAACTGTGATTCCAATTGCTCAACCCAACTTCTTAAATACAGCAGGACCATTTATTCGAGTAACACCGATCATGTTAATCAAACAATTGATGCAACGATCACAATCATCCCATTATTTAGGGGAGGCAAATGTAGATGGCCGAAATCATGATGTACTCTCTTTAGTGATGGAAGTTGGACCGGCTATCAGTTTATATTTTGATCAAAAAAACCACATGCTCACCCGCAGTGAACGTTACATTCCTGCTTTTGGCTTAATCGGTTATCGTTTTACAAACTATAAAGAACAGGCAGGTATGCCATTCAATCAAAGTTTTGAATTAATAATCAATGAAGAAATTAATATGAAACGCCAAAATTTAAGCTATACAATCAATAAACCCATAACTGAACAAACCAAGTATGACACAAGTTTCAATGTGCTGCCGATTCCGGAGCCTGCTCAACCCGACCCTCTGGGAAGACAAGAGATTGCTGATGGCGTTTATTTAATTGGCGGGACAGGCACCTATGCCATGTTTGTGGAAATGGAAGATCATGTGATTGCGGTTGGCGGAACAGCAGGAATACCAGAACGCATCAACTTACTCAAAGAAGTCGTACCTAATAAACCCATTAAATATGGCGTCATGACTCATCACCACAGTGACCACATCTTAGGTGCCCAAGCTTACGCTGACCAAGACATCACTGTGGTCTCTGCCAAAGCGCATGAAGCAACCATTCGCAATGCCACTGACAAGCCAAAAATGAAGCTTAAAACAATCGAAAGTGAACATATATTCAAAGACCAAGTTCGAACTTTAAAACTCATAGATATAGGCCCAACACCTCATTCAGAAAATGTATTGGTGGCCTACTTGCCTGATGAGCGTATATTATTTGCTGCAGATCACTTTGGTTTACAGTCTCCTGGTAATATCACACCAGCTGGTCGCAACGCCCAAGAATTTGCTAAAGCGCTGAAAAAAAATAACATCAATGCCAATCAAATTCTCTCTGCACACAGCCCCATTATTGCAACAGATAAAGACTTAGCACAATCTGTAAAAATGGCCCAAGATACCAACAATTAAATCACACCAATAGAGTACCAAGGGCTGGAAATCACAACCAGTCCTTGTGCTCATCAGTCTCTGAATAGAAATTCACACCCTTTTCTGTCAGCACCTGTCCTTTCAGGGTGCTCTAAGAATCATGTTACATTCAACAAACCATGATGTCATAAATTTATTAAGAAAACCGAAATAGATAAGTACCTCAATAAAATCCAATTAAATATGAGCATTAAAAACATTAACCTAACTAATCCTTTTCAGTTATCAACAAACCAAACCTTCAATTCAGCACAACTCTTAAGCATTTCATTCATCTTCATGTACTTAACCGCCTGTGGTGAAACTGAACAATTGAACAGCACAGTTCAACTCAATTCCCCTCAAATTAAAACAAACAACATCACCAATACAGAACCAGAACTAACCATCCAACCACTCGATATAGACTTATCTTCCTCACCTATAGACAAACAAGTTTTTTTAGGGCTGACTGAACACAAAGAAAAAGCAGTCCCTCCTTGCCCATTCCTCTCTGACAAAACTGCTTTAGCCACAGTTGAAACAGATTGGATTTTAAAACGCCGACAAAGCTCTGATAAACACTGTTTGTGGTCAAAAAATATTGGATTTTCAATTAAAGTAACCATTGAACCATTGGCCATTGCAAAACCTGCAAAGGAACGCGCTTACAATCTGGACAGCCCACCGGTCATTAAAAACCAAAATGAGCCTGGGGCGAATCCCGTCACACTGCATGACACCACCTGGGGTAACGAGCGAGCCTATGCCATGACCTTTGAACAAAACAACCAACTTGTGGTGATCTATATCACCGGTATGAAAACCAGCGTCGAACGTTTAATAAATACTGCAAAAGAAGTGGCTGCCAAATTAACTGACCCAGGTGTAGCAACTACAGAATATAAGCCAAATAATGATCATTCAAAATTATTAAATATGTGTGAGACCTGGACTGAAGCTGAGATTGAAGCAATTATTGGTGAACCAGTTCAATCAACACCTGGCGCCTTAGACTGTAAATGGGAAACCGGTTCAGTTGAAAACCTAAAACAAATTCGTGTCACCATTTATTCTGGTAAGTCCTACCCATGGAATGAGTTAATTGAACGTGGAGAACAAATTATAAAGGGCATTGGAGAAAGAGGCTTAATGGAAACTAAGCGCAAAAGAAAGAACATGCCAGCTCATGTGCTGTTAAACACGCTTTACCAAGAAAAACTGGTGACCATTACCACTACAGATACCATAGCTAACCATAAAGCTGTGGCTCTTACCTTATCTAAAAACATTGATCAGCGGTTTAAATGACCGCTTCAGTACACTCTAAGAGTAATGACGCAAATGTACCATCTAATACGAACGTGGCTACAATTACAGATCAATTTTTCTGGCTGAACGAATTTCCTTAATAATGTGCGATTTGCGATGGCTGAACGAATTTCCTTGATAAAGTGCGATTTGCGGTGGCTGAGCGAAGCCGAAGCCTTATTCATATATGGTTATCAATTCAGTTCATGTTATCCATGTCTTTGAACAGCACCACTGAACAAATTAGTTTGAACTTCACTGAATAATGAATTAACCTTTATGGCTTAAATTATCCCCCATACCGTATTGGAGCATTATGATGATTAAGTATATTTCGCTGGCCCTCCTTTTATTCACATGTTTAGATAGTATTGCTAAAAAACATTACTTTCCTGTTAAAAATAACGCCGAATGGCAACAAAAGAAACCTAAAGAATTAGGTATTTCTGCCAACAAGTTAGAACAAGCCATTGAATATGCCAAAGCACAAGAGTCCGAAAGACCGCGTGATCAAGCCCTCTCCAGTGCACTTGGTTTTGCTCGCGAACCCTATAACCAAATCATTGGGCCCACCACCATCCGAGGTGAACAAACAGGCATCATACTTCGCCATGGATACATCGCAGCGATTTGGGGCTTACCTAACAAAGTGGATATGACCCACAGCATCTCTAAAAGCTTTCTGTCATCAGTGGCTGCATTGGCCTATGACCAACAACTCATCAGAGACCTGAATGATCCCATAGCAACGTACATCAACAGCGAGCACTTTGATTCAGCACATAACAAGACCATTACATGGGAACACATGTTACGCCAAACCAGTGCTTGGGAGGGTACATTGTGGGATAAGCCCGATTGGGCTGATAGACCCGTTGGTGATAATGCCTTTGCTTGGCCCAACAGAGAAGTACCTGCTGCAGGCACTCAATGGAAATACAACGACGTCAGAGTCAATGCATTTGCGCTGGCTTTGCTTGAATTATGGCGTCGCCCATTACCACAGGTTTTGAAACAACATATGATGGACCCCATTGGCGCATCTGACACCTGGCGTTGGCATGGTTATGAAAACTCTTGGGTATTCATAGACGGCTTGAAAGTACAGTCTGTCAGCGGTGGTGGTCATTGGGGCGGCGGCATGTTTATTAATGCATACGATCAAGCCAGGTTCGGTCTATTGACACTGCACAAAGGCAGGTGGCAAGACCAACAAATTTTTTCAGAACAATGGTATAACTTAGCCGCCACACCTACCGATCAAAACCCCTCTTATGGCTATATGAACTGGTTCCTCAATCAGGACAATAAATTTCTGCCAAACGCTTCTCCCAGTAGCATCACACATTTAGGCGCCGGCACCAATATGGTGCACGTTGACCCCGAGCATGATTTGGTCATAGTGGCCCGCTGGATAAAACGAGATGCCATGGATACCTTCATTAAAAAGGTTCTAGAGTCAATTAAAAACTAAATCAATAGACCAGTGGCAAAACCCAACAAAAAAGGACCCACAGCTACAGTAGATATCTTTTGTAGTCGGTGCAAAACCCAGCTGTTTAAATATCGCAAAGGCGGCAAAGGTGCTTTGGTCAAATGCTTCAAAGAACGCATCACCCAAGATTTCACAACAAACCCATGTACCTGCCCGGGTTGTGAATTACAATTTGCCCGTGACACCTTAGTGCGAGGCACCCCTGCTTTTAAAATGATTGGTGGGAAGGTTTATTTTAAATAGTTATCCATGTTATTTAGCTGAATGCTATTTAAAAAAGCTAATACCAGCTTGAATAGGCCTCACCTTTCGTATTAATAGTTCACAATTTTACAGTGATTATTGTTGCTATAATCAGTTCTCTAGAATGAAATAAAAATATTGTAATTACAGTTTTTCAATGAATAAAAAAGTACTGGAAATACGCGATGAAACCATATTTGATGGTTTTACCGTTAAATATATTCTCAAATTAGTCTTCAAAGTTTGGTTTAAATTAGCTGGTTGGAGAGCCATAGAGTCAGGCCATGAAGGTGCTGGTATAACCATTGCTGCCCCTCATACATCGAATTGGGATGTGGTCTATGCCATGGGCGCTGCCATCTTACTGGATATTAAGATCTATTTTTCAATCAAAGAAAGTTGGTGTCGTAAACCGATCATTGGGCGCTTAATGATGTGGATGGGTGCTATCCCTATTAATAGAGATTCGGGTTCTCAAGGTCAGATTGAGAAGATCAAACGATTTGTGAATAAGCATAAAAAACGACGAATATTTTTTCTGTTTACTCCTGAAGGGACTCGTGGAAAAGTCCATAAATGGAAAACTGGTTTTTACCATTTAGCCCAAGGTTGCAACCTGCCAATTTTTTTAGCTAAGGTCGATTTTCGAACCAAAGAATCAGGTGTCTTCCATACTTATCACTTGATCAACAACCACTTAGTTGACAACAAAGAAGAAGACATTCGTTCTATCCAAGAATCCTATAAAAGTGTTCAAGGAAAATTTCCAACTTTGCAGTTTCCAGAATATATAGGGCCTATGCCAGAATTATCAGATCTAGAAGCCAAGATTTTAAGAACTGTTTATTCTGCCAAAGGGGTGGCTACTCGATTAGAAATAACAGCCAAGTTAAAAGTCCAGAAGTTATCAATAGCCATGTTAGACTTTTTAATCGAAAAAGGCGTACTAGAAAAAACCAACAAAGAAAGTTCCGAGACTCAGTATAAGCTTACCTTTGCTGGTAAAGGTTGTTTGCTTCATTTATACCCTGCATTGAATTAACAACTTATGGAACCCAAATTAAGCTTAAATTCAATTTTGAAGCTAATAATAAAACACTTCCTCACCGAGATTTAAAATGACTGACTTATCCATACAAATTGTTTGCCCAAATTGCAACACAAAAAACCGCCTACCTAAAACAAAACTCAATAACAAACCGCTTTGTGGTAAGTGTGGAGATCCAGTGCTTGCAACCAGCCCAGTCATAGGTAACGATAAAAACTTCAATCGCTTTATCACCAACAATGATTTGCCAGTGGTGGTCGACTTTTGGGCACCATGGTGCGGACCTTGTAAACAGTTTGCGCCCACTTTTGAACAAGTGGCGGCAGAAATAGTGACTCAAGCTTGTTTTGTGAAGTTAGATACCGAACAAAATCAAAACATTGCAGGTAGTTATCAAATTCGTTCAATTCCTACTTTAATGATCTTTCATCACGGCAAAGAAATCACAAGAATTTCTGGAGCACTACCAAAATCTCAGTTTAAACAATGGTTAATTCAAAACATCCCTTCAATTTAACAGCAAGTAATTAGTATGCATGTGATACTTAGATTCGATGCAGTAAAATCTTAACCCTTGTCTGCATAAAATCATATGTTGAAAATTGCATGACAAAGCTATCCAATCTCAAAGTCGTCAGCATCTAAGTAAGCTGGAAAGCTTCGCTTATACTTTTCTAAAGCAGAAAAATCTAACTCAATGCTGATCACTTGTTGATGATTATCCTTAGCTCCTATTAAAGACTCACCTGTAAAATCAACGACAGTAGTACCACCCGAGTGATCTACGCCCAATCCATCATCCCCCACTCGATTTACTCCAACCACAAACACTTGATTTTCAATCGCGCGGGCTTTTAACAAGGTATCCCAAACAGATCGCCTAACAGCTGGCCAATTTGCCACATTGACCAGCAGGTCATAATCTTGTCGGTTTCTCGACCAGACTGGGAAACGCAGGTCATAACATACTTGAGGAAGTATCTTTATACCATTGATTTCAAATATTTTTCTAATTTTGCCTTGAGATACAAAATCGCCTTCATTACCCAATCGGAACAAATGTCTCTTATCATAATATTCAACAGAACCATCAGGTGATGCCCAGTAAAACCGATTGGCTTTTTTATCACCTTGTTTAACAAACACCGTGCCAGCCACCACACAGTTATGTGCTGCCGCCATTTTTTTTAGCCAAATTAAATCCGTCCCGCCATCTTCAGCTTCTTTAACGCTTGAATCATCCAAACAAAAGCCAGTAGAGAATGTTTCCGGTAATAACAACAAATCGATAGCTTCATGACCTTCAAAAAAATCGCCAATCATTGTTTCCAGCTTTTTAAAGTTGGTATTTTTATCTAACCACTGAATGTCGTATTGAACAGCCGCTATCTTCAGGTTTGACTGCTTTAGAGTTGACATAAGATTTCAGCAGCTTGTAACAAAGTGTCTTCATTTTTAGCAAAACACACTCGAACTACCTTAGATAAGTTCTCTGCCTGATAAAATGGACTGAGCGGTATCGCTGCAACACCAATTTCTTGTGTTAACCAATGACAAAACTCAACGTCATTCAGATCTGAAACTTCCGAGTAATCCAACAACAGAAAGTACGTCCCTTTGGAAGGTAATATTTTAAACCGCGATTTTTGTAATGCATTAACCAGCACATCTCTTTTCTGTTCATAGAACGTTGCCAAATCATCAATATGCTTTGGCTCAGCTTTTAACATCTCAGTGATCGCAAATTGAGCCGGTGTGAAAGAACAGAAAGTCACATACTGATGGATCTTCCTAAACTCCGCTGTCAACGCTTCTGGCGCCACACAATAACCCATCTTCCAACCAGTACAATGAAAGGTTTTACCAAAACTAGATATCACAAAAGACCGCTCAAATAACTCAGGATACGCCAACACACTTTCATGTAGTATGCCATCAAAAGTCATGTGCTCATAAACCTCATCACTGATCACATACAAGTCATGTTCCAAAACCAATCTTTGCAAAGCTTCTAGGTCATTGCGATTGAGTAAAGTACCGGTTGGATTATGCGGACTGTTGATAACGATTGCTCGCGTATTGTCATTGATCGCCTTCGAAACCTCTGACCAATCGATCTCATAATCAGGCGCATTCATCGCTATATGCCGACAACTACCTCCAGCCAATTCAATCCCAGGCTCATAAGCATCATAAGCCGGATCAAACACAATCACTTCATCACCAGAACGTACCAAGGTTTGAATCGCCACCATCAAGGCCTCAGTCGCACCTGAAGTAATGGAAATGGTATTCAAAGCATCCAATCTACGCGACTCATCCTTGATATAACAACGCTGTACCAACTGCCCTATTTCATGTAATAAATCAGGTAAGCCCGAAGAAGGACTATATTGATTCTTACCTTCGTTGATCGCTTGATTGATCGCTGCTTTCAAAAAATCAGGGGTATCAAACTCAGGAAAACCCTGAGATAAATTAATCGCCCCGTATTGATGCGCCATCAAAGACATTTCGGTGAAGATGCTGGTGCCCACATTGGGTAATTTTGATTGGAAAGTTGGTTTCAAGATTATTTCCTGTCATTTGGCTTATTTATCGAATGGATAGTATAACTATTTGATTCAATTTTGTAATCCCTCAAAGACCAGACGTCATTGCGAGGGAGGAACGACTGCGGCAATCTCCATACTCTATAAGATTCTTAAAAAACATCAATGGCCCAATGTCACTGATCCCATTGATTAAGGATTATTAAAAGAGCAACGTTGCTAACCTTATTTGTTTCTAAGTCGTCTTTCAACAGTATAATATACATGAAATTTTGGCACTTCATCAAGGTAATTATGACTGAACATGCACCCATTTATTTTTTGGCCGATAGTCGGCCGTTATTCGCAAATGAAGATGGTGTATCGCTGCTTAGCCGCATCAAAGTCGATATCAACAAAAGCACAATCAAAGCGGCTTATGTTGGCGCCTCCAATGGCGATGAGCCAGCCTTTTACGGTATTTTCACTGAAGCCATGACCGCGGCTGGCATTGATGACTTACGAATGATATCAGCTTTCTTTGAACCCGAGGACAAAGCTTTCTTTGCGCAAGCAGATATCATTTTGCTGGCTGGTGGAGATGTTGATTTAGGCTGGAAGACATTTCAAGCCATAGGCTTGGAAGATGCCATTCATGAACGTTATCAATCCGGTGCCACTGTCATTGGAGTCTCGGCAGGTGCGGTGCAACTCGGCATGCGTGCGTTTAAAAACCCATCGTTAAAAAACGAGGTCATCAACACCTTACAAATGATTCCACTGTGCATCGGGGCGCATGAAGAAGCCAGTGAGTGGGTCAATTTAAAAGCACTAATTTCCCACCCAAAAGGATGGCCCCGTGGTTTGGGCATTCCCTCTGGTGGCGCGGTGATTTGTCATCCTGACCAGAGTTTTGAAGCGGTTTATCAACCGGCTCATGAATGGGTATACCTTGAGGAGGAGCAAGTGTTGAAGGAAAGTTTGATAATGAGTATTGTTGAGTAATTTAAGCTTAACAAATAAGACGTCATTGCGAAGGAGGAACGACTGTGGCAATCTCCCAAAGATAACGCGATGCCTGTCATAACTTTTAATTAGTTAATACGATGTCTGTCCTGGCTTTTTCTATTATTTATTGTAATCAATGGCGTCAGTATAACTAAGTGCCAAATAATCATTCCTACCCTTTTAGATTCGTAATAATTAATTCATATCTACTACTTGACTCGTACGTAATTAACTTATATATTATCATTACTTTTAACGACAGGCATATTATGAAAAAAATAAAAACTTTATGGGTGGTACTCAGTTTGGTATTAATTAGTTTTACAGCAAGTGCTCAAGATTTTTCAACAAATACTGGCCAAAGATATGAAGTTCATTGCAGCTTTGACGATGGTTCAAGTTGGATGGGATCAACCAGCACGCAATCTCTTGTCGGTGTAATGCAATGGCATTGTTTTAACTCAGGTGGTAACGCAGCCGTAATAATACATCCACAAAAACTGTAGTAATCATAAATACTTTATTTCAGGTATCAAAAGCACTTCAGACAGAGCTTTTGATTCCTGATGATTATACATAATGCATAAAAACACAAGAACTAAAGAGTTTTGTGCCAAGTTGATTTTATGATCTATCAGGTTTTTTTTATCTTAAGTAGAGATAGTACCTGCTCTTTTTACCTCTATTTAAAACCATGTATAAATACCGTTTTTTCTGGCATTTACACAAAGCCAATATCTATGACAAGTAAACTTTCTCCAAAGTTAAATACCGAAGCTTGGATTACATTCCCACTTTGCCTCAACACCTACTTTTTGTCGCGGTAAAAGCGACATGATTATGCTAATAGTTCCAACATTAATACACTGATTTTCCCAAATTTCAGATAAATTTCATGTGTTTTTCAAGATAAAAAATTGTAATCCCCCCGAAAAAGCAGTGGATTTAAAAGTAGAAAATTCTTATAACTATGTTTAGGAGTTTTACTATGAAGAAATCGAAATATACAGACAGCCAAATATTGGCAATATTGAAACAAAATGAATCAGGTGTCAAAG
>CALDFB010000269.1 GCA_937942365.1 uncultured Marinicella sp. | reverse complement strand
CTTTTGTTCCAGAATTTTTTCCTCAGTGCCAATAGCAATGGTTCTGGGTTTCATGGCTTCTGGTATTTCTCTTTCAAGCTCAATGTGTAACAAGCCATTATTCATATTAGCAGCTTTCACTTTAACATGATCTGCTAATTGAAAACGCCTTTCAAATGAACGATTGGCTATCCCTCGATGAATGAATTTACCTTCCACTTCATTGGCTTTCTTACCTTTCACAGTCAGGGTATTTTGTTCTGAAGTGATGTCTAAGTCCTGGTCACTGAACCCAGCCAAAGCGAGGGTGATTCGGTAGTGATTTTCATCAATACTTTCAATATTATATGGCGGGTAACTCGGGGTTTGATCAATACGGTTGGCTTGGTCTAATAAGTGAGCCATGCGGTCAAAACCGATTGATGTACGGAAAAGTGGTGTTAAATCGAAATTCATAATATATTCTCCTGCTTAAGCAATATAAGTTTTAAGTGACTTACCCATGATTGAGCTAAGTCGTTCAAATGGCTTAATCCCGAAATCGGCAATTAAGTTCAAAACCTATGTATGAATGCTTTTTAAGATTTCAAGAGAAAATGACTGAATATACCGATAAAAATAACCATACCAATCCAGTTATTATGTAAAAATGCTTTAAAACACTTGATTTCGTTGCGTTCTAAGATTTGTAGTTGTTGGTAAACAAAAAGCCATAAAACAATGATAACAGCGATAAAGTAGGGTGCGGTAAATTCGGCTTGTTTTCCAAATAGAAACAGCGCCAGAACAGTCAATAGTTGGATGATTCCGATAATTACTCTATCTAAGTCGCCGAATAAAATGGCTGTAGATTTCACACCTATTTTTAGATCATCCTTACGGTCGACCATGGCATAAATGGTGTCATAGGCGGTGGTCCAAAGGATATTGGCTATAAAAAGTAACCAAGCAATTTTAGGGACGGAGCCTGTGATTTCGGCATAAGCCATAGGTATTGAAAATGAAAAAGCGATCCCCAAATAAACCTGAGGAAGGTAGGTGACTCTTTTCATTATTGGGTAAGTAACCGCAAAAAAAGCAGCAACCAAGGCCAGTAAGACGGTTGTTTTTTTCAAAGCCAAGAGCAAAAGTCCTGCTGCAAACATTAAGCCAAAAAATAAATACCAAGCATTTTTAATTGAGAGGGTCTTTTGTACCAAAGGTCTATTTTTGGTGCGGTTAACATGGCCGTCATATTGGCGGTCACTGATGTCATTGATTACACAGCCAGCTGCACGCATTAAAAATACACCTGTGGTAAAAATAGCCCATGTTTTTAACTGTGGATTACCACCACTGGCTGCCCATAAAGCCCACCAAGTTGGCCACAACAACAACAACAGTCCAATAGGTCGGTCCAATCGCATCAATAAACAGTAGGGCCTTAAATGGTTTATAAAAGTTTTGATATTCATTCAGGTTCGCTTATGAAAATGCATTATACTGCTGAGTATTATAACCACGAATAACAATAAAATTATCAACCAATGATTTAATGGTACAGCTTGTGGTGGTAAGTTACCCCTGAAGAAACTGATGGCTTGATTAAAAGCCTGGTTACCTATTTCAAAACCCATGAATCGTCCAGGAATGTCATCGGCTGTGGGGTGAATACCGCCATAAATCCTGGATAAACTGGTTTCATCAGCGGCGTCCTGATAGGTGGCCCATTGTAAAATCACATCTACACTGGGGCCATCTTCAAAAACCAGAAACTCATTTTGAGGGGCTAAGAAATCACTGAGTCCTCCAGGGAAAAATTCTGATCCGGTCATGGCAGTCATCACTTCAGCAGCTGCTCTTGAGTAGACACTGTGTCCTGAAACATAACCAGCAAAAGGTGGGGAAACAAAAGATGGGCGTTGGTATGGCCACCAATTATCACACAATATCCAACCAACCCCAGCGATGGTGGTCTCGGGGTCAATGATGTAATCAGGTCCTTGCCAGGCTTTGACTGCTATTTTTCCTAAATTACCGTTACCCAAGCCAGCTAAAAACTGGTGAATACCACCTGGTTGTATAGTTTGGGGAGTGATCAGTTCAATGATACCTGGTATCAAACTAACACCATCAACGTCATAACTGGCAGCATCGGGATCAGAGCTTTGTCCCTGGCCACACATATACCTGATGGCTGATATAGGACGTAAATAATCGTACCAACCTTTTACACTCCAAGCAGCTATGGCTGCGTCATGCATGGCGCCGCCCATGGTTAAATAACTTTTAACTTCCCATTCTAGATCATCTAGAACATCACCTTGTCCTTGCCACCTTTTTTCGAATAAAGGGTGATCTGAAACTGTGTTTAGAATGGTGAACCAGTGACCAGGAGGTGTTTCTGAATCAGGGCCATCTGCCCAAAACTCAGCCAAAACTCGATAGTAATCTCCTGCAGGAACAATTTGTGGTGAATAAGGTTGTCCAGTGATTGGATTCAAGCTCCTGCCGGAACCATTATTGGTACCTAAGTCATTATTTCCTCTTGAGGCGGGGCTGATATCTAACATCACACCATCATTAGGGTCTAAGTAACTGCTGAATTCAATGACTTGTTCAAAACCAGATTTATAGTCGGCATCGCCAGTACCTCCAGTATATGGTGGTGGCCCCGGATCTTTGAATACTTGATAAGTTACACCGTCACGTTGGTAGCTGGTCATATCAGATGGGGTCAAAGAAAAAGGTGTGACATAACCCCATTCTGGACTCAGGAATTCAGGGTATTCGTCAACAATTACACCGGATTGGCCCTCAAAAAACTCCAGCGCGAGTGGTTGCCATCGGTTGGGGTCAGATATACTTGGGTTTCCGGGCAAATCTGGTACCAAGGGATCATTGATAGGTTCATAGTTTTGATTGATATAATCGTTGGCTTCATTGGCGCCATCGCTCATACCATAATCGATAATGGTTTGTGCGATTCTATTGCCTATGGCTGATGGGGAATTTCCAGCTGTGCTGGTTTGGCTTGGGTCATAACCCAAATTAAGCATTTGATTGTTTAATGCAGGTAAGA
>CALDFB010000268.1 GCA_937942365.1 uncultured Marinicella sp. | reverse complement strand
GGCTCATTTTATAAAAGAAACCATACAACGCTTTTTTATGTTGCTCATACAACAAACCCAGCTTTTGAACTTCGCCTGCTTTGACTTGTAACATGATGTGGTTATCGTTAAAAATGAGTCGTTCTCCATTGGTTAAAACATTTTAATTGTCTGTCTTATGGGCGGAAACGCTACATAGCAGAAAAAGTAACGTAAAATTTAAAATTATTTGATTTAATTCTGAATACAATCATCACTATAGAACACTTTACTCATTCTCGAATAAACGAAAACTATTCTGTCATTCCTAATAAGTTTAAATTATCAACAAGTGCCACCCTGAATGAAACGAAGCAGAATTGTAGGATCTGGTTGATTAAGCGAGATTGCTCCACTCGTGTCTTGGTCGGTTGAAATATTTCATTAGCTATTAAATTCAGTAAACATTTAAACAACAGATTTAGCTTTTAAAATATTAATACCTAAAGTGTAGGTATATGAGGCACTTGGTTGAAAACGTACAGGAATCCCATCAATCGAACCTTCCTGTACAACTGTTTTTGTTGTAACAAATACATCCTCTAAACCATTTATTTTACTAAATTCAACTACTCCTTTTAAAAGTCTTGAATCCGAACAAGGTAAATCAGACCACTTAACCTCAACACTCCAATCTGGCTTTTGAGTAGCTATTTTTAACCATACAAAATCAACTTCGCCTGTTTTCCAACGTGCATAATGCAAGTTATCAATATATTGGTTATGAAACCACTGGCTGAATATGGCTGTTTCAGTAAGGCTTCCCATAGCCTCATGTTCCCCTGTTACAGGACCAAATAAGGCAGCTCTCATGGATGGGTTTGTTAAATAAACTTTAAAAGTTGTTGCCCTTTTAAATTTTTTGGAATTTATATCTACTCGATAAACAATTTTTATAAGAAATGCCGCTTCAAGGTACTCCATATATTTTTTAATGGTATTTTTAGACACACCTGATGACTTCGACAAGGCTTCTAATGTGATTTCGTTTCCCGTATTGTATGCAATTGAATTGAACAATTTATTTAGTTCTTGAACATCATTGATTCCATATAAACTAGGTAGATCACGTAACAAAACCTTATCAATAATATCACTTTTAATATATCTAGAACTATCACTTTGGATCACCTCAGAAAAGACTGCTTCTGGATACCCTCCATAATTCAAATAATTAATAAATTCATCATTTAACTTATCAATATTTATAGCCTGATACCTTTTTAGTTTATCCAATTGAATCAATTCATCTACTTTATCAATAAATGAAAGGTATTCTGCAAATGTTAATGGAGGAAGCAAAAATTCAGTAAACCTACCTGCCCCTGACTCTCTACTTTTTAATTTTAATGCTGCTGCTGCAGAACCTGTCGCGATATATTTATATGCTGGATAAGAATCTACAAGAGATTTTAAATGAACCTCCCAATCAGAATGGTATTGAATTTCATCAAAAACAATATACAGCTCATCATCTCTTGTGTGTAAAAATTGTTCTTTGAAGATATTAACTATTTTTTCAAGTGATAAACCTGTATAAATAGGGGTTTCTAATGAAACATAAAGAATGTTAGTTGGAGAAACTCCTTCAGCCAACAACCTTTCAATTGAATGGTAAACCATAACTGTCTTACCAACTCGTCTTGGCCCCATCAGAACTGCAGCTCTGTTTATAGATGATTCTTTTATCAGCTTAAAGAAAGGTTCAAAGTAAAAACGCTTTGGGTAAGACTTATATCTTTTTTCTACTCCGCCAGTTTCCCACCATAAATTATCGAAGTGTAGACGGGTTACTATTTCGGTTTTTGATATTGAAAGCATAAAATCACCATTAAGATCAATTTATTGATCTTAACTATAACACATGTTTAAATAGAATCAAATCTTTGATCTTAGTTTAATGACTACATTGTAAAAAAATCACACATATTTCATCATTCAAATACTTTTCAATCAATATGACATAGCTTATGAATTAAACTTGTTAAGCTTTACAGTAATTTGTAGCAAAATTTAGATATTAAATTAATTTTAGATTCAAATATTAACCTCAAAACTCAGTTCAGTCGTTTTGCCACTGGAATCTATAACATGTAATTCATAAGTGCCTGGTAACAGGGATTCAAGAACGACTTCACTGCTGGATTGATCCAACAACTGGCCATTTAAGAACCAATAATTGCGACCACTTGAACCATGCAATTGTAATTCAATATCAGGAATGCTGTTAGCGGACACCTCTGGATATATAACTGCCTGATCATGAATGCCTGTTATATTTAAAGTATTACTTGTATCAGTTAGTAAACAATTGGGATGAAAAGCTGGTAATGTGTTTTTTCGTTTTAAATCTTCGTGCAACCAATTTTCTAACACCAATGGCCAAACGGCTGTTTCCGCGATTTTAGTTTCACCAGATGCACACTGAGGTGTAACACGCAAACCGGTTTCAACATCTAGCAACATTGTTTTTTGCTCGGTGGCAAACAGTTCATTCATAGGATCGCTGAAGGTGGGTGGTGACATCCCATCCAATAAATAGGCTGGTTTTTTCAACTGACAATCCGTTTTGTTATGGGCTTTCAATTGCTTGCCCAATGGCCAACATATGGTTTTTTTGTCAACTGTGTAAGGCTGTTCTATGGTCTGATGCATAGCTGCTGGTAGTGCGGCCAATACTTGATTCAATAAGGGCACCGCTGAATTTCTGCCACTGTTTTCAGCTAAATAAGAACCATCAGGTTGACCTACCCACACTGCAATGGTGATCAAATCATTACTGGCCAATACCCAAGCGTCGCGAAAGCCATAGCTGGTACCAGTTTTAAATGCGATACCAGGTGTTTTAACCAAATGTCTGCGATTGATGTGGTTTTTCAATGAGGCTTGCGATAAGGCATCTTGAACAATCCAAGCAGCTCCAGAACTCATCAAGGGTGAAAAATTGATGGGTTCATTTTGGGCCAGCCTGATACGCCCTGCTTGACCCTCATTACCCAGGCTTGAAAAGACCCCCACCAACTCTTCCATAGAAACGCCACCGCCACCTAAAGCCAAGGACAAATTGGGTTTCGCTTGATGTGGCAAGCGAATATCAAGGCCAGCATTTTTCAAATTCACATAAAAAGATTCTGGGGTCAACTTATCTAAAACTTGAACCGCAGGCATATTCAACGAACGGGTCAAAGCTTGGGTCACGCTCACTGGACCTGAAAACTCATCGGTGAAATTTTTGGGTCGATAACCTGAAAATGATTGTGGCACATCAAATAACAGTGATTGTGAATGAATCAAGCCATCATCTATAGCCATGCCATAAATAAATGGCTTCAATGTTGAACCTGGTGACCTGATGGCTGTCACCATATCCACCGAACCCTTGCGGCTGGAACTTAAAAAATCTGCACTGCCTAAATAAGCCAAGGTTGACATGTCTTCATTGTTCACCACCATGATGGCAGCTGAAACCTGTTCAGGTTTTCTACTGATGTGATCTTTCAACAAGTTTTCGAGATCGGCTTGTAGCTGGATATCAATGGTTGAATGAATCACTGCTTGATCAGCATACCTTTGACTTAATCGTCGAGTTAACAAGGGCGCCCTCATTGGCCGTGAGTTATATGTGACCCACAAGGGCTCTTCTTTGGCTTCTTTAATGACCTGTGCAGGCCAGGTTTTATGCTGTGCCATCCTTTGTAACACTTTATCTCTGGCTTGTTGCGCCACCTGTCTGTGCCGATCAGGGCGATATCTGCTGGGTGCCTGAGGTAAAACGGCCAATAAAGCCGCTTCAGAATGACTGAGTTCTGAGGCAGGTTTTCCCAAATAAACATAACTGGCCGCTTGAACCCCCTCGATGGGGCCTCCAAATGGCGCATAGTTCAGATAAAAAGTCAGGATTTCTTCTTTTGTGTAATGCCACTCTAACTGTAAAGCCCTGAACATTTGTGCAACTTTACCTGCCAAAGTTTTATCATGTGGTTTAAGAATTCGTGCCACCTGCATGGTTAAGGTAGATGCGCCAGAGACAAAACGGCCCTCACTGATGCGTTGACTCAATGCCCTGATAACTGCCAGTGGATTAACCCCAAAATGCCGATAAAAATAACGGTCCTCATAACTCAGTAAAGCTTCAATGTAGCGCTCAGACACTTCATCTAAAGTTACCGGATACCGCCAAACACCATCAGCATCAGCAAATGACCGCAGTGGCTGGCCTGAACGATCAACCACCACCTGTGCAAAATGTCGTTGTTCAAATTCTTCTATGGGTAACGGAGCTATCTTGTCTAAGATTAAAAAAGTAAGCAACAATACAACTAAAAACAGTAACAACCTCCGACCCAGGCGCTTCACCCTGCCAAACTTATTTGGAATTTCATGTAACTCTTGTTTTAAAGACGGATTCATACTTTTTAAATGAATTTATTTAATACCAATCATTCCCATGTTTTCTGAAGTAGCCCTGATCTCAGGGCGATACATGTCTTCCACCAAAGTAGGTGGTAATACATAATTTCCGGGCGTCACTGCTCGCGCCAGATAGAACACATGTGCCTTTTGATAGCTTGACAAGGTCAAAGCGGCCACAAAACGATCATCCCGATATTCACTGTGCTTAATGTATGTGTTGCCATTCCATTCACGCACATATTTACCATCAATTTTTATGTCATCCAACTTTAAAGCATGTTCAAGGTTTTGATTTTCAAGTTCTAACCCAGCCGGTAATAAATCAATAACCATGGCATCAGGTAAATATTTATACTTGTCCTCAAGTGATATTTCTAAGTGGGCCAGTAAAAAGTCGCCAGACTTCACTTGCTTAAGATCAATGTGGTTACCGTTTAAATCAAAGTATTTCTTTTTAATCACCATGCCATTACTTTCAGCTTGGTGCTGTTTTAAATAACCTTGGGTTTTAAAATTTAGATAAATCGGTTTTTCACCTTGGTTAATGACACTGAACCCACTTCTGGCTGGTTGCCCTCTCCAGACTTGAACTAAATCGGCATTTTGTTTGAATGCCTTAGCAGCACCATTGTGTTTAAGTTCAGCAGTCCAATCACTACTTACAGAAGAAGCTTGTTTTAATATTTTAGCCGTTCTGAATAACGCACTTCGCTCCTGAGTTGAAAACCAATTTCTTTCACTCATGCCTTGTTGTAATGGCATGATGAGATCCAATGTTGACTGCGGTAAGTCATCTAACAATTGACTGCCAGCGCCTAATGCAATGACATCAGCATAATCCCTGATCTTGGAACCATAATCTCCATAATAATCATACTGGTTTCGATCCCATTCAAAGTCCATTGTTTGTTGCCAAGCTGCTGTAGCTCTTCGCTCATCACCCAATAGTTCTAAACTCATGGCTAAATGAGCCAATGGCAGAGGGCTGCGCGCTTGCGATTTAAATTGATCATACAAGCGACGAACATCTTGGAGACTGACCTGGTTCATGGCTGATAAAACATAAGCAGCATACGCTTTATAAGCAATATCAAAATGGTTGCGATGACTTAAGTATTGTGCCAAGTTTGAGTTAACATGACTTGAGTTTCTGACATAGTTTTGTAAGCGAGCTATGGCTTTATTCATGGCTGCTGCAGGCACCTCATGTCCTAATTTTCGTGCCTGTACTAAAAAGTCTGTGGCATAAACAGTGAGCCAATTTTCTTCATAATCGTTATTCGACCACAAACCAAAACCACCACTGTAAAGTTGCATACCCAAAATTCGACTCACCGCGCCATTGACCACATTGAATCGCTTGGCAAACATATCATTTTGTTCAGCCAGTGCATAGAGTTGATAATCTTCAGCCTCAGCGTATAACAAAGGCCAAGCCCTACTGGTGGTTTGTTCCAAACAGCCATATGGGTATTGCAATAAGTTAAACATGTGATCTTCACGATTCAATACCGGCGTATCAGATAGGGTCAGTACTGACTTCATACTTGTGTCATCAAATCGATTAAAGACATCACCACTCAAAATGTAGTCGTTTGTTGGTTTTAACACTGCTTTATACTGATCAACAACGGCTGGCATGGCAGGTCGTAAACTCAAACGCCATGTACGGTTCAACTTAAATCCAGAACTGGCAGTGGCTTGTACTTGAATTTGTCCCATTCCTTGATGCAAAGATCCTGACAGTGGCAATTGAACGGTTTTCTTTTCATCAGCTGCCAATGACCACTGCAATAATTCAGACCGGTTACCCAATGAATCATCGGCCTTAATTTCAAGACTCAATTCAGTCGGTGTTGATTCAGTGTTATGAACCTCTATAGTGGCATTGGATTGATCACCTTTTGCTAAGAACCTGGGCAATGATGTTTCTATAACAATGGGTGCAGCCACTATCATCAAGCCATCTGTTCCTGCAAATTGATGTTCGTTAAAAGCCACAGCCATTAACCGCAATTCACCATTGAAATAAGGCAGTTTTAAATCAATATTGGCCTCACCTGCTTGATCAAAAGCCACTTTACCTGAAAATAAGGACACAATTTGGACGTCGGCTTTGGCTTCGTCACCGCCTCTGCTGATATCTGCATCACCACCAAACTTCTGTTGTGCGCTTTTAGCTTCAATCATTTCAATCAATGAACCATAAACATCTCGCAAAGATGGGAAATAACCTCGTTTGGCAAAAAACCACTCGAAGGGTTTGGGTGTTTCAAAACGACTTACGCTTAATACACCGGTATCAACCGCAGCTAAAGTAACGAAAGTAGCTTGAGAGGCATCCAAATTTTTGGCTTTAACAGTGATAGAGACTGTCTCATCAGGTAGCGTCTTATCTGGGTGAATAATTTCCAAATCTAATTTTCGATCAGTTCGGTTCAATGGTACATGAGTCACCCCTATTGATCTTTTAGGCAAATGTGAACGTCCTTTTTTATCACTGCCTGCTTGAATTACCATCACACTGGCATGAATGTCATGACGGCGCCAATTGTTGTCAATTGGAACCTCGATGATTTGTTCTGCATCAGTCATGGCTAGGGTTTTATGCCACAACAATTCATCACTTTCAACCGCAACGATGGCTGTTCCAGCATAGGGCGCAGTCACTTTCAATGATGCAACTTCACCTTGTGTTAAATGATCTGCTTGCCAAGCCAGTTTAACCTGATCAGGCTTTTCACCCTTGCTGGTATAGGGGTCATACCATTGCCACCCAGAAAATAATCGATAGCTGGTGATCAATGTTTGATCTTGGCTCCTGACTTCAATCCTATAGGAACCGTAACTCATGGGCAATGAAACCAAATTATCTCCATCTTTTTCAATGTTGATCACCGCATTGTAAACAGGAATTTCCTTATTGTTATTGCGATAACCCCAGCCATCATCACCCCAATGCCAATACCGCTCTTGATTTTCCTGAATCAGCATAATTTCTGCGTTTTCTAAGGCTATTGATTCACCGGCTGGATCTACAGCGATCAGAGCAACGGTGTTGTTATGATTGGGACTGGCAAACCGCCCCTCCCACTCGGGCTTTACGCCAACTACAAATGGATGCGGCCATACAGTTTGTTTAATCTGACGCGCTATGGGTCTACCACCAGATTCATAGACGTTCACATGACTGCTGATTAGTAGTGGAAATGAGCTGTTTTGCCACTTAATTGGCAAGACCAGTTCTGCAAAACCTTGCTCATTAAGCTCAGCTGCATCAGTGGTAAAGTTACTGTCCATGGCGGTGTAATGATTGGAACCGAAATGATAGTCATCATAGGCCTCAAACAAATCAGTGGTGGCACTGATACTGACCGTCGCATCAAAACGATTGCCAGCAGCTGGTGCACCATAAAGGTAATCACTTTGGATGTTTATTTTGGGTTCTTCGCTTATGGGTATCTGGCTTGAATTATTGCCAGCGGCAAGATCAAGTTTTAAACGCTCTGGTAAAAAGTCTTCAACATTGATTTCATAACTGAATTTTGTACCATCAGCCAACTCAGCATTAAATGACCAAGCACCCGTCATGGCATCATCAGGCACAGCAAAACTGGTTTGATAATAGCCACTCACATCACCTTGCCAACTGAAAGTTCTGAACAATCTATTATCTGGCCTTTTGATTTCTACTTTAATCGGACTGGCGGTGACCATCTGTCCATCTTCGTCTCTGAGTAAGCCATTAACTAGGGCTGTTTCACCTGGGCGATACAGGTCTCTGGGGGCATATAAGAACAGCTCTTGCAAATGATGCCTTCTGTTGGATAAATTGAACTCTGATAAATCTAACTTAGGTTGATTCAGACGAACTAAGTTTATGGCGTCTCCAACCGAAGCCATCACATAACGAATTTTATTGACATCATCAAACCTTAAAGTCACATGACCTTGGCCATCAGTCACTTCTTCACTGATGACCTCATCTTTATCGTCCATCAATGCCACTTTAACATTCGGATAAACCTGGGCTGCTGGCAGCTGGTGAGCAAAAACAGCTACTGTATTTTTATAAACTCTGGTATGTAGCCCTAAATCAGTTTTAATAAACCAAGTGGATTCAAACTCATATTCATATGAATCATCTGGCATCATGGTTACGAAATAAACACCTGAAGACTTGATCACATCGATGTCATCAATGGGTAAGTTATGGCTCTCTGTTTTGTTTTTAACCTCGTCCAATTCAAAATGACTGGTGTGGACCAATTGAGCCACATCGTTTAATTGTTTAAGACTGTAAATGTCTCTTTTGTTTGGATTTTGTAGGAATGAATACAAGGAATCCTGGTTAATCTTCCAGAATTTAAGTTCTACCGCATCGACATTAACTGCTTCAATGGGCAGTTCATCATCACTACTCAATAAGGTATTCCCACGAGAGATAAAACGAGCCACCTTTTTGGCTGCTTGGGTATTGACTGTCACTTTTGCAGCTTGGATCAATGATTTGTTATTCTTGCTGTTCAAGGATTGACTGACATTAACTTCATATTCGGTTTCAGCTTCAATGAACGGAAAATATAAAGCCATTTGATTATCGCTGAAAATCCAGTCAGTTTTGACCATTTCTTGGTCGCTTGAAACCCTGATTAATTCACTGAAATCCTGACTTTTTTTAACAGGTAAATTAAAATTAATCTGTAAAGCATTAGTGTTGTCATAGATTCCCTCAGAGATACTGAGTACCTTAAAGACCGTGTTTGGGTTGATATTCAATTCAGATGACTCAACAACATCAGCATCGATTGTTTTTTCAGACTTATTTTGATTCGATGAGTGTTGCGTTGGATTCTTCTCATTTACTGTGTTTTGACTGTCATCGCTGCTACAAGACAGTAATAAAGTTGTCACTATGATCAATACAATTTTTTTCATCATTCACCAATCGCTTTAATAAATTAATAACATGACTCAGTATATTTAAAAATTGTGTTGAATAAATGTTTTATTGTGGCTAATTTATTGCACAGATGAAATTTGCTAAGTGGATCTATTAATCAAGCAGTGTAATATGATTCAGTTCCGAAAATGGCTGGGTTACTTACCTGTTTGAATTACAATGAACATTTATTTGATCACAGGACTGTTGTGCTTAGTCAAGAAGTTTGTCGAAAAGCCCGTTTGTCAAGAGATGCCAGATTTGACGGTCGGTTTTTTACTGCGGTTAAAACCACCGGCATTTACTGCCGAAGTATTTGCCCTGCCACACCGCCCAAAGAAGCCAATGTAGACTATTACCCATCCGCCCATCAGGCAGCTCAAGCAGGATTCAGACCTTGCTTAAGGTGTCGCCCAGACAGTGCACCTCAATCAGGGGCTTGGTTAGGCAATCAAGCTTTACTCAATCGTGCAATTAAACTTATTAACACCGGTTTTCTGGAAAATCAGTCTTTGACAGAGTTTTCCGAGTATTTAGGTATCAGCGATCGGTATTTACGTCAGCTATTTGTCAAACATATTGGCGTTGCTCCTAAGACCTATGCCCTGTATCAGCAATGCTTGATGGCCAAGCAATTGCTACATCAAACCCAACTCCCTATTAATCAAATAGCTTATGCTTGTGGCTTTAACAGTGTCAGACGTTTTAATGATGCGTTCATCAAAGCCATGAAACTGACCCCAAGTCAAATCAGAAAATCAGATTCAAGCCCAACTGACCAATTGCAACTCAAACTCAGTTATCGCCCACCCTATGACTGGCCTCGGATGCAAACTTTTTTACAAGCTCGGCTGATTGAAGGTCTAGAAACCATTGATACCAGTACTTATGGTAGAACATTCGAATTAAATGGCTGCAAAGGTTCATTTAAAGCCACCCACCATCCAAAGCAACACGCATTTATGGTGCGTTTACAATGTGAAGATTTGTTGCAATTGCGGCCAATACTTAATAATATTCGCAGGATTTTGGATCTAGACACAGATGTCCATCTAATAGAAACTCATTTGGCTCAACAGTTACCCGAACATTTTGAGCTCAAAACAGGTCTGCGTATTCCTGGTATATGGTCTGTCTTTGAAGCAGGTATTCGTGCCATCCTGGGGCAACAAGTATCGGTTCAAGCCGCTAAAAATTTAGTGACTCAAATGGTTAAAGAGCTCGGTGAGCGCACCGCAAATGGGAGCTATTTTTTTCCAACTGCCCATGATATAGTCGATAGTGATTTAAATTTTTTTAAAATGCCTGGTGCAAGAAAAAAATCACTACAATCTTTGGCACAGCATTTCATAACCCATGATGATGCTGAAAACCCAGATACCTGGCTGACCATCAAAGGCATAGGACCATGGACCATTAATTATGCCAAATTGCGCGGTCTTAATGACCCTGATATATTTTTAGCTGGCGATTTAGGTATTGATAAAGCCCTGAAGCATAATAACAATCAATCCATTAATCCGGAACTGATGTCGCCTTGGCGCAGTTACCTCACGTTCCAGCTATGGAACCAATAAAAGATATTGATATGAAAAATACAACTAAATCTACCGAACTTTATACGGACTATATAGCCAGCGATATTGGCCTGCTCGAAATAACAGCCTCCCCAAAAGGCTTAGCAAGTGTTTATTTTGTTGAGCAATCCAGTCAGCAAGCAAAACCCAACAAACACACAGACCAGTGCAAAATTCAGCTCAACGAATACCTGAATAACCAACGCCAGAGTTTCGATTTAAAATTTGACCAAAAAGGCACAGATTTTCAATTTCAAGTCTGGCAAGCCCTGTTAAGCATACCTTACGGTCAAGTCGCTTCTTATTCTGACATTGCCAACAAGATCGATAACCCCAAAGCCGTTCGCGCTGTAGGCGCCGCCAACGGCAAAAACCCCCTTACCATCATTGTCCCTTGTCACCGGGTCATCGGTGCCAATGGCACCTTAACCGGCTATGCCAGCGGACTTGAAAGAAAACAATGGTTGTTACAACATGAATCTAAAGACATGTTTAATGTATCCTGATACAACCATCGTTTGTCATCACAATGAGTCTAAATTAGCTTAATCAGTTCAAATCACTCGACTTTTTTGGCCGGATGATCACCATTTTGATGCAAGGTTAAGCTTTCCACTGTTCCTGTATCACTGACATTCATGGTCAATTTGATATCAGTATCTTTCAAAGTGAATTTATTCTTATCTGTTGCCACCAACTCAATTTTCTGTTGGCCTGTCGCTTGGGTATACATGATCTCGTCTTCACTAAAAATACTGATGTAAAACTCAGGTGCCAATTCATACTTACCAATATATCCAGCAAATACTGTTGGATCCATTTTAATTTCAGTAACAACAGGCAAGGGTTTGTCGGTTTTCAACCAGACTTCCGGACGTCTGGTGCTTTTCAACGTAACCGATTCAATTTCACCTTTCTTATCTCGATTAAATTCCAATGTGACTGCATCATCATCAAAGAAAAATTGATCTTTGGCATAAGGATACACTTGAAACTTTCCACCACCAGTTCTCATCGAATAAAGCTGCCCATCTTTAAAAGTGATCACTCTGGTATTATCAGCACTTTTCTCATAAACACCCACCTATGACTGCATTAAATCATCATCTAAACTGGTTTTTT
>CALDFB010000267.1 GCA_937942365.1 uncultured Marinicella sp. | reverse complement strand
GGACAATAACAAAAACAACATCATGCCTATATTTGACAGAATTTATGGTGCAGATTCTAAGTTGTGGTTTCAACGATGGCGTATATTCTTTATGTCATGTGCAGAGTTATTTGGTTACGATGAAGGTCGCCAATGGCTGGTTGCCCACTATTTGTTCAGTAAACAAGGATGATTAAAACGCAAAAAAAGAAGGTCGCTAAAGGCAGCATGATCAGCCGCCTGAACAAGGTCTTTTTCATTCAGCTCATATTTATCAGCGTAGCGACTATTGGAGGCGTTATTGGCGCTGCGAAAGTGGTTGAGAATGTATTGATCAAAGAAGCACTGATTGGAGAAGCTGAATACTATTGGGCTCACAGAGAAAAGTACGTTGAATTTCCTTTGCCTAAAACCATGAATTTAACCGGTTACATGGTTTTTGATAATGACTTTTCGAAAGTTCCAGCAGCAATAGAGGGCATTACTGAGCAGTATCAAAGGATTGAGCTCAATGGTAAAAGACCCATTGCTTATGTCAGTGAAAAAGGCAATGAAAAATTATTTTTGATTTTTGAAGAAGCTCAGGTGTCGAAATTAGCGCTTTATTTTGGTATCACCCCATTGATCATTGTGCTGTTAATTGTGTACCTGCCAGCTTTCGTCTCATATGTTTTTTCTAAACGTGCATTCTCGCCAGTACTGAAGTTAGTAGAGCGTTTAGAGTCAGCGAAGATATCCAAATCTGGCATTGAAAAATTAAAATTTGATGACATCAAACAAGTAGGTCATGTGGACGTTAATACTTTGATTGATTCCTTTGAGGATTTTTCACACAGAATAGGACAATTAATCAGTCGAGAGCGTAATTTTTCCCGCTATGCTTCGCATGAACTGAGAACCCCTTTAACTGTGTTACGTGGTTCTATGTCATTACTTAAGAGACAGGAGTTAGGGCCCAAGAGTATCGAATTGGTAGAGCGGATGCAACCCATGATTGAGGAAATGCAGGCTTTGATTGAAGCTTTATTGATGCTTTCTCGTGATGAATCTATTGAGGTGTCATCGGATCCAGTATTAATTAATGACAGTTTAAAAAGTATAGTTGAGGACACCATCAGGTTGTTCGGCCCGAGAGATATAAAAATGGATTGGCAGCCTAATCATTTGGTTCAAGCTTATATTCCAGAACAGTTGTTTTCCATCGTGGTCAGTAATTTAGTCAGAAATGCGTGTGTATATTCACAGGATCCTGCCACCATCAAAGTTACTATAGATGGACCAGATATCATGATCGAAGATCAGGGTAAAGGTATGAGTAAAGAAAGCATGAATCGGATCATGGAACCTTTTTACAGAGTTGATGAACACAGTGCTGTAAAAGGGTTTGGACTGGGGTTGTCGATTGTAGATATGATTTGTAAGCAATGCGGGTGGTTGATTAAGTTCAGCAGTGAAATAGATGTAGGAACTCAAGTCACCTTGACTTTAAATGAAGTAGAAATTTTGGCATCTAGTTAATGATTGAATTAACTGATCAGACAAAAATAACAAACATGAAAGAAGTGAAATTATGACAAGTTTAAATGTATTGATAGTAGAAGATCACACTGCATTAGCACAAACCATTGCCGATCATTTAGAAATGGCGGACTTTACCGTTGATTTTGCTGCTGATGGAGTTACCGGGTTGCACTTGGCAGTGACCAATCCTTATGATGCGGTGATTTTAGATGTGATGTTACCTGGCATGGATGGCTTTGATATTTGTGAAAAGATTCGTAAAGACGCCAAATCAGATGTGCCTATCATCATGCTGACTGCTAGAGATCAAATTGGCGATAAACTCAAAGGTTTTGATAATGGTGCAGATGATTATTTAGCTAAACCCTTTAATCCAGATGAGTTGGTTGCCAGATTACAGTCTATGATTCGTCGTCATCGTGGTGAGTTTGACAGCAAAGCTTTGAAAGTCGGTGATTTGGTTTTTGATGTGGGTACCATGGAAGTGACCAGACAAAAACAAAAATTAAAAGTATCACCGACTGGTTTGCAAATTCTTAAAATACTGATGAAAAAATCGCCGGAAATAGTCACCAAAGATCAATTGGCACAAAAGTTGTGGGGAGATTTGATTCCTGATTCTGATGTCTTAAGAAGCCATTTATATATTTTACGTAAAACGATAGACAAACCATTTGAAACTCAGTTGTTACATACCATTCCTGGCGTTGGTTTGAAAATGGCTGAAAATGAATAACATGTTGCACAAAATCAAAGACTTAATAAGGTTGATATTAAATTAATATGATGGGATTGGGTAATTCATTTTGTTTGTCGATCTGGCGTAAAGCTTGAAAGAGTTTTTTTCGGTTGCCAACATGCTCGGTTTTTTTTCTGTGGTTACGCAAAACTTGTCGTAAATTGCTTAAAACTTCATGGTCATGAAATTGATACAAATGATCAAATAAAACTGTTTCGTTCGTTGCGAAATGTTCAATCCATAAATTAATCACTTCATCTCTGATTTGGTAGTGGCCATCTAAGTTGTCAATTTGTGCTATTTTACTTTTGATGATTTCATGATCCGCTTTCAATAAAATTTTCCCCATATACTGAAAGTGTCTCTTTCTGGCAATATGACTGGAGATTCGATTTGATTCGGCAATGGCATCAAGCAATGTCGAAGGTAAGTTCAATTGTTCGATTTTTTTCTTGGGCATGACAACCAAACTCTTGGCCAGTTCTTGTAAGTCATGTACCATTTGTTTCTTCTGTGTTTTACTCAGAACTTCATCTGTATCGATATCCGAGTGAGGGTCTTGTTTTTTGCGAGTCATGATTGGAAAGAGTTTAATCCTAATACTGAATGATACCAAATCTCAAATAGGAGGGTGATGATTTTGACAAAATAACACTTAAATCTAGTAAACTATCCATTCATCATTAATAGCCAAGAAATTCATA
>CALDFB010000266.1 GCA_937942365.1 uncultured Marinicella sp. | reverse complement strand
AATTAAAATATGTGATGGATCAGCTTAATAGTAGGCCAAGAAAAACCAGAGATTACCGATCACCTGATGAAATATTTAACGGGCAACGAGTCGATTTACTCGCTGCATAACTAAATTGCACTTATTACTTGAATCCAAGATTAATACAATGAAGAGAAAAATAATGAATAAATCTATTTTACTGATAATAACAATTGCTTCTTTTACAGCAAATGCCAATCAAAGCCTCCGGGAAGATGCCATATTAGTTGAAGATGATGCCATGAAAATCGCAGCTGGTTTCCACCCTGAAGAAGTTTTATACATGCTGCCAGACACGAGCTATAAAGGTGAAAAAAGGTCGCAAGAGTCTCTAGCTGGAGGCACGACTGTAACTCAAAGCTATATGGGGGTTGAAATACGTGGTCGAACATCATCCTTTGCTTACGACACCGCTTTTGGAAGAGGGGGCATATACAGAACAGGCGGAGATAGTTTCGCAGACTTGAATATGGAAATCCCAGACGGCAACGAATTCACATCCGTGAGGGCCTGGGGTTCAGATACAAACGACTTTCAAGATTTATCATTCTTTGTTTTTGAGCGTTGTTTGCCTGCATTCGATGCAGGACCTATTGTAAATACGCAGCTTGCTACCATAACAACAGATGGCTTAAACGGCGATTTTTCAGTGTTATTAAGCATGCCTTCTGGCATCATTATTAGCACGCAAAACTGTACTTATACAACCAGAATTGGATCTAATGCAGATGATGATTCAGTTCAATTATTTAAAATTCGAGCACAATCTGAATCAGTTCTAAGATAAAGGAGGTACAATGAAAAATATCATACTAATGTCGTTATGTGCAGTCATATCCCCTTCATTTTCTTTTGCGGACACATTTGACGACGAAATTGGCGCTCTGATGGATGCAAACACATCGATAAGCTCCAAGCATATAAAGATTGAGTCTTCAGAAGAAGATATTGCAGTAAGAGGAGGTGATTCAATTCTCAGCTTTTACCCAACAGATGCCGGTAACTACTTAGGTAGAACATCTGGCTTCGATGGTGGAACGGTTTCTGGCACAGGTGACAGAAACTGTTTAGATGGTAGCACAGAAAGTTATATTGACCACCCCATTAAAATGGAACCAGACCAAATACTTGAGGGCATAAGAATCTGGGGTAGTGACACCAACCCCACCCAAGATCTTAGAGTAATTCTATATAAAACATGCCTACCAGCTATTGATCCTGGGACGCCGACAGCTGATTTTTTCTTTACTGAGGATATTGCAACTTCCGGCGGTGATTTTTCAAACTTTTATCTTCTTAACCAAGCTTTCACCGGTTTAAACAAAGAATGTAAAATCATGGTTCGTGTCAGGTTTGGGAGCAGCTCTTCGTCTTGTAACGGGGTTGAAAACATCAGTCTATTTAAGGTCAGAGCTCAATTCAGTTCTAATGACTTGATATTTATAGATGACTTTGGTCCTTTTAATGTTAACGATAACTAATCAAGGACACATATGAACACCTCGGTTAATTTTCCAGTAAATATTAACTGTAAATTATTTTAACCAGCACCGAAGATATTCGATGCTGGTTTGATGTTAGTCTGATTAAGCCAATTTATTTATTGAACGGCAGACATACCAAAAAAATGCTCATTACCGCAAGGATCAATGTCATAGGTCACAGTATAACTTTGATCACAAGCTAATAAAGGACAGTCGCCAATTAAGAAAATCAAAATAGATTTAATTTAATGTTTTTGCTTTAAAAAATTGCAGATTTTAGTTGAGAGTGCGGTTGCGTGAACTCAGTTCTCGATTGAATGTTTGTTTTAGTCCTTTGGGGTGATTTGGATCCGAGTTTGACGGTTGCAGATGGATTCTGCTAGAAGTTTTTTTGAGTTTTTCAAGCTATTCCAGAAGTGTTTTGAGTTTGATTCCAAATGTCCATTTGCGCTTGGTTTTCTTTGAGTATTCTTTAAGTTGAGAGACTGTTCCTACGGCTGAAAAAATCGCATGGAATGATTTTTCACGCAAGCCCCGAAGGGGTGAGTCTCATGGATGAGACGGATAAAAGCCGGTTGATTTAAAGGCTTTGAGTTCACGCATAACGGCACAAAGCAAGGGCTTCTTTTGTTACGCAAAAACCACACTCACTTTTTTAGCTTATGCTGCCATGGAGGTTAAAAGTGCACGTTTATCAAGCAGCACAAAGAAAAATATAATGACGGTTTTCACGATGAGAAAGAAGTCGTTGTATTTTGATTGGCTGTGCTTGCTTGGCTCTTGAAGCGTGATTCCCAAAAGCACCCAGTGCATTTATCTTCTTCATGTACCATGAGACAGACATTTCGTGAAAACCGCATCTTGCTTTTTGTTATGTTAGGGTGTTTCTTCAATACAGCCTGATTGAAACTGCCAAAGCACATAACCTCAACCCAGATACTTACCTCACGTAAGTATATCGGGAACTACCGAGCGCCAATACAGTTGAAAAAATAGAAGCGCTATTACCTTGGAATATTAAACCCGAGTAATTTCTGAAATATCTAAACCATTGGCTTATCAGAAGTCAACCATGTGATTCGCTTGGCGCTTACTGTTTAACGCCGAATAATACCGAATAACGCCGAAAATTACCGCATTAAAATACAGTGCTGAAGTTTCCTGTTGATAGACTGAAAGCCCAATTTAATTAAGAGGAAGTATAATGAAGAAAATGACATTAACATCTATATTAATCGGTTCAGTTTTTAGCACAGCTGCTTTTGCTGTTCCAAGTTGTAATGAACGTGGATACGATGCACGCAGTGTCAATAAAGTTGTAACTGGTGACTGGCTGGATGTTATTATGGCTGAACAGAGTTCGACAATTACAGACGGAAATATTACTGGTATTGATGCGGTGGCTTACAAGCTTGGCTTGAAATCATGGAATGAAGCTTATAAAACTGATTGGTGTGATAACTATGCGGATGCATTATATTCAGCTCCAATAGCAATTGGTCAGCCTTATCCGGTTCCTAACACAATTTTTAACTGTCAATGGGTCAATGAACCTTCATCGGCTTCTGATCCAACAACCATATTTAATGTAAAATATTGTATGAGTAGGGTTGAACGTTTTTGAGTCCAATATGCAGAGTAGAACTTTCTTTTATTTGAATTTAGGTTATTACTAACAAATAGATGTAAAGAAAAGACTAAAAAACATAGGCCGTCGATGAAGGCGGCCTTACTTTTTTAGGCATTAGCCAGCACAACCATCCACACAAGCTTTTTTGTTTCAAAAAGGGTGATTTATTAAAGAAATGAATAACTCTTAAATCTGATCTGCCCCCGAAAAAACGCAGAAGTTTTTAATTAAAAACAATAAGGAATTTTCAAGTGGGTAGAGACAGTCAAGTATTTATGGTTTGCCTGACCTGGTTTTAATATCCTGGGTTTATTAGTTAAAATTCGGGAAAGTTAGGGGTTAATCATAGGATAAGAAAAAATAAAAGGTGTCTTTTAAAAGAGTTGGAACATTTCTCTGTTGATTGACTCTACTCTTGTATAAATAAAATTGTGCTTTGCATCAGATGATTACGGATGCTCCATCAGAGCCAAATCGTTCCTTTATCAGGTTAATTGGGTAAAGAGATTAAGGATAAGAGATTGAAATGAATAAATCTAAAAAGATGCTGTTACAGATTTTGATGGGGCTTGGCTTCATGCTATTAATCTGTTATTTGTTATTTTTGACTTCCTCAAGCGCACAAGAAAACACTTTCGAAACCATAGAGACATCATACGAACAAGGCTTTATGGAATTTCTTGAGCAACAAAAAAGCCAGTTAGGCATTGCCAAGGATTTACAATATAAAAGTATTCTACAAAAGTTCATGCCTCATCATCAATACAACTGGTGGCCAAGTTATGTAGTGATTGAGTTTCAAAATCACATCAACGAAGACG
>CALDFB010000265.1 GCA_937942365.1 uncultured Marinicella sp. | reverse complement strand
CAACATTAAAAACCATCTCATCTACACGCAACGAACCTGAATCAAGAATGCGATCTAACATATCGCTCAAACGCATTTCACCTTGATCATTGTTAATGGTTATATTGGCTCCATCAACTGAATGTACCATATCAAGTTCTGCACTGTTAATACTTAAGTCAATACCAGTTCGGCCACCAGGAATCATTAGTTGATATACATTTATAAACAAGTCAGCTGATGCCAATTGAATACTTTGCTTTCCCGTTAGCTCTAAATTTTCAAGTGCAAATGATGGCCCATATCCTTGCCAAGAACCTTGGATTTCATTAATTTTTACTTCCAAGTCCCATTGTGTTTCTAAAAATTGTTCCAGCCGCTCTTTATACAAAGATTCGAAAGGCAGGAGCAAGCTCAACAAACCAACAGTTAAACCAGCTGATACTATAACCAAAACTAAGAGACCACGTAATTTGGTCCACGACCTATAGAGCAAATGGTATTTTTTAGTTTGAGTCACGACTGAAAATCTATAGCAATTATGTCACAACAAAACCACATCATGCTGATGCCTTTCGTAACTTTCTTCGGCTTGAAAACTGATGCGTTTTCCAAGGCTTTCTTCCATTTCAACCAGCGTTTCGGAGTGTTCATCAATGATATACTGCACCAAACGCTGGGAACCTATGACCATAACCTTACTGGCTTTAAACTGTTTGACCGAACGTGTGATTTCTCTGAACAATTTAAAACTGATGGTTTGAATGGTTTCAATTGAGCCTAATGCATCACATTTATCACAGGGCTCGCAAAGCATATCTTGTAAGTTCTCAGTGGTGCGTTTTCTGGTCATTTCGACCAAGCCTAACCCCGTAAAACCTAGCACATTGGTTCTGGCTGTGTCGCCTTCTAAGTGCTCTTCTAATGTCCTTAAAACTTGTATTTTGTGTGACTTTTCTGTCATATCAATAAAGTCAATGATAATGATGCCACCTATATTTCTCAAACGAAGTTGCCTTGCCAATGTTTGTGCGGCCTCCAAGTTGGTTTTAAATGCGGTGTCTTCTAATGATTTATACCCGACAAACTGACCGGTATTGACATCAACTGTGGTCATCGCTTCATTCTGGTCAAACACCAAATTTCCACCTGATTTCAATGCCACTCTCTTGCCTATTGAACGGTCAATTTCATCATCAATATGAAATTGATCAAACAAAGGTCTTGAAACCTTATGTTCAACCAAATCGCCTGACCATTCAGCAGCGAAATCAGCAAGAAAAACAGACAATTTATTGTAAATTTCATAGGAATCGGTGGTGATTTTAGTTAAGTTATCAGTCACATGATCACGAACAACTTTTTTCGCCAACGAAAACTCACTGTAAATCAAACTGGCCGACTTAGCCAGATTAATGCGCTCATCCAAACGCTCCCATAAACGACTGAGAAAACGCCAGTCATGAAATAAAGCGGTGTTTCCAACCTGTTCAGCATTGGTTCTTGCTATAAGTCCAAAAGCCTGGTTACCTTGATTGATTTTTTGCAATGATTCAGTCAAACGTTCTCTTTCAGCTTCATCAGTTATCCTGGCCGAGATTGCTGTTAAAGATGAGTTATTGGGCAACATAACCAGGTATCGGCTGGGTATACTGAGTTGAGTTGTCACGCGCGCACCTTTAGACCCTATTTGATCCTTGTACACTTGGACCACAATGCTTTGTCCCTCATGCAACATTTTGGCTATTGAAGCACTTTTAACTGGTGGATTATTACTAGGTTGTTCTTCAATGTCTGAAACATGGATAAATGCCGCTTTATTTTCTCCTATGTTAACAAAGGCAGCCTGTAAACCAGGCAATACTTTCTCTACGGTGCCTTTATAAATATTCCCAACAATAGAGTGTTGTTTCGACCTTTCTAACCAAATCTCGGATAACTGACCCTCTTCGACCAAAGCCACTCGGGTTTCAAAATCATTGCTGTTGATTAAAATTTCTTTTGACATAGTAAGTTTTTATCACCTATCTAGCGGCGAAATGACACCCAAGTCTTGTAACAAGCTTGTTGTTTCAAACAAGGGCAGACCCATTATGGATGAATAACTGCCCTTTATATGTTCAATCCACATGGCGGCATAACCTTGTATACCATACGACCCTGCTTTATCCATTGGCTCACCAGTGAGCACATAGGCGTTTATTTGATTTTCATTGATGTCAGTCATTTTCACCTCGTTGGTGCTTAAAATTGACTGGGTATTACCAGCATACTGTACACTGACTGCTGAGTATACATGATGTTCTCTGGCAGAAAGTTTAATCAATGTTAAAATCGCTTCTTTTCTACTCTTAGGCTTGCCTAAAATTTTTTCATCTAAGACCACTATGGTGTCTGCAGTAATGATTGGAAGTGATGTATGTATTCTCTTTACTGCATGCGCCATTTTTTCACGGGCCATTCGCAAACAATATTCAGTAGCCCGTTCTGTTACATGGACACTTTCATCTATATCAACTGGCTGGATTTGAGGGTGCCAGCCTAACTGCTGAAGTAACTGAGCTCTTCTGGGTGAAGCAGAAGCCAAAACAATATCGAAGGAAGGCTTATTCAAAACGTTAAATAGTTTACATCAATCATTTCATTCGCGATGATAGGGGTGATTGTTTAATAAGCTATGAGCGCGGTAAAGCTGTTCTGCCACGATGACTTTAACCAAATGATGTGGAAAAGTAAGCTTAGATAGGGACCATATTTGTTGTGACAACTGTAAAATACTCGAATCCAAACCATCGGCTCCACCAACTATGATGTTAACGTCACGACCGTCCATCTGCCAGGATGCCAAGTGTTTTGCCATGCCTTTGGTGTCCAAGGGTTTACCTTGCTCGTCTAAAGCTATATTGATGCTGTTAGATTTCAACTGTTTTCTGATTATTTCAGCTTCTTGCGCCTTGAGTTGAGGTACTGTAAGCCCTTTTTGCCTAGAGGCGGCTGGCATTTCATTGATTTGTATTTTAAGGTGATGAGGTAATCGGTCATTATAGGTATTAAATGCTGTGTTGACCCAATCAGGCATTTTGTGCCCCAAAGTCAGCAAACTGATCTTCATTCTACGGTTGGTTCGTTGATATCCCACAGTCCTTCTAAGTGATAAAACTCACGCGCTTCAGTGCTCATCACATGTAATACAGCATCACCACAATCAACAACCATCCATTCGTCAGAATTCAATCCTTCTGTACTCAAAACTTCTCGTCCATTGTCTTGCAAAGCCTGAATAGCAGTATCAGCCAAGTGGCGCATGTGTCGACTTGAGCTGCCCGTACAAATAATCATGAAGTCAGTTACTGAAGTCAGATGAGCAACATTTAAATTGACTACATTTTGCGCTTTGGCATCATCAATAGCTTGGGTAATTAATTCTGAGACTTGAATGGCTTGTTTTGGATTTTTTTTGGTTTCTTGCACAGATTGTTTTATAGTTTGAACCGCCTCATTTTAACATGTATACACTGCTTTGTTATAAAGCTTTCTCATTAAGCCTGCTTTTTTTAATTAATCAGGGCAATTGCAGCAATCAATGATTTAAACGCCATGCATGTGTGTATGTTTTCATGCAACTCCGTTAATCCTTCACGCCCCGTCATTCCAGACGAGCCTTGGCGAGAGCTGGAACCCAGACTTTCGAACCATTTGTTTGTTGATGATCTTTTTTAAGTTAAAAATTCACTCACCTGTATACTGCGGTCAAGCCGCAGTATGACGTGTTTATTTTTATATTTGTTAACCTTTACCATCATACAATCAAATAGTTTTTCATGGTTAAACATTAAAGCCGAGCCGAACAGACAAACGATGGAAGTCCTGATTATGCAAATGGCAATCCTTGCCATGTATTGATACAATCTTCACAGCCATCGAACTAAGATATGAAAAATTTAAAAAAATAAAACAGCCCCACACAACAACATGATAAAAACAATCACTCAAACTCCCTTAATCGATCAAGGTGAGGTTTCTCATAAACGCGCTGAAATCAAAGCTCATTTCATCAATACCTATGAAACTTATGAAAGTTTATTTACTTGTTTAAAAGAGGATGAAGCTTTTTACCATAAAGCTGAGCCATTGCGGCATCCACTGATATTTTATTATGCTCATACAGCTGTGTTTTTTGTTAACAAACTCAAAGTAGCTAAGATAATTGAGCACAATGTCAATGACGATATTGAGTCCATGATGGCTATTGGTGTAGATGAGATGTCTTGGGACGATTTGAATGATGCCAATTATAATTGGCCAACAGTTGCTACCGTACAAGCATATCGAGACCAAGTCAAAAAACTGGTACTTAACCTGATAGATACCATAGAATTAAAGCTACCAATCGTCTGGAAAGATCCATTTTGGATCCTGTTAATGGGCATAGAACACGAACGCATTCATTTAGAAACATCCAGCGTTATCATCAGACAAATGCAACTAGATTGGGTTCAACCACAAGCCGCTTGGCCGCGGCATATGGTTGATCATCCGACAGTTAACAATCAACTGATCCATGTTGATGGTGGGACTGTTAATCAAGGCAGAAGCCAACCGAGTAATACCTATGGTTGGGACAATGAATATGGCGTTCAAATCACAAAAGTAGAGGCATTCAAAGCCAGTCAGTTTTTGGTTTCCAATTATGAGTTTCTTCAGTTTGTTGAAGATGGTGGCTATCAAGACAAAAAATGGTGGGGGGAAGAAGGCTGGCAGTGGCTTCAATTCAAACAAGCTAAACACCCTATTTTCTGGCTTAAAGATGAAAACCAACAATGGCAGTATCGCAGCATGACTGAAGTGTTCGCAATGCCTTGGAGTTGGCCCGTTGATGTGAATTACCTGGAAGCCAAAGCGTTCTGTAATTGGTTGGCAGCCAGAACTGGCCACCCTATCCGCCTACCTACAGAAGCTGAGTGGCAACATTTATATGAACAAACAATAGATATAAATTACCCGAATTGGGACCAAGCACCTGGAAACATTGAACTGGCCTATGCGGCCTCTGCTGTTCCAGTTGACCTGTTTACTTTTGGACAAGGTCATTTTGGCGATGTCATTGGTAATGTATGGCAATGGACCGAGACTGCCATTGATGGATTTGAAGGTTTTCAAGTACATCCAGCTTATGATGACTTTTCTGCACCTACATTCGATGGTCAACATAATTTAATGAAAGGTGGTAGCTGGATCAGCACGGGTAATGAAGCCCACAAAGACGCCAGATATGCCTTTCGCAGACACTTTTATCAACACGCAGGATTTAGATACGTAGAATCGGAGCAAACAGTGGACCAAACATTTAACACATACGAAACAGATGAACTCATTTCACAATACCTTGAATTTCATTATGGCGATGAATATTTTGGTGTCCCCAACTTTCCCAAAGCATGTATTGATGCCATTATTCCCCATGTGAACTTGAATCAAAATGGCAGAGCTCTTGATTTGGGCTGCGCAGTGGGCCGCAGTGGGTTTGAATTGGCTCGATACTATCAACATGTCGATGCATTGGATTTTTCTACCCGCTTTATCCGTAATGCAATCAACTTGGTTGAACATGGCGAGGTAAAGTATATGATACCCACTGAGGGAGAGCTTACTGAATTAAAATCATTTAAATTATCTTCGCTTAAAATGGATGATAAAATTAAAAACGTGACGTTCGCTCAAGGTGATGCTTGTAATTTAAAATCAAAATTTTCAGATTACGATTTAATTTTTGCTGGAAATTTGATCGATCGCTTATATCAACCTAAGCAGTTTTTAAACAGCATCAAAGAACGCCTTAACAGCCAAGGGTACCTGGTCATTACATCACC
>CALDFB010000264.1 GCA_937942365.1 uncultured Marinicella sp. | reverse complement strand
ATAATTTTTGCTACTACACCCGCACCTACTGTACGGCCACCTTCACGGATGGCAAAGCGTAAACCTTCATCCATCGCAATCGGTGCAATCAATTCAACAACCATCTTGACGTTGTCACCAGGCATAACCATCTCTACACCTTCTGGCAACTCACATGCGCCAGTCACGTCTGTTGTTCTGAAGTAAAACTGTGGACGGTAACCTTTGAAGAATGGCGTATGACGACCACCTTCATCTTTACTCAACACATAAACTTCAGCTTCGAATTTCGTGTGGGGCGTGATTGTACCCGGTTTTGCCAGTACTTGTCCACGCTCAACTTCATCTCTTTTCGTTCCACGCAATAAAACACCCACATTATCGCCTGCTTCACCCGAATCAAGTAACTTACGGAACATCTCAACACCAGTACAAGTGGTCACACTGGTATCACGGATACCAACAATCTCAATCTCTTCACCGACATTAACAACACCCGTTTCAATTCGACCTGTAACAACAGTACCACGACCTGAAATCGAGAAGATGTCTTCAATAGGCATCAAAAATGGTTTAGCCGTATCACGCTCAGGAGTTGGGAAATAAGCATCCATCTCATCCAACAACTTCAATACCGCAGGTGCACCAATGTCAGATGTATCACCTTCCAAAGCTTTCAACGCAGAACCCATAACCAATGGCGTATCATCACCAGGAAATTCATAATCACTTAACAGCTCACGAACTTCCATTTCAACCAGCTCCAACAACTCTTCGTCATCAACTTGGTCACATTTGTTTAAGAACACAACAATATAAGGAACGCCAACCTGACGAGCCAACAAAATGTGCTCTCGGGTTTGTGGCATAGGACCATCAGCTGCTGATACAACCAATATAGCACCATCCATTTGAGCCGCACCGGTGATCATGTTCTTAACATAGTCAGCATGGCCTGGACAATCTACGTGCGCATAATGACGATCATCTGTCTCATACTCAACGTGCGCTGTAGATATCGTGATACCACGCTCTCTTTCTTCTGGCGCATTATCGATTTGATCGTATGCTTTAAATTCTCCACCTTGTTTCTCAGCAGCAACTTTTGTGATCGCTGCAGTCAAGGTTGTTTTACCATGGTCAACGTGACCAATCGTGCCCACGTTCACATGGGGCTTATTGCGTTCAAATTTTTCTTTTGACATTGTCGTTTCTCAAACTTAATTTTAAGTGTTCTAAATTTTTAATACCCCACCATTTCTGTTAACACAGAATCAGGGGCCTCGTTGTAGTGATCAAACTCCATCGAGTAACTAGCTCTGCCTTGTGTGGCAGATCTCAGTGAAGTGGCATATCCAAACATTTCAGACAAGGGGATTTGACATTTAATCACCTTACCTGATGGCGAGTCATCAATCCCGTCTAACGTACCACGACGACGATTAATATCACCTACCACATCACCCATATAATCTTCTGGGGTTACAATTTCAACTTTCATAACCGGTTCTAACAAAACCGGTGACGCAGATCTAGCACCTTCACGAAATGCCATGGAACCCGCAACTTTAAAAGCCATTTCACTTGAATCAACATCATGAAATGAACCATCGTATAAAGTGACCCGACAATCCACCAATGGATAACCTGCCAAAACACCACTTTCCATTTGTTCTTGTATACCCTTATCAACCGGACCGATAAATTCTTTGGGAATTACACCGCCTGTAATTTCGTTGATAAACTCGTAACCAAAGCCTTGTTCCATCGGCTCGATTTTAATTTTTACATGGCCATATTGACCTTTGCCACCTGATTGTTTGATGAACTTACCTTCTTGTTCAACAGCCTCTGTTATGGTCTCTCTGTAAGCCACTTGTGGATTACCCACATTTGCCACAACATTAAATTCACGCTTCATGCGATCAACAATGATATCCAAATGCAACTCACCCATACCAGAAATGATTGTCTGCCCTGAATCATCATCTGTAGCCACCCTGAAAGACGGATCTTCTTGCGCCAACTTTTGTAGTGCAGTTGCCATCTTCTCTTGGTCACCTGTTGTTTTGGGCTCTACTGCCACTGAAATAACAGGCTCTGGAAATTCCATTTTCTCAATCGTAATGGGATGGCTCATATCACACAAAGTGTCACCAGTAACCAAATCCTTCAAACCCACAGCAGCTGCAATATCACCTGCTCTGACTTCTTTAATCTCTTCTCTGGAGTTTGAATGCATTTGCAACAAACGTCCTAACCGCTCTTTACTGTTTTTTCTTGGATTGAAGATACTGTCTCCAGTTTTCACCACACCAGAATAAACCCTAAAAAATGTCAAAGTACCTACAAATGGATCAGTAGCAATCTTAAACGCTAAAGCAGCAAAGGGCTCATCATCTTCAGCCAATCTACTGATCTCTTTATCCTCATCACCATTTTCAAGTCCTGTTATAGCAGGCACTTCTTTGGGCGATGGCAACAATTCAACGACCATATCCAACATGGCCTGAACACCTTTGTTTTTAAAAGCAGAACCGCACATGCAGCACACTATTTCATTATCAATGGTTCCTTTTCTCAATCCAGCAATAATTTCTTCCCTCGACAACTCACCTGTCTCCAGGTATTTGTCCATCAATTCTTCGCTGGTCTCAGCTGCCGCCTCAATCATCTCTTCCCTGGCAGCTTCACATTGTTCTTTCATGTCAGAAGGAATGTCTTCCAACTGATAAGAGGAGCCCATATCATCTTCGCCCCAATAGATGGCCTTCATTCGAAATAAGTCCACCACGCCCTTGAATGTTTCTTCTGCACCAATAGCCACCTGAACCGGCACTGGATTAGCTCCCAAACGGGTCTTCAATTGCCCAACAACTCGCTCGAAGTCAGCACCTGCACGGTCCATTTTATTGACAAATGCCAGCCTTGGCACTTGGTACTTATTGGCTTGTCTCCAGACTGTTTCTGACTGTGGCTCAACACCACCTACTGCACAAAAAACAGCGACTGCGCCATCTAAAACACGCAATGAACGCTCAACCTCAATGGTGAAATCAACGTGCCCTGGCGTATCGATGATATTGATACGGTGCTCATCAAATTGACGATCCATACCCTGCCAAAAACATGTAGTGGCTGCCGATGTAATCGTTATGCCACGCTCTTGCTCTTGCTCCATCCAATCCATGGTAGCGTTACCATCATGAACCTCACCTATTTTGTGAGAAATACCTGTGTAAAACAACACCCGCTCTGTGGTGGTTGTTTTACCAGCATCGATATGGGCCATGATGCCAATGTTACGGTACCTTTCAATCGGTGTCTTGCGGCCCACTTCAATATCCTTTCCTTTATCAGGTTATTACCAGCGGTAATGTGCAAATGCTCTATTGGCTTCAGCCATTTTATGAACTTCTTCTCTGCGCTTCATGGCAGCGCCACGGTCATGCAGAGCGTCCAACATTTCACCAGCCAATTTACTTGGCATATCAGCTTCACCACGTTTACGTGCTGCATCAATCAACCAACGCATAGCCAATGCCATTTGTCGCTGTGGGCGAACCTCAACAGGCACTTGGTAGGTCGCACCACCCACACGTCGAGATTTAACTTCGACCATAGGCTTCACTTTTTCCAAAGCTTGTTGCGTTAACTCAACAGCTTCACCGGACTCTTTGGCAACCATTTGATCCATGGCTCCATAGACTATTTTCTCAGCCACAGATTTTTTGCCACTTTTCATGACCATATTGATGTATTTACTGATAAGTACTGAACCAAATTTTGGATCAGGCAATACATCACGTTTAAAATTACTTTTCTTTCTAGACATCTCTAAAACCTATTCAATTATTTGGGTCGCTTAGTACCATATTTAGAACGACCTTGTTTACGGTCATTCACGCCAGCAGTATCCAGTGCACCACGAACTACGTGATAACGCACACCTGGCAGATCTTTTACACGACCACCCCTGATCAATACGATAGAGTGTTCTTGTAAATTATGTCCTTCACCACCAATGTAACTGGTTACTTCATAGCCATTAGTTAATCTGACACGAGCTACTTTACGCAAAGCCGAGTTAGGTTTTTTTGGTGTAGTCGTATAAACACGAGAACACACACCCCTACGCTGCGGACATGACTCCAAAGCAGGCACGTTAGTTTTATACATCTTGTCTTTTCTTGGTTTACGAACCAATTGATTTACTGTTGCCATATGCAAAATTTACCTTGTAGAAAGTCTTCTAAAAACCCGAATAATTTCGGTAGAAGCCTCTTAAAAAATAAACGACAGGCCAGTTTTCACCGGCCTGCCGAAAATAAGAACGGGGATTTTAGTTTTTTACCCCTGAATAGTCAAGTACAGATTAAAGTTTTTTGAGCCCATCCTGTCATCTTCTTTGAGACTTGAAACTCTTAACTTTTTTACTCTCCTTCACCTGTATTTGTATCACTTTCACCCAGCTGGCTTAATTGGTCCATCAACTCTTGTTCTGAGTCGACCTGACCACCGCCATCTTGATTGACATCATCAACCATCGCTTGTAACTCAGATTGTAGTTCAGCTTCTTTCGATTGCATCTGATCTTGGTGGTAAGAAAGACCAGTACCAGCAGGAATCAATCGACCCACAATCACATTTTCTTTCAAGCCACGCAAGTAATCTTTGGTGCCCTTCACAGAAGCTTCGGTCAACACACGGGTTGTTTCTTGGAAAGATGCAGCTGAAATGAATGAATCAGTTGCCAAAGAAGCTTTGGTAATACCTAACAATAAAACTTCAAAAGTAGCAGGCAAACCATCTTGTTTCAAAATCTCTCTATTGGTTTTCATCACTTCTTTATAAGTTAATTGAGTCGTCTTCAAGTAATCAGAATCACCTGGCTCAACTATTTCAACTTTGCGCAACATCTGTCTGATGATACATTCAATGTGCTTGTCATTTATTTTCACGCCTTGTAAACGATATACATCTTGAATTTCGTTGACCAGGTATGAAGCCAAAGCAATCACACCTTGTAAACGTAAAATATCATGCGGGTTAGGCTCACCTTCAACTACCACGTCACCTTTTTCAACATGCTCACCTTCGAACACGATGATCTGACGCCATTTAGGAATCAAGGTTTCTAATTTTTCACCATTACTCTGTGTAATCACCAAACGGTTTTTGCCTTTGGTGTCTTTACCAAAGCCAACAATACCAGAGGTCTCAGCTTGAATGGCTGGATCTTTAGGCTTACGCGCTTCAAATAAATCTGCGACTCGCGGCAAACCACCCGTGATATCACGAGTCTTAGAAGAGGCTTGAGGAATTCTCGCTAAGAAGTCACCCACAGCGACATCTTGCCCATTCTGAATATTAATCACCGCACCAGGTGGTAAGAAATATTGAGCTGGCACTTCAGAGCCAGGTATCATGATTGGACTGCCTTTTTTATCCTCTAAACGCACCATTGGACGCAAATCTTTACCAGCTGCTCCACGTTGTTTTGGGTCAGTAATGATGAAGCTGGTTAAACCAGTCAATTCATCTAACTTCTCTTCGACGGTCACACCATCTTTGAAGTCACTCAAAGCAACTCGACCTGCCACTTCCGATACAATTGGGTGCGTATGCGGATCCCAATTGACAATAACGTCACCAGCAGACACTTCATCGTTGTCTTTGACGTTGATCACTGCACCATATGGTACCTTGTAACGTTCTTTTTCTTTCCCTGATTTTTCAATCACAGAAATTTCACCTGATCGTGAAATTGAAACCAACTTCTTATCTGCATTGGTTACATGCTTGATGTTATGCATTCGAATACTACCATCAGATTTCACTTGAACATGATCTGAAGCAGCAGATTTAGAGGCCGCACCACCAATATGGAATGTTCTCATGGTTAACTGCGTGCCTGGCTCACCAATAGATTGAGCTGCCATAACACCTACAGCTTCACCGATATTAACGCGGTGACCTCGTGACAAATCGCGCCCATAACATTGGGCACATATACCAAAATTGGTTTCACAACTGATCGGCGATCGGACCACAATGCTATCTAAACCATTTTCCTCAATGATTTCAAGACTCTCTTCACCAATCAAAGTCCCAGCTTCGATGACCACCTTGCCTTTGCTGTTTTCAACATCGACTGCAACCACCCTTCCCAAAACTCGATCGGCTAAAGTCTCAATAACCTCACCACCATCAACAATAGGCTGCATGACCAAGCCTTCAGTTGTGCCACAATCAACTTCTGTGATCACCACATCTTGCGCCACATCCACCAAACGACGTGTTAAGTAACCTGAGTTGGCAGTTTTCAATGCCGTATCAGCCAAACCTTTACGTGCTCCGTGAGTTGATGAGAAGTACTGCATCACATCCAGGCCTTCACGGAAGTTTGCTTTAATAGGTGTCTCAATAATGGAGCCATCTGGTTTCGCCATCAATCCACGCATACCAGATAACTGACGCATTTGAGCTTGCGAGCCCCTGGCGCCAGAATCAGCCATAATAAAAACTGAGTTCATAGAATCTTGCGAAACCATTTTTCCGTCTTTGTCTTTAACCTCATCTTTACCCAAAACCGCCATCATCGCATTGGCAACATCTTCGTTGGCTTTTGACCAAATATCTACTACCTTGTTGTAACGCTCACCAGCAGTCACTAGACCAGTGGTATACTGTTCTTGAATTTTAAGCACTTCCTTATCGGACTCTTCCAAAATAACTTTTTTCGCATCAGGAATAATCAAGTCAGTTACACCAATAGAAATACCCGCTACCGTTGAATACCTGAAACCGGTGTACATTAACTGATCCGCAAAAATCACAGTCGCTTTTGTTCCCAGCTGGTGGTAACACTCATTCAACAAATTAGAAATGGCTTTTTTGTTCAGCGTTTGATTCATGTATTTGAAATCCAACCCCCTGGGTAAGATGTCAGCTAAAATGGCACGACCTACTGTAGTCTCAACCAAGTCAGTAGACTCTGTTCCGGACTCTTCATCAGTAACTGTTAATCTGACTTTGACCAAAGCTTGTAATGATACGTGACCATTTTGATAAGCACGATTAACTTCACCTAAATCTGAGAACCTCATGCCCTCACCTTTCTCATTGATCAAGGCTCTGGTCATATAGTACAAGCCCAAGACCACGTCTTGCGAAGGTACAATAATAGGTTCACCAGATGCTGGTGACAAAATATTGTTAGTAGACATCATTAAAGTACGTGCTTCTAACTGAGCTTCAATAGACAGTGGTACATGCACCGCCATTTGGTCACCATCGAAATCAGCATTAAATGCCGTACAAACCAACGGATGTAATTGAATGGCTTTACCTTCAATCAATACCGGCTCAAATGCCTGGATACCCAGTCTGTGTAAAGTGGGTGCACGATTCAATAGAATTGGATGCTCACGAATCACCTGCTCAAGAATATCCCAAACTTCTGGTGTTTCAGCATCTACGGATCTTTTTGCCGCTTTGATGGTTGAAACAAATCCATCTTTGAGTAGGCGGCCTAATATGAATGGCTTGAATAATTCCAAAGCCATTTTTTTAGGCAGACCACACTGGTGTAATCGCAAAGTCGGACCTACCACAATCACTGAACGACCAGAATAATCAACTCGCTTACCTAACAAATTTTGGCGGAAACGACCTTGTTTACCTTTGATCATATCTGCCAATGATTTCAATGGCCTTCTGTTACTACCTGTAACAGCGCGTCCACGACGACCGTTATCTAACAAAGCATCAACAGATTCTTGCAACATTCTTTTTTCGTTTCTAACAATGATGTCAGGCGCGTGCAAATCTAACAATCTTTTCAAACGATTATTTCTGTTAATCACCCGACGATACAAATCATTCAAGTCAGATGTAGCAAAACGCCCACCATCCAATGGCACCAACGGACGTAAGTCTGGTGGCAAAATCGGCAATACGGTTAAAATCATGTGCTCAGGCTTATTACCTGATTTATTGAATGCGTCGTACAAAGCAATACGCTTAGACAATCTTTTGATTTTAGTCGCAGACTTGGTCGATTCAATGTCCTCATGCAATTTAATCAACTCTGCATTGATATCAATTTCTTCCAACAAAGAATAAACTGCTTCTGCACCCATCAAGGCTTTGAATTCATCACCCCAATTTTCAATCGCTTGTGCGTATTGTTCATCTGTTAACAACGAACCTTTTTCTAAGTCTGTCATACCTGGATCAGTTACAACAAATGACTCGAAGTATAAGATACGTTCAATTTCACGCAATGTCATATCAAGCATCAAACCAATACGTGAAGGCAGTGATTTCAAAAACCAAATATGTGCAACAGGACTGGCCAGTTCAATGTGACCCATGCGTTCACGACGAACTTTTGTTAAAGTTACGTCAGTGCCACATTTTTCACAAACCACACCACGGTGTTTCATTCGTTTGTATTTGCCGCACAA
>CALDFB010000263.1 GCA_937942365.1 uncultured Marinicella sp. | reverse complement strand
CGCCCCACGCCAGGTAAAGAAACTAAATCCTCACGATTATCTGGAACAACAGAATCAAATTTCTCAATCAGAATTTTACATGCTTGTATGATGTGCTTGGCTTTTGAGTTAAACAAGCCGATGGTTTTTATATAATCTTTTAAACCATCTTCACCCAATGCATAAATCGCCTCAGGTGTATTGGCTATTGGAAATAAACGCTTGGTGGCTTTATTGACACCCACATCAGTAGACTGTGCTGACAACGCCACTGCAACCAGTAATTCAAACGCGCTGTTGAACTCTAATTCGGTAGTTGGCTTGGGGTTAAGATCTCGCCAACGTGTAAAAATTTCGGTTCGTTTAGTCTTATTCATACTCTGCTGAATCAGTTTGATTCTTGGTTAGGCTTTTAAGTTCACTTTTTAATTTTTTATTTTCTGCCAAAATTCTGGTTAGCTCACTGTTCAATTGATTGATACTCAATAACAAGGGCGCACAAGATTTTGTTTCACCGTTGAAGTTTTGCCAAAACGCTTTATTCTGTGCTTTGATATCTTTTAAGCTACTTACACCGAATGATTCCATCAAGCCTGATTGTACCAGCAACAAATCCACTTCAGTCATAATCTGAGCTAATTCATCAGTCAACAATTCATCAAAAACAGGTATATGCGGTACATGTGTCATGTCTTTAATTTCATTTTTCTGCTCATCAGACAAACTCACAACACTGGATACAAGTTGAATGAATTCGTCACTTTGAAAAACTTGTTCATCCAAATTAATGCTCACATCTGAATGCAAAACTGCCATCTTTTTTGATAACTGATAAATAACAAAAAATGGATAAAAAGCATGATTGCTAGCAGAGGTAAATAAACATGGAAAGTTTTCTTTTAAAGCAAAAGTCCAAGGCATCAATTCGTAAGCATCCCAATAACTGGCATCATGTAATTGCTCCGGTCCAATGTGTTTACGTTGTGAGTAATAGAGTTGTAAAGGATTGCGTTCAATATGAATGATTTTAGCTTCAGGAAATTTGTTTTTTAACCAAGGCAGTCTTAAATCAACTCGATTGAACTGTAGCACCGGCACTTCTGACCCAGATAAATCAATCAAATGACGAATATAGGATTCTAACCCAGTATATATATCAGTTGCTTCTAAATAGAGCTGCTCAGTAGCAAACTTCATCGAATAGCAGCTTTCAAATTCTGGTTTGTCTCTGTAAGTTTGCCAATAATCAGTGATACCAACATGCGCTTTTTTTGGCTCTACATATTTAATTGCACTTAATAACTGCGGGTGCAATGGTTCGTACCAAGCACAATATCCATTCAAACGGTTAAACAACTGCCATAAAAATGAGGTGCCAGAGCGGAATCGACCTGTGATGAAAATAGGTGTTTCAGTCATGTTTAAATTGTATCCAATGAACTGCTATGCCAACAAGCCTTTGATCATCTGAATTAAATGCGTCTTGATGACTCTTCACTTTTCCAGTATCAAATGACAAACGAACCAAACCATTATCGGCAATCATGGCCTTTGTACAATTCATTTCGATGATACGAACCACACCAGTATCAACTGTTTTCCATTCCAATTCATGGTCATTAACTTTAATCCTGAGCCCGTCCAAAACCTCTTTAGATATGGCATTGATGATTCTTACAGTAATCGAATAATTCTGTGAGTTAAGCCAAAAATCTATACTTGCCTTGGCATGCGGCCCAGTCCACCTGAAATATTCTTCTTCTGGCTGCATCAGTTCACGTCGATGCCATTGATTGCCTAACAGTACTTGAGAAAAATCATACTTAACAAAATTCAATAGCGTGTTTTGGTTTAGATATTGGTATCTGAGATCAAGTAAATCATCGATGCTATCATCCTCATGTCTTCTTATCTGTTCTAATGAAGATTTCATGGCCTTAAATCTGGTTTCAAAAAGGAATTCAGCCTCACCATATAACTTGATATCTTGTTGATTAATTGATTGCAGTTTTTTTTGAAGCGATTCAGATAACACTTGTTTTTGGGTAAAAGTATTTAATTTCTGAGTAGGTCCTATCGGAGGCCAACCCATTTCAAAACATAACAATTGCATGGACTCATCAAATCGCTCTAATAAACCAAACCAACGGCTTTTCTGAATAAAACGAATAGCACGCTGCAACCTTTTTTCATCGCTTATATGTGTTTGAGTGGCTTGCATGATCTCTTGTAAATATTCTATGGTTTCAGCGGAAAGAAACACTTCTTGCGCAGCCGGGTCTTTCTTAAAATCAAAAGAGATATTACGTACCATGCGATTCTTGATCAAGGGTTGAGTGGTTGTATGGCTCAAAAACTCATCAAAACTCATGTTTTGTTTTTTAACTAAGCCATGAACCTTGGTGTTTTTTTCACGCAACACATATTCATAGGTTGAATGTGCCAAATCTACAGGGTTTCGGAGTATGGTCAAGAAATCAATCGGCCGCTCGGTCAGTACATCCAACCCTCCCCCTCCTAAATGGCCTCGAAATAAAAGGTAGCTATTATTTTTTTGCTTGTTAATTTCTTTTATTTCCCGCCATAATTGATGCGGATATATTTCTTTGGCTGCAAAGAAACGATCTAATATAACAATAAAACTGGTGCCTGCTGTTTTGGGCACATGAACAAAATAGGTTGCCGGTTTTTGTGGTGTCTTTTTAAAACTTGATAGCCACTTGTTAAACAAGCCCTTCATAAGCCTCTTGTAAACGTTTGGCATAATTTTCTGGACTGAAAAACTCCACCCGCTTTTTGCCTTTTTCAATCATATCTTTACGCAAGTCAGGATTTGCAATCAATTTCTCCAGTTGATCACGAATATCGGTGAATTTGTACGGGTCAACATACAAGGCCGCATCACCTCCGACTTCAGGCAACGATGAACGGTCAGAGCAGATCACAGGACAGTCATGTTGCATGGCTTCTAATACGGGTAAACCAAAGCCCTCGTACAATGATGGAAAGACCATACAAAAAGCATTGGAATATAACATTGCCAGTTCTTGTTCACTGACATACTTTAACATCACATAATCTTCTTTTTTCAAGTATTGCTTTAATCCACCCAATTGAGACTTAGACATCCATGCTTTATGACCAACAATAGCCAGTTTATAGCCTTTCTTGATGTAAGCAAATGCATGTATCAGTTGTTTGATGTTTTTCTTTGGCTCGATATTACCTACGAATAAAATGTATTTTTGTTCCTCCAATTTTTTAGAAGCCAAATAAACTTCAGCGTCTTCAGGTCTGACTTTAATTTCAGAGCCTTTGTATGACTGATAAGTCACTTTTATTTTTTCATCTGGAATACCATAAATATCCATGATGTCTTTCTTAGTATGTTCTGAAACCGATAGAATCAAATCTGAACTCTCAGCAGCCCATTTAAAAAGGTGGTAAAAATGTGACTTTAAATCTAAAGTAGTGAAAGGAACTTTTAAGGGAATTAAGTCATGAATGGTTACCACCGTTTTCACACCTTTGACTTTAATTGGCCATGGAGTAGTTAAGTGAAATATATCAGGCTTTTGGTTAACTTTAATGGTTGAAATCTTTTTAGAAACACCATAAATTCGATTCGCTGCATGAAAAACATCCATGATGTTTTCAACATACTTAAATTTTTTACCACTTACATGAGATAAATAATTCTCAGGGTCTGGCTCAACTATTTTAGGCTCTACCAAATGCCCTTTTCTTTTTCTGAAATAAAAGGTGGCATTTCGCAAATTTTTGTACCATTGGTAGTTTAGAAATGGCACAGGCCTTACTTCTTCCTGATCAAATAAATTCACTTCGTCAAGTAAGACATTTTTACCGCTGGTGAAA
>CALDFB010000262.1 GCA_937942365.1 uncultured Marinicella sp. | reverse complement strand
AAAAGAAGTGGCTCTGTCAGAATCCTAAACCATGTTGACCCTTGGCGAGCCCGCGAGACCAAACAGGGCAACTCATTAATGACTGTGTAGAAGTTACGGTTTTTTTGCTTTTCACAACCAATGTCTTTAAATTTCTCTTTACCCCATACAAAACTTTGCAATCAAGAAGCTATATAACCAGCAAAAAAGAAGTGGCTTCGTAACAATCATCTCAATGGGCCTCATCCCAATTATTCCCAATCCCATAATCAACAATCAAGGGCACATCAAGTTTAACCACTTGTTCCATCACCTTTTTAATTTTGTCTGCCCATTGAGTCGCTACATCTTTTTTCACTTCAAAGACCAATTCATCATGGACTTGCATGATGACCCTGATGTCATCAGCTTGACTGGTTTCATTATGTACCGCCAACATGGCTTTTTTGATGATATCTGCTGCACTGCCTTGCATCGGTGCATTGATCGCGGCTCGCTCTGCGCCTGCTCGAACCCGCGCATTGCGGTTATTAATTTCAGGAAAATAAAGACGACGCCCAAATAAAGTATCTAGATACGCTTGCTCAGCGGCTTGTTCTTTGACCGAATCTATGAAGCCTTTTACTTTAGGGTATTGAGCAAAGTACTGCTTCATATAAGTCGATGCTTCTTTGCGAGAAATGTGTAATTGCTTACTTAAACCAAAAGCACTCATGCCATACATCAAACCAAAATTAATCGCTTTGGCAGCACGCCTTTGTTCACCACTTATTTCATCCAGTGGCGTATCAAAAACTTGTGAAGCCGTTTGACTGTGTACATCAACACCCTCATTAAATGCACTCAACAAGTTTTCATCTTGTGATAGATGCGCCATGATACGAAGTTCTATCTGTGAGTAATCAGCTGCCATCAATTGCCAACCATTTGGTGCAATAAAAGCTTTACGTACCTTTCTACCTTCTTTAGTTCGAATAGGGATATTTTGTAAATTAGGTTTAGAAGAAGACAGTCTTCCGGTGATTGCTACAGCTTGGTGGTAAGAAGTATGGACCCGGCCTGTCTTTTCATTGATTTCTAAGGGTAATTTATCGGTGTAAGTGCTTTTCAACTTACTTAATGACCGGTATTCAAGAATAACAGCTGGTAGTTCATACTCAGCAGACAAGTCTTGTAAAACATCTTCCGCTGTTGATGCTTGGCCGGTGGCAGTTTTTTTCAATACCGGCAATTCCAAATCTTCAAACAAGATGGCTTGTAGCTGTTTAGGAGAACCTAGATTAAATTCCTTTCCTGCCAATTCATAGGCTTTGAGCTGCAATTTATTGATGCTTAATTCAAGGTCTTTGCTTTGCATAGCCAGCTCAGTCCGATCAATTAAAACCCCTGTTTGTTCCATGCCAGCCAAAACCTTTACCAACGGCATTTCTAAATCAGTAAATACCTTCACTTGGTCTGCTTTGGCCAACTGACTCCAAAGCTCAAGGTGCAATTGTAAAGTAATGTCCGCATCTTCTGCCGCGTAATGTGTGGCATCCTCGATTGATACTTGAGCAAAAGGAATTTGTTTAGCACCTTTGCCACAAATTTCTTCGTACTTAGTGGTCTTTTTACCCAAATATAATGCTGCCAGGGAATCCATATCATGTCTTGAGGCTGATGCATTCAATACATAAGACTCTAACATGGTATCGAACTTTTGACTGCTGATATCCAAGTCATAATTCGACATGACATTTAAATCATATTTGAAATGTTGGCCAATGACATCCACAGACTGCAATACTGGAACCACCTTATCCAACACTTCATCCAAGCCCAGTTGATTCAATTGTTCTTGATTATCAGCGCTTTCATTTAAAAGCGAGGTTTCATGTGCAATGGGCACATAAGCCGCTTTTTCAGCTTCATAAGCAAATGACATGCCAATAATGTTGGCACCAATGGGGTTCAATGAATCAGTTTCCAGATCAAATGCCACCAGTCCAGCCTGTTTAATTTCTTCTAACCAATGGTCCAAAGTAGATAAATCTTGGATACAGGTATATTCGATTTTTTCTTGTGGAGCATCATTAGCAACCTCGTTTGCATCCAATTCAGCAAACCGCTTCATGTCGAATTCACGCCCTATTTCATTCAATGCCGGCACATCTTTGGTTTGTAATTCAAAATCGCCGGCTTGGTAAGTGACATCACAATCTTTTTTAATCACCACCAGTTCGCGAGACAGTTTCAATTGATCGATTCCTTCACGCAAATACTCACCCACTTTACCTTTGAAGTCATCAGCATGGGCAATGATGTTATCGACGGTTTCATATTCTTGTAACCACTTAACAGCCGTTTTTGGACCCACTTTATTCACCCCAGGAATATTATCTGAAGAATCACCAATCAACGCCAAATAGTCAATGATCTGATCTGGCCTGACTCCAAATTTTTCTATGACGCCCGGGATATCCATCACATAATCAGACATGGTATTAACCAACGTAACATGCGTCGAAACCAATTGTGCTAAATCCTTGTCACTGGTTGAAACCAAGGTTTCTATGCCTAGTTTTTCAGCCTTTTTAACCAACGTCCCAATCACATCGTCCGCTTCAACATGCGGTATTTCTAGCATTGGAATACCCATGGCCTTCACCAAATCTTTGGTCGGCTGTAATTGCATCCGAAGTTCATCAGGCATCGGCGGCCTATTGGCTTTGTATTCAGCATACATATCATGCCTAAAGGTTTTTCCCTTGGCATCAAACACCACAACCATATAGGTTGGATCATACTCATCCAACATGCGCTGTAACATATTGGTTACCCCGTACATCACACCTGTTGGGTGCCCATCTTTATTTTTTAACCTATTTAACCCTGGTGAGAAAAAAGCCCTGAAAAGATAGGAAGACCCATCGACTAAATATAGAGTTTTGTTTGGCATGTTTTGACCACAATCAATTTAAACTAAGTGATAGATTGTATCCGTTTTATACGCTCAATATAAGCACCAGTTTTAATTTGTTTAGAAGGGACTTACAGCGTGAAAAACACCTCTCTTTAAAGGTAATTTATAAAGACGAAAAAACCGAATTTACCCATCAACACTTAAACTCATCATCAATCAATGGCTCAAGCGGCAACCTGCTTTCTAACCACTTGTATTGGTCGGTAAGTTGATCTTTATCCGAACTGATGTGTTTTAAAAACTCTGGGTGTTGAAACCATTTATGATAATGCACATGCACCAATCTGCTTAAGCTTGGATGATTTAACCTAGATTGCATCATCGGTCTGAATGGAACAGGGTAGTTATATGTTATCGGTAATATTTCTAATTGCTCTGAATACCTACTGGCAGTAACTGCCAAAGCCACTTGATCTAAACAACGAAAATCATCACCATCTCTAGATCTATAACCAAATGGACGTAGTTCAGAATTCAAAATTTTCTGAAAATCCACAAGCCACTGTTGAAAGAAGCCAGGAATGCCTTGGACCCATATTAAACCTGCATTGAAATAACCCCTGATCAAAACAGGTCTAACTGTAGTTTCAACAAGAGTTTCTGGTATCGGAACCCCACACAAAGAAAATACTTCCTGCCAAAAGTCATCATTCTCATCGTTTACATTTTCGCTGCCTGGCCCCTTATTATCTACAGGGCGAACATACACCTTTTTATCAGCTTCAAAAATTCTTGAATCAATATCATTCAAAAATACTGTATCAGTATCCAAAAACATGACCTTATTAGCTTCAGCGTTTGATTCAACAAAGTGGTTACAAGCCAGAACTTTGTTTGCAATTGGGTAACTGTAGAAGTCTTTATTTATCTCTTCAGCTACCCAAACAACACCATTTTTATGAAATTCTGACAAAGTTCTCTTTGAGGGGTGTTGGTCAATCCGCGGAGAATAAGCAATGAGGCGATAAGTTTGCGGTGCTAACCAACGTTTTACCGATGAAATCAACAACAGTGCTTGTTGCTCTAACAGGCCTGTTTCTACACAAAATATAATATTAAGTTTCTGAGACATACCTGAACTGTTCAATTTAATGGGCTATTCCATCTATAAATAAGAATGGCTAGTTTAACTGTTTAAATTTATAATAAGCCAGCACTTTTTTGATAATCATTATGATACATGTTTTAACCATTCATTGGCATTCGGAAGATTGGATTGATATTCAAT
>CALDFB010000261.1 GCA_937942365.1 uncultured Marinicella sp. | reverse complement strand
GTCCTATTTTTAAATACTTGAAAAAAAATGACTAGAATGTGTAAATAGAGGTGTGTGTCCTATTTTTAAATATTATATTCAAACCATCAACTCCAAAAACCTACACCTTTAGGCTCTTGAACTTATATGCACTATCATCTTGAAAAATGGAAAATTAAGCCTGCTCAAAGCCTGATAATAGACAACATAACAAAAGAACAATTTCACATCAGCCCTAAAGCCGTTGAAGTTTTGATATGCTTCATTAAAGAGCCTAACAAAGTATTCAGTATTGAACAATTAATTGAAATGGCTTGGAAGGGCCGGATTGTCAGCGATCATGCCGTTTACCGAGTTATTGCAGATTTGCGTAAAATACTCAATCCCAACGATAAAGATGCATATATCTTAAATATACCGAAAAAGGGTTATCAACTTAATGAAAATATAGAGGCTCAACAAGTTACAAATAAACCGCACGATCAGCAAATTAATGAGGTAAGTGTAAATTCGAATTTTAAAAAAATCGTATGGGTAGTAAGTGCTTTTGGTGCTCTTGCTACAATGGTGTTTTATTATTTCAGCTCTTCATTAATAGATTCTGATAACATACCTTTTTACCAAAACATTCAAGCTTTTACTACAGCGATAGGAAGTGAAAATGACCCTGCCATTTCCAATGATGGTAAATATTTAATCTACAGTAAAACAGTAAAAATAAATTCTTCCAATCTCTTTTTAATAGACTTGACAGAAAAAAAAGAAATACAACTTACATACGATGAATCTATCGAAGAGAACATCGCACTTTCAAACAATGCGTCTCATATTGTTTTTGTCCGGCGAGAAAAAAATAACTGCCATGTTGTTTTGTTAGAAGCCAATGAATTAGAAAGCTATACAGAGAAAACACTGTTTGAGTGTGGTTGGGAAGATGTTGATCTTGAGCTAAGCAATGATGGTAAAATACTTTACTACACCATGGTTTCGCGCCCACGAAAACAACACAGTATTTATTCATATCAGATAGAAACTGGCAAAACAATTCAACTAACAACGATTAAAGACTTTAACTCACAGGGAGATCGTAAGATTTCTTTATCTCCTGATAACGCTACATTAGCTTTTTTGCGAGATAAGAATTGGAATAAAACCATACTCGGTATATTTGATTTATCTTCGTTCGATGAAAAAGAACTGGTAACAACTAAAGGGTGGTTGCACAGCATCGCTTGGACAAATGACAGTAAGAGCATTATTTATCAGGGTAGCAGCAGGTCATTGTCTGCATATTCACTGAAGTCAAATGATACCAGGGAAATATCTTCTGTATTCACCAAAGACATCCAGTCATTTGCGTTTGATAATTTGACACAGGATATTTATATCAGCTTGGGTAGCAATCAAAACAGTATAAACGCAATTGCTAACCCAACAACAGATTCTCATACATTAACCCCATTAGGCCAAATGCCGAAATCTCTTACGCAATCGATTGAAACTGTTTTTTTTCCCAATTTTGCTAACAAAAGTTATAGGCTTGCTTTTATGTCAAGAAAGACAGGGAGTGAGCAGATATGGATCAGAGAAGTTTCTGGAGATGAGCATATTCTAACTAATTACGTGGATAGGCGAAGTGCTCGAATAATGCGTTGGTCACCTGATGATCAATTTATTCTCACAGAGAACGATGCAGAAATACTCTATATAGATGTTAAAACAAAGAAACAAACCATTCTTGTTACTGCTGAGCAATACGGGGAAATTGGAGCAGCAACATGGGCTCAAGATGGTTTAGGTATCTATTTTGTTTCAGATATTACTGGCGATTCACAAATCTATTATCAACCTTTGGACAGGACAACTCAGCCAACAAAAATTACGACAACTGGCGCCGTTATTGCCTTTGCCACTCCTCAAGATAATAAGCTCATTCTTTTCAAGAAACATAAAGCTGGATTATGGGAGTTTAATTTGAAAAATCAGCAGGAGAAATTACTTATTGAAGACATTACTGACGACATGTACCACACCGTTAACGTCACAAAAAAAGGAATCTACTACATGCGTGTTAACAGCCCAGTCATGTTTTATAACTTCAAATCTGAAGAATCAGTTGAAGTAGTGTCAGGCCCTAAAACACTGGTATTAAGTGTTTCGTTCGATGACAAAATATTTGCCTATCCTGAGTTCAAAAATACAGAAAGCTCTATTTATAGACTGACTCATCGATAACTTGTATCAGTCAGGTGTGCCACCACATGCTTGAGGACTGATTTGACAAATTGCACCATCAGATGGTCTTCTACACCTTTCGACCCCGTCGATGAATCTACATATGATTTCATCTGGCTGATAGATAGTAAACTCACCTCTGTTATTTACATAACATGCTTCTGAGTTTATATGGCAAATTGTGAGTGCATAAATTTGACTCTGATCATAAGGGGATAAACCATTAAAGTAGGATAAGTTTGCATCCATTATGGGGCTGTTGAATGTATGGTGGCTGTTTGTGATGATATAGTTCCAATAATTCAAAAGAAATTTTATTCGCTGGAAAGTTTGCTCGCGTGAGATCGGGTCAAACAAGCAATTCGTATTATCAAGCTCACATATGACAGTTTCCAGAAAAACATATGGACATAGGCTGGTTGCAGTCTCTTCTTTCAAGCATTCAAATGGTCCAAATGGTTGATAAGTGGTTGGGAGTGGTTGGGCATGGACAGGTTGATTTATACTGAATGGCGAATTACTGAGTAAAAAGAATATTACACTGACGCTTATTAATTTTTTCATTAATTTCTCCTGATATGATTTCACTGAAGTTGGAATGGTTTGATATTATTTTACACTGCTTGTCTAGAAACCATTTACAACTCATTTATTGATTAAATTTCAACTATTTAACTTACTGATTTATGTGCTGTTATATCTCTAGTAGTACAGCCATTTTCTGTTTGTTAAACCCGATAACTAACTGATTCTCAGAAACCAGTAATGGCAGAAAGCCTTTTTCAAAGTATTGCTCAAAGATAGATAATGCTACTGGATCTGAGTCCAGTATTAATTCAACAAACTCGACCTGGTTTTTCAGCAGAAAATCTCTTGCCTGATTGCAAAAAAAACAGGTTGATACTGTAACCAGTACTATATCAGCTCCTACATCTTGTACAAAACTTTTGTAATTTCCTTGTTCTGGTAAGTTTGATAAATAAAAGTGACTTAAACTTAGCCATAACAGAAGAGAGCCAATAAGTGCCACAGGTACTATTGATTTTTTCATATCTTTGTTTAAATAACAATGCAGCAATCAATAGGTCAGCCTTGACTGTAATCAATGCTGGCTTATTATTGATACTTATATTAAGGTGTAATTGTTACTATATAAGCGTTTGGTATAGGTTCACACTACACTGACTCTTCCCATTCCCAAAAAAAATCTGGTATAACTATTGTTATTGGGTCAAGACCGCTTGCTTTGATAACTCCTAAATTGACTGTTACATAAAGTGTTCATACAGAATGACAACACATATATGCCCCTGAATTCCATTTTTAAGTGCAACGATATTTTGAATAAAAGAGATCTTTGCTCTTTCGGGCAAAAATCTCTAATACCCTTAAAGTGAGAATAGTTTAAAATTCATCATGGATTAAATGACCTTGTTGATATGATAACTACTGACTCAGTATAATTGTACAGGAAGGTCTAAACCAACCTTCCTGCATTGTATTGATATCGTTAACTAAAATTAGATCCTTTACAGTTACAGTCATTCAGATGGATCAACATGTTGGGCATGGATCACCAATATCAATACCACCATCATCAATAATAATCACTACATCATCACCAGTATCAGCACCAGTATCACCACCGGTACTGCCGGCTGCTTCGCAATTAGTTTTTGAATCATTGCCGCTGTTACCGTGGCACTCATCAGTACCTGACCCTCCATCCAAATCATCGTTACCTGAATTACCTTCCAAATAATCATTACCTGACTCACCGTAAAGGTCATCTCGACCAGAATCACCTTTTAAATAATCATTACCTGGACCGCCATAAAGATCATCATGACCCGAGTCTCCTTTCAATTCATCATCACCAGCTCCACCATATAATTCATCCCACCCTGAATCACCTTTGAGGTAATCGTTACCATTACCACCAAAAATCATATCAACATCTTCTCCTCCGAATATGATGTCATCACCATCACCTCCACATATGATGTCGTCGCCTCCATAAGCGTAAATGATGTCATCACCCCCTAGGCCTAGAATAATATCTCTACCTGGATTTCCATGAAGGGTTTCTGAATCTTCGGTACCTATTATTACATTGCTTCCGTAAGCACCATAAGGGTTGTTTGCAACTTCAAAGCAAATAGAATCCTGAGCCCAAACAGAGGGCTGCAGGCCTAATAAAAGTAAGCCACTCAGAAGTGTACCTTTTTTCATAATTTTTCTCCTAAATTAATTGTTATAAAAAGTGTTCTCATACAGAACGCCGATCAATGTATATCTTTAGCGCAAGAATACTTTGAATAAAAGTTGATTTTTGGTTGAGTTTTTTTTGACTGTTTATTATTCAAGAATAAATACAGGCATTTAAGGAGACCCTTGATTTATTCAAAATTTTCTGGCTTTCAAAGGTTTTTAAGATCAAGGCGAAAGATTGAAAAAATATACACCACAAACAAGCTTCTTATTGACGAGTCGAGGGCAGGCTGTGATCTCCTCATATCTTCAGTAAATTGACTTATATTGATGAAACAAACCGACATTATCATACTTGCTCAACTGAGAGGTTTTCGCGGTTTTATGATGGGCGGAGCCCATCCTACCAGAGTTGTGATATCAGTAGGGTGGGCTCTGCCCACCGAAAATATCTAGGGTTCATATGGAGTTTATTTTAAAGTGGTTAAGAAGCCCAGTGACTGGGAGTATTTGTCCTTTATGAGTTTTGTTGATAATGGATTTTATGAAGCGGGTTGGTGCGATTTCACAGAATTGAAAGATTATCATTAGTTTCTTGATGGGCGGAGCCCATCCTACGGGAGCTGAATGTTTTTTAGTATCAAGCCAGTAATTTGATGGGAGGAGCTGTAGGGTGGGCTCTGCCCACCGCAAGTGTTCGGTATTTGTATAAAGTTCAATTTAATTGATCATCAAATCAGGTGAAATTTTGATGTGCAAAGTTCAAGCTATGAGGGTGATATGTTTAATGTCAGTCTGTGTTTTGATGGGCGAAGCCCATCCTACGAGGTAGATGGTAGGGTGGGCTCTGCTCATCGCAATGGATGCAAATTGATTGCACCCTTGTTATTTAAGTTGCTTACTTTCCTTTGAATTCAGCTTTCCGTTTCTCTAAAAAAGCACTGGTGCCTTCGTTTTTGTCTTCTGAGGCACAACAAATACCAAACGCTTTAACCTCATAATCTAAGGCATCAGGCAGTGAACATTCGAGGCCTTTGTTGATGGCGTCTATGGTCATACTGACAGCGATGGGCGCAGAGTTAGCCAACTGCTGAGCTATTTTATTGGCAGTTGGAAGTAACTCTTCTTGCGTAACGACTTGGTTGGCTAATCCAATTTTTTCGGCTTGTTCGGCTGAAACCATTCCTCCTAATAGGTTCATCTCCATTGATTTCCCCTTACCAACCAATCTAGTTAAGCGTTGGGTGCCACCAAAGCCAGGAATTACACCGAGTTTGATTTCAGGTTGGCCAAATTGGGCATTATCAGAGGCAATGCGCAAATGACAGGCCATGGCCAGTTCACAACCACCCCCTAAGGCGAAACCATTGACAGCAGCTATGACTGGTTTGCCACAATTTTCTATGTGGTTGAACACAGCTTGTCCAAAACTGGCAAATTGCATACCAGTCATGGCATCAGTGGTGGCTAATTCAGAAATATCAGCGCCGGCGACAAAAGCTTTTTCACCAGAGCCTGTGATGATGATGGCAGCTGTATCAGGATCGGTTTTGGCTTGGCTGATGATGTCATTTAATTCACCCAGCGTGGCTTGATTTAAAGCATTGAGTTTGTCTGGGCGGTTGATGGTTATGGTCAACACTTGATTATCTATTTTGGATATGACATTGGGCATGTTGTTAGTTCGTTAGTGTTAAGAAGGCGAAATTATACCAACAATCATTCAAATGACCCAAATCATTGTGATTTTGTTAAGTATGTATAAATCTAAAAGGACTGAGGCCAATAAATGAACTTATTAGTCTGGTTCGTGTCTTGTTTAACTGTGAAGGCTGGCGTACAATACGCGGCTGATTTTGTTAACGAGGTTACGAATGAAAAAACTATTAATTGCATTGTGTGTTGCTTTTTCTGGAGCAGTTGTTGCCCAAGAACCACAACAAGAGTTGCCTAAAAGCGCAGACATTAAATTTGAAAAAGGTGCTGCGTCTTACGCCATCGGATATCGCATGGGTTTACAGGCAGCTGGCCGTGAAGGCAGTGAGTTTGAGTTGGACATAGAACAAGCTGTGAAAGGTTTGAGAGATGCAGCGACCAAGAAAGAGCCTGCTGTAGGTAAAGAATTGATGTCGGGAGAATATGCCAAATATCAACAAAAGCTACAATTATTCCAGCGTGAAGAATTCATGGCATTGGCGGATAAAAACCAACAACGCAGTGATGCATTCTTAGCTCAAAACCGAGGTAAAACAGGTATCAAAGAATTGGCTTCAGGTATTCAGTATCGTGTGATTGAAGCAGGTTCTGGTAAAAATGCCAGTTTGGATAATACAGTTACTATTCACTACAGTGGCAAACTGATTGGTACAGAAGTTTATGATAACTACCAAGAGTTTGACAGCACATATAAAAACGGTCAACCTTTAGAAATGGATATGAAACAAGTTCGTATGCCGGGTTGGAGAGAGATTATTCCAATGATGAAAAAAGGTGATAAGTGGCAAATATTCTTACCACCAGAAATGGCTTATGGAATACAAGGGCAAAACCCAATTGGTCCGAATGAAGTTTTGGTATTTGATGTTCATTTACTTGAAATCAAATAAGCAAAAAAACCATTGAAGACAGTCAAAGGGCAAGTTTAAAGACTTGCCTTTTTTAGTTTCTACAATGTATGACTTCAGCACACTAGTTAAGCCGTACCTTAATCAGGATTTGATGGATCAGTCCATGTGGTTGGGTTCAGCTGGAACAATGGATCGCGCGGCAGCCGTATTGTTTCCATTCTACTGGAAAGATGGGTTGCCTTGGGTGTTATTGACTCAACGCAACGCGAATCTAAAGCATCATTCTGGGCAAGTGAGTTTTCCTGGCGGCGCATTTGAGGAGTCAGATAAAAATATCAAACACACTGCTTTGCGAGAAACGCAAGAGGAGATTGGTGTGATTGCAGATAACATTGAGTTGTGGGGTTTTTTGGATGGTTTGTCTTCAATCAGTGGTTTTTATGTCACACCTTTTGTAGGAGAAATTAAAGATGTGACATGTCTTGATATTGATAATAATGAAGTTGAACGTGTGTTTGGCGTTCCATTTGCATTTTTCCAAGATCATAAAAATCGAGTCAAAAATAAAATAAGAACGCCAGCTGGTGACAGAGCTTATTATGTTTTTAAATATAAAGATAACGTGATTTGGGGTTTAACGGCCCAAATCATTGTACAATTAGTCGACAGAATAAATAAATAATCTTATGAGCGGTAAAGTTTTTATCAGAACCCATGGATGTCAGATGAATGAATATGATTCTGACAAAATGCAAGACGTCTTATTGAAGTCACATGACTTGAGTATTACCGAGGTGGAAGAAGACGCAGATGTGATTTTAATCAACACCTGTTCTATACGAGAAAAAGCACAAGAAAAAGTGTTTTCTCAGTTAGGTCGTTGGCGCAAAATCAAAGAAAAGAATCCTGATGTCATCATCGGTGTGGGTGGCTGTGTCGCTTCCCAAGAAGGTGAGGCGATCATTAAACGTGCTCCTTATGTTGACTTGGTTTTCGGCCCCCAAACAATACACCGTTTACCCGAGCTGTTGGATGCACGCAATAAAAAACAAGAACCTCAGGTTGATATTTCATTTCCTGAAATAGAAAAGTTCGATAATTTACCTGAGCCTCGTAAAGAAGGACCCTCTGCATTTGTATCAATCATGGAAGGGTGCAGTAAATACTGTTCTTTTTGTGTGGTGCCTTATACCCGAGGCGAAGAAATGTCTCGCCCGATGGACAGCGTTTTGGCTGAGATCATGAAATTAGCCGAGCAGGGTGTAAAAGAAGTTAATTTGTTGGGTCAAAATGTAAATGCTTACCGTGGTTTATCTCACGAAGGAGATGTTGTTGATCTGGCTTTATTGATTCATTATGTGGCTGCCATTGAAGGCATTGAACGTATCAGGTTTACAACGTCTCACCCAGTTGAGTTCACTGATGGTTTGATCGACGCATATCGAGATGTACCAGAGTTGGCTAATTACCTGCATTTGCCTGTCCAAAGCGGTTCTGATCGTATATTGTCTATGATGAAGCGTGGCCATACTGCGCTTGAATATAAACAAAAAATAAGAAAACTGCGTGAAGCCAGGCCAGACATCAGCTTATCTTCAGATTTTATCGTTGGTTTTCCGGGTGAAACTGCAAAAGATTTTGAAGACACAATGAAGTTGATCACTGATATTGGTTTTGATCAATCATTCAGTTTTATTTATTCAGCACGCCCTGGAACCCCGGCATCATCGATGCCAGATTTGGTTTCAATGGATGAGAAAAAAGCCCGCTTACAGCACCTGCAGGCAACCATCAATGACATGGCAGCAATTATCAGTCAAGAAATGGTTGGTAGCACACAAAAAATATTGGTAGAAGGTACTTCTAAATGGTCAGATGATGAACTTTCAGGTAAAACTGAAAATAATCGTGTGGTTAATTTTGCAGGGCCCAAGAGGATGATTGGTGAAATGGTCGATGTGGTTATTACTGAAGCGTTGAGAAACTCGCTCAGGGGCCGCGTTTTGATTAATGATGAAAGGTAAATAACAAACATATGGTAGAACAAAACAAAGCAACCGTTCGAAATGTTGAGTTTTCGGATTTAAACAACGGAAGTTTAGCGAACTTATATGGACACCATGATGCCCATTTGAAGCAATTAGCAGAACACAGCAAAACAGAAATTCACGCCAGAGGCAATCAATTTCAAATTCAGGGCGATGAGAGTCACGTGAATCATGCAGCTAAAATGCTTAATTTATTGGTCAAAGAAGCCCGGAAAGAAGCGTTGAACCCTGAAATCGTGCATGTGATTTTGGCTGGGAATGCCACCAAGCCAGATTACGAACCACAAGAAGTTTCAATCAAAACTAAGGCGGGCGTTATCACCGGTCGTTCGGACAATCAGAAAGAATATTTGCACAACATAGTAACCCATGACATCAATTTTGGTATTGGACCAGCAGGTACTGGAAAAACTTATTTGGCGGTGGCCTGTGCTGTTGAAGCCTATGTAACAGACCGTGTTCGCCGCTTAGTTCTTGTTCGTCCGGCAGTAGAAGCTGGTGAGCGACTGGGTTTCCTTCCAGGTGATTTGAGTGATAAAGTAGATCCGTACTTACGACCTTTGTATGATGCTTTGTATGATATGTTAGGTAACGACAAAGTGGAAAAAATGCTGGAAAAGAATGAAATTGAAATTGCGCCTTTGGCTTTCATGCGTGGCCGAACATTGAATGATGCCTATGTGATTTTAGATGAAGCACAAAATACCACCGTTGAACAAATGAAAATGTTCCTTACCCGAACAGGTTTTAATACCACAGTAGTGGTCACTGGTGACATCACGCAGGTAGATTTACGACCTGGCGAAAAATCAGGATTAAAACATGCCATGGATATATTGCAAGACATTAAAGGTATCAGCTTCAGTTGGTTTAAATCGAAAGATGTGGTGAGACATTCTCTGGTACAAAAAATCGTTGATGCTTACGATAAGAAGAAGTAATCCATTGATGCTTATCATGCATAATGATTAAACTCGAATTGATCAACGAAAAAAAGTTAGCAGCACCTGATGAAGTTCGATTTCAAAGTTGGGTTGATCAGGTGGCTTCCTCCCTTGAAGTTTCTGGTGATATCTGTATTAAAATTGTTGATGAGGCTGAAAGCCAAAACCTAAACCACACTTATCGCAACAAAAATCAACCGACCAATGTGTTGTCTTTTACGGCTGAACTACCAGATTTTGTCGAATCAACTCACTTAGGAGATTTAGCGATTTGTGCAGCTGTGGTAGAGCGGGAAGCGATTGAGCAAAGTAAAGCCATAGAACACCATTGGGCGCATATGAGTATTCATGGGCTGCTGCATTTGTTGGGTTATGATCATGTTGAGGTTAATGAGGCTGAAGCGATGGAGGAGTTAGAGGTTGGTTTATTGGCTGAACTTAAGATTGAGAACCCATACACATAACTTATGGGTAAAGATTAGATAAACATGAAAAAGGTAGGTGATTTGATGATTAAAAATACGGTATGCGTTGTTTTCTTGTTATTGGCTCATGCGGTTGTGGCTGATAATTATACAATAACAATTGATGGACAATCTTATGACATTGCATTGAATAAATCAGTTGAGGTAAAGGTTGGTGATGAGCTGGTAACAGTTCAATTAGAACAAAAAGATGTGCTTAAATATTCAGTAAAAAACTTTTCCTTTGATCATGCCAAAGAATATTTGCCCTCAAAAACAGATTTAGGAGATGGTCTATACCAGACAGTCTTGATGACACCTTTGGGCAGTGCAGTGATGATTCAGGAATACATAACCCTTGCACCCTCGGGTATGATGGATTTGATGATCAACGAGATAACCAAGGAAGAGCGTGATTATGGTTATACAATAGAGTCTAAAGCGATTTCAAAGACACTGTCAGATGGGGTGTCTTTGTCTGGGTTTGAAGTCACTTCAAAATATAAAGATTCTGATATAAAAAGAATGTTTTTAACCTTTGATGTGAAAGACTCTGGGTTATTTATCATGACACAAATTGATTATGGGATTGCTGCCAATGACGATGCTTTTATCAAAGTGTTTTATGACTCTCTTAAAATTTCAATGAAATGAGTTCCTTAATCGTCATCGGGCAGATTTGCAGCTTAAGCTGTGTTGTTCTGAAGTGGCAGCATGTGATCGTCGCTTACCGAACTGAAGAAGAACCAAGTATCCAGTTAGAAGGTGTTTCAGTATAGAGAATCCTTAAAAAATTAAACATCACGCACCTGGGTTCCTGCGCTCACCTTCTGGCCCGGCTGGAATGACGGTCTTTTTCACTGTCATTAAAGAGGGTTTAATCTATGTTTTGTATTCACGATTATGTTGAGTATTTTGATTCATTCGACTCACGGCTAGTGGCATTGTAATCAGGCTTCTTTGGCTTGGCGCAAACCTTTTAATTTACATGGCCTCACCGCGGGCTCTCTCAGAATAACAACATGTTCTAAATATTTCAAATGCCGTCAGGGCGTATTTGCTTCGATTGGATGTAATACAGTGTAATACTTTTTTTTGAATTCATTTGCATAATTATGCTTAATGTTTTTAAAGAGAGTCAAAATGCCTTATGTAATAAATAATGCGCCAGATCCAATGGCGATAGCAGAGCGTCAAATTGGTGCTGCAGCTGTCATACAATTCACCCCGTTTACTTCATGTATTGGAGTTATAACCCTGTCAGGTGATACCCTCACGGCTGTCCACCTGGCTCTCACTGCAGCAGATGGTGGACCATTTGATCCGGCTGCTGCTGCCGTGGTTCTGGCAGCATTGCCTGATAAATATACCAGTTCGGTAGTCATTGGAAGTATAGCTTACTGGAAAAACCCAGTTAATGGAGCAAGTGCTGGTTATGCGGCGTTAGTCGATGGTCTTGTGAATCCTGCTTTGTACCCTTTAGCGGATGGGGCATATGGCGCGCGCATAGAGGATGGGGCGATTCAGCTTACCTTTTAAATACTCAGTAGTTTGATGGCTGTGCTTGTTTTTACTTCATTTATATTGCTTTGATAAGTCGATACCAGCCTGAAAATTACACTAAAAAATCACTAACTAAAACAGGAATAACTTATGCTTAAATTAAATGCTCAATCAGTTTCACTGCGCTTATTTGGCGCGGTCTTTTTTGTGATGTTTTCTGCAACGACAATGGCTGCTGTTTGTCGAGATATAAAAAGTGTTAAAGACAGTGCCGTCGCAGAGCAGAATACAAGTATGGGGGGACATGTTACTCAACATATTTATGGGATGCGACCGCCGATAAATACCTCCCAATCGGGTAAAACCCTTTTCGAAGGGAAGGGTAAATATGAGGCTGTATGGAGACAATATCAATATATAAATAATCCTGTATTATGTGGGTCGAAAGGACAGGCTCAACAAAGTGTTTCGCTTGCTGATTTGGGTATACAATACCTGGGTGCCTACTCTTGTAAAGAGTCAAATGCCAATGGTGAATGTACCCAGTGGGATTCTTATATGGCTAAATCTGTTTTTTTTGGCTTTGTTCTTAAAAATGGTCAATGGATTCTAAATACCAGCTTCCCTGAACCACTTCTTTGAGCGGAAACTATATTTGACAATGAGAATGATTAAAACAAACCAGGCTGGGATTCATGAAACTCAGCTCTGGTTTTTGCTTTTCACCAAGCTGAATTTATAAGTGCAGTATGAACTGTTAGGAGACCGGTCCACTTGAAAATAAACTTTGTTACAATGTCTTAAACAAATTGCTATGTAATTATAAAATAATGGGCTTTAATTCTAAAAAAATTCAAAATAGCTGTGTGTTAGCTATGTTTTTGCTTATCTTGGCTGCTTGTAGTCAACCAAAGATGAAACATTCACAAGACTTAGATGCTGAAATTAAAGCAGATATTCGTTGGGTATTTATGGATTTGGTCAAAGCAGTTAAATCATTGAATGTTGATAGTTATCTCAAGTTTTTTGATCAAGAAAAATTTACTTCAATGAATGCTGATGGAAGTGTTCATCACTCATTGATCGCATTTGAAAAACCATTCAGAGAGCAAAGCCAGTTTATTCAAGGATATGAATCCCTAGAATTTGAAAACATTAAAATTACCGTTGTGAACATAACCACTGCTATTTTAGTGAATGAATATCAAGCACGAGTCAATTTAAAGTCAGGTGACACTGTTGTAGTTTCAGGTGCTGGCACACAGGTTTGGTCTAAATCAACTGGCCAATGGAAACTTGTACATGTTTCTAGCAGCGCAAAAAAATAGCATGACTAAATGCGCTTTCATTGTATTTTTTTTATTATCTTCGTGCGTTTATAAAGAAAAGCCCATAGTTTTAGATTACAGTGACTTTGGTCCACAGGTTTTAAGTTATGAAACTCTGGGATTCAGCTGGTATGAATGGAATTCACATGGCAGTAAGGAGAAAGACAATGTTAAAGTTATTGTCTATAAAAATTTAAAGTCATCTGCACATAAAAGATATATTGATTCTCAAAGCCCACCAGCAGTGGATTATCGATTCATCAGTCATCAAAAAGCAATGGATTACTTAAATAAAAATATTGAAGAGTTATCTCAAACCAACGAATTTCCTGAAATAATAAAGCTGCTGAAATTAACCAAGAAAAAGTTAGTTTCAGAATAATCATATCGTAAATAAGTGAAAAGGCCTCACGGCATCAGTCATGTTAGAATAATAAACCGATGTTTAGAGGAGATTTTGGCTTGAGTCCAATCAACAAATGGCGGATGTTTTTTTTAATGTTGATACCATTTGTCTCATGCACAGCACAAAAAGACTTGACCTATGGCAATCAATTGGCTGAGTTACCATTGGATATAGCCAAACTATTGGCGGAAAAAGATGCACCGAACAAAGACGGTGCAATGGGAAGAAATAAAAGCACCTACTTCCATGTGCGTTTTCAGTTAGGCCTACATAACTTAGTAGGTTTTGGTTTGGCTGCAAAGAATGAAAATGCTTTAGACTATTTCCTTAAAGCGGTTGAGTATTCTTTCCAGCACCAGTTAACGTCTGGAGGCTTTAAACTTGAAATTCCGAGAAGGTATGAAGGCCAAGGCTCCCCAAGTGAGTCAGACCTTGCCAGTGGTGTGGCATTTTTTGCTGCTTCCTTGGGTTCTGGTTGGTATGCAATTAATACCAATCGATGGGCTCAAAAATCAACTCAGCTTGAACCAATGCGACATCGACTTGATGGCTTGAAACCTCAACTAAAGCTGACGTTAGACTACTTGAAGTCTGAGCTTGAAGTTCTGAAGCTCAAAGATCAACACGCCCCCAATCGCCTTCTGTTTGATGCAGTTGCATTTTATACACTCGGCAAGTTAGTAGTAGATGATGAAGCGCTTGATATGGCTGATGAATTAATTGGCCTTGCAACAAATCAAGTGGATGAAGCGGGCTATTATATCGAGGGCGGTGGTTTTGATTCGAGTTATAACGGCGTAGCAACAGCTTTATCGTTTCGTTTGTTGTTGATGGGATTCAGTGGACATGACCTTGATAAAGTGGCAGTAAAGGCTATGGCTTGGCAGGTCAGTCGCATCAATGATCAGGGTCAAATTTCTACTTCAGGTAATTCAAGAGTCAACCATTCCATTAACGGAGAATCTTTTCTTGGTAGGAAGAAAGATGTTGATGTGGGTCATACAATAGAGGCTTTGATGCTGTCATCTTTGTTACTAAGACAAAATGGAAATCTAGAAATTGCCAAAAATGTAGTGAAGTATTATCAAGAAAAATAATTCAATTGAAAAAATTAACACTGAAAAACGAGGTTAAATGATGTCAATAAAGGATGAAAAAATAGCCATTGAAAATATCAATATACCCAATAAAGTTACGAACGTAAATGCAGCAAAATATCATGCCATGAAAAAGGCTTTATTGTTGGTTTTACCAAAAAAGAGCCCTGGACTAACTCAGAATGAAATGATGGCTGATGTAAAGGCGCATTTGCCAGAAAAACTGTTTCCCAAAGGTGCTACTTCAGGTTGGTGGGCAAAAACAGTACAGCTTGATCTTGAAGCAAAAAAAATCATTGTTCGTGAGTCTTGTAAACCGTTAAGGTGGCATCAGGCTGAGTGACTTTGTATTATGGTGTTAATTTGATATTGATAAGTTAGCGGATTAAACACAGGTTCAAAACGAATTATACCCTGCAATTTTTTTCTACAATCCAGAAGTGATATGGCTTCTGTAGTTTTCTAGTAACAATTGATCATCAGCATTCCAAAGTCTGCCAACCTTTGACTTTAAATGCTCTAGAACCGTTGCCGCTTGAAAGATTTTTCCTTGTTTAAACAGTATTTGCGCTTTCACTTTTAAGTATGGGTAGAGTGGAACTGCATATTTTTCAAGTTCAAATAGATTTTGTTCAGCTTGGTTGATGTCACTTTGCAGTTCAAGTAAGAATAATATGTAGGGATTCAAAACATCGGCTAAAATTTTGGGAGAATGAGTCTTAAGTGCTTTGGCTTTGGCTTGTTCAAATGCATCTTGAGCCAATTCATTTTTACCTTCTTGAATGGCCAGTTTTGCCTCAGTCAGATAGGTCAATGGGTTTTCATTGAATTTATTTAACTGTATAAATTCTCTGGCAGTTTGTTGCCAATTATCAATATCACCTATCAATTCATAATACCTTAAGGCAAGTCGGTAATATTGCATGTGGTGGTAGTCACTGATGTATGAAGCCCCGAGCTTATCTATGGTATCTTTGGCTTCCTCATGGTTATTAACAGCAAGCATAACATCACTTTTTACGATCAAATAATAATTGGCTTGGTCTTTACTGCTGATATCGGCCATTGATTCAGTCAATCGATTGTAATTTGTTTGCGCCGCTTCAAAGTCACCTCTGAGTAATTGAAAATCAATTAAACGCATATAAGCCGTCGATTCTTCTAATGCAGCATCTAATTGACTTAAGGTGATGATGGCGTCAGAGACCAAGTTTTCAGCTTCGTTCAACTTACCAGTGTTTGATAATATGTTGGATAATCGCAGTTTGACTTTGGCTACATACCTTTTATTGTCAGCCAGGGTAAGGTGCTTGATGGCCAATTTTGCATGAGTCTCAGCATCTTTGAAGTTTTGCATGTTGTTTTCAATGCCAGATAAGGTGCTGTAAGTTGAGCCCAGCCTTGCGTGGTTGTTTTCATTTTCTTGTTTGATCAGTCTAATGGATTCATTGATGCTGTCTATGGCGACTTTGAACTTTCCTAATTGGCTTGCTGTATAGGCTTTGTTACTCAATAAAATATACTGGCTTTTGATGTTGTTATTTTTTCTGGCAAGGTTTATGGCTGAATCCACTTCATCCAATGCTTGATCAAACTCACCCATGGCATTATGAATGTTAACCTTTGAATTAATCACCATGATTTTGAATTGATCAGTTACCTTGGCTTGTTCAAAAACTTTAACTATAGACATGGCTTTTTCATACTGTCCTTGTTTTCTGTAATTGATACTTAATTTCAACCACGCTGCCCAGAACTTTGGATCTTCATTGGTGGCCAATTCTAAATAGTTAATGGCTTGTTTTGCATCGCCACTGAGTTCGGCTGAAATGGCTCGTATGTAATTTTCTACGGCATAAGAGTTCTTGCTTATGGTGCTATCAACAGTCTCATCATCTGGCGAGAACTCTATATTCAAGGTGGTCTGAGCCCAAAAAGCGATGTCATCGTAAATGGCTTTAATGCTCAGAGAATTGAAAGACTTTTGGTCAATAACTCCATTAGCCGATCTGATTTTAACTTCTGCATTATATTGATCATTGGTTTGTTTGATTGAAACAATGACAGATGAATGGGTGGCTTCTTTTTGGCTTAAATCTATGGCAAATTTTTCAGGATCATTTTCAGCCAGAGTTTGTAAACTGATGTTTTTTATATCATGCCCAATAGAGTCATTAAATTTATCTGATAGATAGTGCATACCACCTTTAACCATCCATGTTTGACTGCTGTCATTATTACCTGTGATATCAGGAATTAAACTGACTATCATTGGATTGGATTGTGCTTGAGAAATGATTGTTAAGTCGTTCGAGTTATCGGCATCTTTGGTTAAGAAATAAATCACCAGCACCGATAATAAAACTGCAAACAATGCTGTCTTAAACTTCGAGGATTGGTTTTTGACTTGATTTGTTGGTTCTTCCTGTTGATTGTTAGTTTCAATCGTCGGTAAAAACACAAAGCCTTCACCATGAATGGTTCGAATGATCTTTTTGTGGTGATCGGTATCACCGAGCACTTTCCTTAATCTTTGTATTAATTTATCTAAAGATGTTTCTGTGACTATGCGATTGGGCCACACATGGTCGGTTAAATCATGGCGTGAAACAGTGACATTAGGATGTTCAAGAAAGAAAGTAAGTAATTTATAGACGGTAGATGTGATTTCTATCCTGTCTTCGCCCTTATACAAGCTTTGTTGCTGGGTATTCAGCGTAAAATCGAGAAACTGATATTGGGCATTCATGTTTTTGTGGTCTTGTACATACAGTGATTATAAACCAATTAAATATCGCTTATGTGTCTGATATACAAGTATTTTAACTGTCTCACTCTTGCTCTGTCAGGATTTTTCTGATTTTGTCAGTAGGGGAATCACATCTTTACTCAATATACTTTTGAACATTATTTTTTTGGAGAACTTAATGAAGAAATTAATTCAATGTACTGTGCTTTTGGGTGCTTGGGTGTTATTAGTACCTGTGGTTGATGCTGGTGGTAGTGATGAAAATCAAACTATAAATAGCTTACGAGCTTTGTTGGCAGAGCAGAAAATTTTAGTTGAACCTGTGCATACGGGTAACAACCAACGGTTTGGTAATGCAGTAAGCCTCTCAGGAAATAGAGCAGCCGTTGGCGCCAGTAAAGACAACTTAAATGGTCCTTCATCAGGTTCAGTCTATATATTTGAATTCATGAATAATCAATGGGTTCAAACTCAAAAAATAACTGGTGATGATACGACAGGAAATGATGAGTTTGGAGCGGCTGTGAGCCTGTACGAGGATCGCTTGCTGGTGGGTGCCAGAAATAAAACTGTTAATGGAGTTTCTTTTGCTGGCGCTGCTTATCTGTTTGAATACATCAATGGTTCATGGGAACAAATCGAAAGGTTTTCCGATGCCAACTCTTCTGGTACCGCTCAACTTGGATATGCTGTGAGCCTTTTTGGTAATCAAGCTTTGGTTGGAGCACCAGGTTTTGGTGCTGGAGAAGCCTTGGTTTTTACGCTGGATGAAAAGGACAACAGTTGGTTCCAATCCAATACTTTGTCAGCCAGCAGCCAAGGATTTGGTGACCAGTTTGGGCATTCAGTCAGTCTGTATCAAGGTCGGGCATTGATAGGTGCCAACCGGTTTGAATCCAATAATATTGGTGCTGCATTTTATTTTGGTTCTGTGTCGAATAACAATGATCAACACCAAATTACATCCAGCGATGGCATGAGTTCTGATAACTTTGGTTATGCTGTGAGTTTGTATGAGAACAGGGCTCTGATTGGTGCGCCTGAAGACAGCGGTAATAATGGCAATGATTCAGGGTCAGCTTATATTTTTGAGTATGATTCATTGAATGAACTTTGGGTAGAATCTGAAAAATTAACGGCCGATGATGGGGCTGCTAATGATGAATTCGGTTATGCAGTGAGTTTAAATGGAGATCGGGTTTTGATCGGGGCCTGGGGTGATGATGATAATGGCACCAATTCGGGTTCAGCTTACTTTTTCGATTTTGATGGTTCTTTTTGGAATCAATCCAGTAAATTAACCCCAAGTATGGCAACAAGCAGTGAGGAATATGCTCGTGCAGTATTTCTTACCAATGATTGGGCGATTGTTGGAGTCCCTAACGACAGCGAAGCTGGTACTCTGGAGGGAGCTGTTTATGTTTACCGAGAAGATGTTATTTTCAACAATGGATTTAACTGATACAAATAAAATATATAAGCTCACATTAAGGGATTAATGTGAGTTTCTGGCATTCAAATCTTATATATTTCGTTGCTGATAAAAGCGGAATCAAATGTAATGATTATTTTGGATGAAGTGCCTCAGAACTGTCATTGAAATCTTGTAAGAATTGCACAGGCTGTTTTGCTTTATTTACATGAATAAATAAGTCATCAATGTTACAATACCGACGCTCAAAATCAGGGGGACATCCTGCTTTGAGTCAAATTAAATCACCCAAATGAGACTGTTATAATATCAAACTCGCTTCCAAGTTAAGTTGATTTAAGTCTCTGTAACAATATTTAAAAGGTATATCTATGACACGAAAAGTTCCTATGTTTATTGATGGTCAATCAGTGATCAGCGAATCAGCTGATTGGATGGATGTGACTGATCCAGCTACGCAAGAATCAATATGCCAAGTACCCATGGCTACTGAGGCAGAAATGGAAAAAGCGATAGCATCTGCTAAAAATGCATTTGAAACATGGAAAGATGTGCCTGTGACCAAACGTGCACGGATGATGTTGAACTATCAACATCTGCTGAAAGAACATCATGATGAATTGGCCGAAATACTGGCGGAAGAAACCGGTAAAAATTTTGAAGATGCCAAAGGTGATGTTTGGCGTGGTATAGAAGTGGCAGAACATGCAGCCAATATCCCGTCAATGATGATGGGTGAAACCGTAGAGAACGTAGCTTCTAAAGTGGATACTTACTCATTGATCCAGCCTTTAGGTGTTTGTGCTGGGATCACACCCTTTAACTTTCCTGCCATGATTCCATTGTGGATGTTTCCCATGGCTGTGGTATGTGGTAACACCTTTGTATTGAAACCATCAGAACAAGACCCTAATACCCCCATGCGCTTGGCGGAACTTTTCTATGAAGCTGGTTTCCCCAAAGATACATTACAAGTGGTTCATGGGGGCAAAGACCAAGTGAATCAAATCTTGAACCATGAAGACATTCAAGCGATTTCATTCGTTGGTTCAGTGCCTGTGGGTGAGCACATTTATAAAACAGGTACTGATAACTTGAAACGTGTACAAGCTTTTGCGGGTGCTAAAAATCATATGGTGGTGATGCCTGATGCCAATAAGAATCAAGTCATCAATAACATTGCAGGCTCATCATGTGGAGCTGCTGGACAGCGATGTATGGCTATTTCAGTGGCAGTCCTGGTGGGGGAGGCCAAAGAATGGTTGGATGACATCAAAGGTAAGATGGCTGAAATGAAGCCGGGGTATTGGAAAAACCCTGAATCATTTTATGGTCCATTGATTTCACCTCAAGCCAAAGCGAAAGTTGAAGGTTTGATTCAATCAGGTGTTGATGAAGGGGCAGAGTTGATGCTGGATGGTAGAAACTATGAAGTTGATGGTTATCCCAATGGTAATTGGCTGGGACCCAGTTTATTCAGTAATGTCACGACTGATATGCGCATTTATAACGAAGAAATTTTTGGGCCTGTGTTATGCGTGATGACGGCTGATACCTTAGAAGAAGCCATTGAACTGATCAATAATAACCCTTACGGCAATGGTACCTCACTATTCACATCATCTGGTGCAGCAGCACGAAAGTTTCAGCATGACATCAAAGTGGGGCAGGTTGGCATCAATATTCCGATTCCTGTGCCGCTGCCTTTTTTCTCGTTCACTGGTTGGAGAAAGTCTTTTTATGGTGATCAACACGCATACGGCAAACAAGCTGTGCGTTTTTATACTGAAACCAAAACCGTTACCTCGCGTTGGTTTGAATCTGATATACCAGATGATGCAGCACCTAACGCCACCATTAACTTATAAGAGTAGGCCCTATGAACTTTGAACTGAACGAAGACCAACAAGCCTTTATTGATGCGGCAAAAGAGTTCGCTGCGAGTGAAATGGCACCGCATGCTGCTCAATGGGATGAGGAAAGTTTTTTTCCTGTTGAAGTCATTAAAAATACTGGAGAGTTGGGTTTTCTGGGTATTTATTCGCCAGAAAAATATGGTGGTTTAGGCTTAAGCCGCTTAGATGCTTCTTTGATATTTGAAGAGATGTCTAAACATTGTACCTCTACCACTGCCTATTTAACCATTCATAACATGTGTGCTTGGATGTTGACCACATTTGGTAATGATACATTGGCCAATGAGTGGGGCACCAAACTCACATCAGGCGAATTATTGGCTTCCTATTGTTTGACCGAACCAGGACATGGCTCTGATGCGGGAAGTTTAAAAACCTCAGCCACAAAGACAGCTGATGGCTATTTGCTGAATGGCAGTAAAACTTTCATATCAGGTGCTGGTTCTACTGATGTATTGATTGTGATGGCCAGAACTGGAGAAGATGGCCCCAAAGGTGTTTCTTGTTTTATGGTGCCTGCTGATTGTGACGGTATTTCATATGGTAAAAAAGAAGACAAAATGGGTTGGAATTCACAACCTACCAGGTTAATTACTTTTGAAGATGTCAGCATTCCTGCTGAATACCTCATTGGCCAGGAAGGAGAAGGGTTTAAATTTGCCATGAAAGGATTAGACGGTGGTCGCATTAACATCGCATCTTGTTCTTTAGGTACCGCTCAAGCGGCACTGAATGAAGCCCAAGCCTACATGCTAGAGCGTAAACAATTTGGCAAACCTTTGGCTTCATTCCAAGCTTTACAATTCAAATTAGCTGATATGTTGACTGAAATGATAGCTGCCCGCCAAATGGTCAGGTTGGCAGCGGTTAAATTGGACAGTAAAGATCAACAGGCCACAGCGTACTGTGCAATGGCGAAAAGATTTGCTACCGACGTTTGTTTTCAAATTTGTGATGAAGCGCTGCAATTACACGGTGGTTATGGGTACATCAAAGAGTATCCGTTAGAACGTCATGTTCGAGACACCCGCGTTCATCGTATTTTAGAGGGTACCAATGAAATCATGCGTTTGATTATTTCCAGAAAGATTTTGCAAGAAGGAGCCACTGAGGTCATTATCTGATGAGTGTAATTAGCGAGCAGACTCATGAACTGAGTGAGCATATAAAAACCAAAATGGTTGAGGCTGATTTCGGTTTGTTGGGTGTTATTGTTTTAGATAAACCTAAGGCTTTAAATGCACTGTCCACTGATATGATTGCAGCCATGCAAAACATATTGAACTCGTGGTCAGTTAATGATCAGGTCAAAGCTGTGTGGATAGAAGGTGCTGGAGAAAAAGCATTTTGTGCTGGTGGTGATGTGGTGATGTTGTATCACTCAATGAAGGAAACTAAACAGGGTGATGTACCAGCCAAAGCCCACGAGTTTTTCACCCAAGAATATAAATTAGATCAAACCATTCATAGTTATGCCAAGCCCATCATTATTTATGCCGATGGCATTGTAATGGGTGGCGGATTGGGGGTGGCAGTAGGTGGGTCTCATCGCATTGTGACTGAACGTTCGATGATAGCCATGCCGGAAGTGACTATTGGATTGTATCCAGATGTCGGTGCCTCTTGGTTTTTTAACCGCATGCCTGGTCGTTGCGCTGAATTTTTGGGTATGACGGGAGCACGCATGAATGCGGCAGATGCCGTTTTCACTAAATTGGCAGATTTCGTTGTGGACACCAATGATTTGGTTGAGTTACAGGCTGCGATTTTGGCGTCAGATGGTACACATGATGGATTAACCGAAGCGATTCAATCTGTACAACAATTGGAACAACGAGTTCATGAATCTCGTTTGTGGGTTTATCATGAATTAATCAATGAAATGATGGCACCAGTTGACTTGATTGATGTTGTTGAGCGATTCAAAGAGTTAGAGACTGATGATAAATGGTTGTCTATGGCTGCTCAATCATTGGTGAATGGCTGCCCCATGACCCTGTATTTAGTCAGAGAACAAATCAAGCGTGCTAAACACATGAGTTTGTCTGAAGTATTCGATATGGAAATTATCATGTCTACTCAGTGCGCCATGCACCCAGATTTGGCTGAAGGCATTCGCGCTTTATTGATCGATAAAGATGGTGAACCCAAATGGAGTCATCAATCGGTAGCAGACATCACACCCACGATGGTCGAAGCATTTTTTATTCAACCACCCATTTTAAATTAACAAGGTATTCACATGACACAACACATTGCTTTCATAGGTTTAGGTAACATGGGCGGTCCCATGGCTAAAAATCTGATTAAAAATGATTTTAAAGTCACCGTTTATGATTTAAATGCAACGGCAGTAGCTGACTTAAAAGCAGCGGGTGCTCAAACAGCTGATAATGCCAAATCAGCGATCATTGATGCCGATGTCATCATTTCAATGTTACCTAATGGTGCCATTGTAAAATCATTGTATACAGGCACTAATGGTTTAATTAATGAGGTCAAAGACGATGTGTTGATCATTGATTCATCAACCATTGCAGCAGATGATGCACGTGCTGTGGCCAAAGCTTGTGAACAAAAAGGCATAGCCATGATTGATGCACCTGTTTCAGGAGGTACGGCCGCTGCTGAGGCCGGTACTTTAACTTTTATTTGTGGTGGCGAAGCGGCTCATTTCGAAGTGGCTAAATCGGTTTTAAGTGCCATGGGAAAACATATCTTTCATGCAGGTGCATCTGGCGCCGGTCAAGTGGCTAAAATTTGTAATAACATGTTACTCGCCATACACATGGTAGGCACTGCTGAGGCCTTGAACATGGGGGCACAACAAGGCCTAGATCCGGGCGTTATGTCGGAAATCATGAAAGCAAGCTCAGGCAATAATTGGTCTTTGCAAGTTTATAATCCATACCCAGATGTGATGCCCAATGTACCATCAAGTAAGGACTATCAAGGTGGGTTTATGGTTGACTTGATGAGTAAAGACTTGGGTTTGTCACAAGAACTGGCAGCGAAATCTAAAAGTGCCACACCACTAGGAGCTTTGGCGACACAACTGTATCAAATTCATCAAGCTGGTGGCGCTGGTGGTTTGGATTTTTCTAGCATTTTGCAGTTGTTGCAGAAGAAGTAACCACATCATGTATGAATGAATGCTGGGCCTTTATTGGCAGTTTAAACTTAAATTACCTGCCCAGCATTAGATAGATGCCCTAAGTTAGGTATCTTTTTTATTCTGCCGACAAATAATCTCTTGCCTGTTTGACCTGATTTCTCACACTTAATTCTGAAACTTCTAATTTATCAAGCAGGCTGAAGTATGTCTTGGCAGCTGATTGATTGCCTAATTTTTCATGGCAGATCCCTGCACCCAATAAACTATTGAGCCTGTTTGGATTTTTCGCCAGAGTTTTCTCATAGGCAATTAAAGCTTTGCTGTAATCTTGATTTAAAACAAGCATGTCGCCCAAAAGCTCCCTTGCTGGGATGACTGCTCCAGGGGTCACAGGATTTTTTTCCATACTGTCTTCAAGTTCTGCTGCATTGCGTAACTGTGAGATGGCATCTTTGGTGTTGCCCTTGGTAAAGGTTTGCCAAGCGGTTATTGTATCTAATTGAGCCTTAATCAGTACGGCCCAATACGATGAGTCGATATTGAGGGCTTTTTTATGCATCCACTCTAAAGATTTCAAAGCTTGATCGGTAGCAATTAAATCTCCAGTTCTGACAGCACCTAAACCACGTGCAAAATAAGTGATGGCCTCTGCATGTGGAAATTTATCCCATGTGATGTAAGCAGGGTTTCTGATTTTAATATTTTTTGCCATGGCCCAGTCTTTCCTCTCTAAGGCATATCGTGCTGGAATGGCAGATAAAGCATAGGCTACTGGAAATGTGTTTTGGTGTGGATGGTGATTATTGATTTTATTTAAGGTCAGAGCGGCTTCCGCATCTTCACTGATTTGTAAGTTAGCATAAATCATATAATCAAGCGCATGTGCATAGTGCATGGATGTGGCTTCTTTAGAGGGGTATTTAAGAGCGGCTTTGGCTGAACGAATGTTCCACCCAACCACATCTCGCCACATGCCTAATCGAACAAATATGTGACTGGGCATATGCAGCGCATGTGGAACATCCGGAGCGATTTGATCATAGTCATGTGCTGCTCGAATGGCTTTGTGTGCCAACATGTTATTGTCATAAGCATGAATGGTGTAATGGATGACACCTGGGTGCAAGGGGGCTTTTTGATAAAGGCTATCTAATAATTTACCGGCATGTCTTTGATTGGTAAAGTTTTGGTCTCCAGGGGATGCGGTAGTTAAAACTGATAGGGCATAAATCGCAGCCGCATCCACATCACCAGGATAAGCTTCATGAATTATTTTTTGAATTTTATGCCAGGCCCAAACTCTATCTTCTTCAACGGTGTTTTTCCAGTTATGATAATAGGCTGCTGCGGCTTTAATGTATGTTTTTTCACGATGAGATAATTGATCAAACTTACGTGCATTGTTGATAGCGTTTTGCCCGCGTTCAAGTGCTTCATGGCTGATAGTGTCTGGCCATAATGGATGAAATAGTGTCATTGAATAACCCCAATAAGCCATGGCGCAATCAGGTTGGTTTTTAATTAACTTCTCAAAATGTTTTTCAGCCTGTGCATACATCATATGGTGAAATAAAGCGATTCCAATATTCATTGCGGCTTGGGCTTCTGAGTTACAAGATACTTTAAAATTTACTACTCCCAAATTACCAAGTTCGCTCAGCATTAAATCTTCTTGATTGTGATCGCCATCATGAGCTAGACCTACTTGTGCGATCAAAAAAGTAAAAACAGTGAAAAGGTATTTTATAGTTGGTTTTTTTTGCATGGTGCACTTAAGTCTATGAAGAAAGCTCGATGCTAACAATCACGGAAAATTAAAACATG
>CALDFB010000260.1 GCA_937942365.1 uncultured Marinicella sp. | reverse complement strand
AGTTAAGTCATGTAACGCATGTCTAAGGTCGGCTGAAGCCGACAATCCATTGGAATCTTCGTTTGGATTGTTGACTTCAGTCAACCCAAATACCAAGAGAATAAATCAGCATAACAAGCAAACTGACACAGAGAAAACCATGAAAACCAAATCTATGAAACTAAGAAAACTCACCCAATCCATCTCACTTGCGCTGATCGCATCAACCACAGCACATTCAGCCGAATTCATTGTCACCACCACAGGTGATTCAGGAAGTGGCAGTGCCACTGAAATAGCCACTGGCGTATTCGAAGTGGATACCCTCAGATCAGCGATCGAACTGGTTGATAATGAAGCCACTTTTACTGGACCTGATACCATTCGCTTTGCACCTGATTTATTTGTTGGAGGTGAAGCTCAGATTAATGTGAATGCCATTGGTGATACATACAATACCAGTTTAGGAAGTTCAAATTCAGCATTTGGGATCAACAGTGTAATTACCATCATTGGCCCTACAGATGACACCTTAAGACTGACCGCTGGTAATTTGCGCCATTTTCAACTGAATGGCGATGCACATTTAAGCATCAGCCATGTCACTTTAGATGATGGCTTTGCCCCACCGGATTTTGCTGGTAAAGGTGGCGCTGTATTAGCCATCGATGACAGCGTATTAACTGTGTCTCATTGTACATTCAGTAACAATCAGGCCAGACAAGGTGGAGCAGTATCTATTGACTCCAACAACTCAATCAATCAATCATCTATTGAATACAGCCGCTTTATTGATAACCAAGTCACACCCAGTAGCAGCAGTGTCAGAATTGGAGGGGCTGTTAATATCGATACTGATAACCTGCCTTTTCTGATCAGGCATTCAACTTTTGCTGGAAACACTTCAGATGCTGCAGGTGGGGCTGTTTTTCATTCATCTGAATTGATTGTCGATTCCAGTTCATTTTATAACAACATTGCCGGTAGTGAAGGTGGCGCCATTGGTGGAAATAATCTAGGAGTGTTGACTTTGATTAATTCCACCATAAGCAATAACCAGTCTGATAATGGTGGCGGTGGCATTGAGATTGGCACTGAACCAGGAGTAGGTTTGAATAGAATCATTAACTCTACCATCACTGCTAATCAGTCACGCGCAAACAGCACACCTACGGTTGTTCAGAGCCTTGGTGACAATGAAATAGATTTTGCGACTTCAGGTGGAGGCATCTATGCATATGGTTATCTTGGTGAAAATTCCTTACTGATACATAATTCAATCATCACTGGTAACACCGAAACAACAGCGATGCTGCCTGATGATGTGGCAGCATTGATTCAAGCTGATTCAAGCCACAACCTAATAGGTGCAGGTGATTCTGTTCTTGGTATCAGCGATGGTGTTAATGGTAACCAAATCGGCTCCCGAAATGTTCCTATCAGTGCCGACTTAGCACCACTGGCTGATAACGGCGGGCTGACCTTGACCCAACTACCTAATCTCAACAGCCCGGTCATAGATGCGGGTAACGACACCTTTTGTAAAGATTTAGACCAACGCGGTTTTATCAGGCCATTTGATGGCAATGATGATGGCAGCGGCGTGTGTGACATCGGCGCAGTGGAGTTTGGTTCATTACCTGACCTGATCTTCGTTGATGGTTTTAATGATGGTTTTTAGGCAGTCGTACGACCGATTTAAAGTTAATGATCTGTTAAAGCCCGGAAATACCATTTTCCAATAAATTTAAAGTAGGAAATAGTAATGAATATTAAGTATCTTTTGGTCCTAATCGGACTGTTTTTTGTAGAACAAGTCGTGGCTGATGTGATTTGGGACGAGGCCATAGATGGAGACCTTTCTGGCGTCCGTAACATGCCTACCCAAGTGGTCTTGACCGACCTGAACAATACAGTCACTGGAACTGTTGGCGGTGCCTCAGACAGTGACACATCAGATCGTACAGATGGGATGACCTTTGTTGTTCCATCGGGTTTTGCACTCGAAGCGATCATCCTCAATGATTACATTTCAGCTAATGACAATGAAGCCACCAGATTTGCGCTTCACCTAGGGGACACAGGAAGCGCGTCTACTAGGATCAGTAACGAAAACATGGGCGAAGCCAATATTGGCCAGAATACCATTACCATTGACACCCCCAGCGGATTACTGCCATCTGGAAGCTATAGCATGGAGATTCAGGAAGCAAGGCCAGGACAATTCTATGAGCTGGATATTCGACTGACTTTTGTTGACCTGGTGTTTAAAGATGGTTTTGATGATTGAGTTATCTAATCAAATATTAGGCTTTTTAAACAAGTATTTAAAAAGAATTTACGTTTTCTGGGACATACGTCCCGGCTTGCATAATAAAGAGCTTATTTTTAAATGTTTTTTCATAAATAAACTAACCATTAATGGGGCCTCGGCCTCAGGATAAGAGCTTTTTATATTGCTAAAATTTCAATTTTATACCCGTGATGCATTTGGAACAATTATTAATAAAGAGATGTCATATTGATCGAGCAATGCGAGTGGCCAAATGTAGGGGCTCAAGCTTAATATCTCAAAATCACAAAGCGACTATTCAAACGAAATAATGTAAATGCAAAGAGTTATTTATTCCAAACGCACCACGGATTTTTTAAATATTTAACACAATAAATGTCATTCTTTTCATGACATTTATTTAACGTAATAGGAATCCCCATGAAATCAAACCATAAAATGACATCCTTAGTAAGTATGTCCGCAATCTTATTGCTTGGTATGCAATCTAGCATAGCTGGAGACATAATTACCGTTAATAGTGTTTCTGATCAACCCGAGCCAGGTTTTACCACCCTCAGAGAAGCCATTATCGTGGCCAATGTTTTGGGCGGGTCAAAAATTCAATTTGATACCGATTTATTCAGTGTGCCACAGACGATTGTGCTTGAAAATGGTGAAATGAATATCACTGAATCCGTGACTATCATTGGTCCTGGTGCTGATTTTTTAACCATAGACGGGGATAATTTAAGTCGTATATTTACAATCGCTGATGGCAGCACGGGCGCATTTACAGTAGAAATTCAAGGCATTACCTTTACTCAAGGCAATGGGCAGTCATCAACTAATAATGGCTCAGGCGGGTGTATTTATAGTGCTGAGACATTATTGTTAAGTTCATCGGTTATAAAAAATTGTAGCGCAAGTTTAGAAGGTGGTGGCGTTACAACGCAAAGAGCTGATAATAGAATAGAAAACAGTGTTTTTTTGAATAATACCACTGCAGGCAGAGGTGGCGGTTTATCTCACCAGGCTTCTAATCAGAGTAGAGTAACGGGATCAACTTTCTCAGGTAATCGTGCTGAATTGAGTGGCGGCGGATTAAATGTTAGACAAACCAGCAGTTTTTTTGTCATTAACAGTACTTTCTCAAACAATGAAGCTAATAATGGGGCGGGGATCAACAGTGCAGATGGTGCTATTAATATCAATAATTCAACCATCTACAATAACCTAGGACAAGGTGTTAACCTGAGTGAAGACAACATCCAAAACAGCATCATCGCGTTAAACACAGGTGATGATTGTGTGTTTGGTGATACTGGTATTAATAACATCAGCAACTTCGACAGTGATGGTAGTTGTCGAGTTACTCCGTTACGTTTAGGTATAATTCGCGACCCCATTTTAAGCCCTCTGTCTGGTCATGGAGGTTTAACACCGACTCATTTGCCACTTCCTGGCAGCCCCGTGATAGACAGTGGTGATGAATGTTTTTGTGCTCAGTTTGATCAGCGTGGACTTACTCGGCCTATTGATGGTGATGGTGATGAAGTGGTTGCATGTGATATCGGTGCAGTTGAAGTGACTACCTTAGAAGACAATGATTTGATTTTTATCGATGGTTTCGATGAATTTATAACTCCAATTCAAGATAACGATAACTTTACTTTAATCAGAGGTTGTTAAGTGGCTACTTATTTCAACTGATTTTTACCGATGCTTTTGACGAATAACAGTTAAGTCATGTAGCGAATGTTTAAGGTCGGCTGAAGCCGACAACCCAAAGAGATTCCCTCTGGGTTGTTGACTTGAGTCAACCCAAATACCAAGAGAATAAACCAGCATAACAAGCAAACTGACACAGAGAAAACCATGAAACCCAAATCTATGAAACTCAGGCACCTCACCCAGCCCATTATATTTATCAATGGTTTTGAATAGCTATTTAATACTTAAAGTGATTTGGGATTTTGGTCCCAATGAAAATGAAAAGTTTTCATACAACCTTGTTTCAGATCAAGACATTAATTACAAAGGCATAGACCATGACTGTTAAAAAACAAACAACAAAAATACAACATAAAAATTTAGCCAGTTCAATCGCCCAAGTCTTTGGCTTCAGTGTCTTGAGCATTCAGTGTGCTCATGCTGGCGGTGGGGAAGTGTTTGAGGTAAACTCAACTTCAGACCAAACCACAACGGGCTTAATCACCTTACGAGAAGCCATAGAACAGGCGAACCTCACAACGGATTCTATCATTCAATTTGATCCAGCTGTGTTTTCAGGGCCACAAACCATTACACTTGAGCACAATGATCTATTGATTACATCAAGTGTCACAATTAATGGACCAGGCGCAGATTTATTGAAAATTGATGGTAATGGTAAAAGTCGTATTTTTACTGTTGACGATGGTGAGTTTGACGTACAGGAAGTTAATATAAATAATTTAACACTGAGCAATGGTGACAGCACTTCCGACTCTAATAACTTGAATGGTGGTTGTATCGTCTCATTGGAACAACTTTCAGTTAATGATTCTAAAATAACAGGGTGTACAGGCGAAGATGGTGGTGGGATTTGGTCACGCTTTGGTCAGTTAACCATTGGTGGGTCTGAAGTCATAAATAACATAGCTGAAAACAGAGGCGGAGGTATTTTTGGCAGAGGTCCATCTGTATTGATCAGCCATTCAACCATCAGTAGAAATAAGGCTGAACGCGGGATTGATGCAGGCGGAGGGGTGAGTTCGAGTTACAGCGATATAGAAATCATCAATAGTACGATTTCTGAAAATGAAGGTACGGCAGCTGGCATCCTGATGTTGAACAACCGATCTTTAACCCTGGTGAATACAACTGTATTTAATAACCTGGGTGTAGGTATAGATGCTGAAACAGCTACTGTCTATTTCAGTAACAGCTTAATTGTTGGACATGCTTTGGGCGATTGTGTATTGACTGAAATTGATGCCAAGTCTAACAATCAAAATAACATGGATACAGATGGCAGTTGTAACGAACAAGCCACAAACCATATCACCATTTCAGATCCTATGTTAGAACCCTTGGCTTATTTTGGAGGGGACACACTAACCCACAGACCATTACCAGGAAGCCCAGTGATAGACATTGGTAATGATTCATTGTGTGCTGAATTTGACCAACGCGGCGAAGAGAGACCACAAGATGGTGATTCAGATAGCACTGCTGTTTGTGATATTGGTGCGATTGAACTGAAAGTCATTGAGTTGGTGCCTCAAGAACTGATTTTTAAAGACGGATTTGATGAGTTTATCTGTAATGGATTTAACAGGGGATGTTGACTGAGTAGGTGACCATAAAGTCATAAGATTAATAGAGATAAACTATGAAGACAAAAACTAAAATTTTAAAATTAAAGCAATTAACCCAATCCATTTCATTGGTTTTGTTGGCCAGTTCCACAGCCCAATCAGCTGAATTCATTGTCACCACAACCGGTGACTCAGGTGGTGGTGCACCTGTTGAGGTCAGTCCAGGTGTTTTTGAAATTGATACTTTACGATCAGCGATACAACAAGCCGATAATGAAAATACTTTTCCTGGCGCTGACAACATTCGATTTATTGACAGTTTATTCAACAACAATCAAGAGACCATTAACTTGAATAATGTCGGCGATACTTTTGTGAATTCTGGCTCATCATCCAATTCAGCACTGGGAATTAACAGTGAAATCAGTATCCAAGGCCCAACTGACGCTGAACTTATCATGCTGCCTAATAATATGCGTCATTTTCAGGTCAACTCAGGGGGTCAATTAAAACTCAGCAAGGTCACTTTAGATGGTGGCATTGCCCCTGACAATAGTGCTGGATTCGGTGGAGCTATCTTGGTTCGTGAAGGTGGCGCTTTAAACCTTTATGATTCTGATGTCACCAATAACGTTGCAAGTTCCGGAGGGGGAATTTATCTCGATGAAGGTAGTCTTGAATCAACCATAGACAGGTCTTTATTCAATGGAAACAGTTCAAATGGTTTTTTTGGTTTTGGAGGAGCGATTGCACATAGGTCCGATGGAACCTTATCTATAAGGCAGTCAACTTTCACCAACAATACCTCATCCTATGATGGAGGTGCTATATTTACTGATGGCGACATTGGTATACAATCTAGCACAATTGCTAATAACTCAACCTATAATCACGGAGGAGGTATACGCATTATTAATGAAGGAACTTTGCGATTGGCAAATTCATCTGTGTCTAATAACCATGCTCAAAGAAATGGAGGTGGTGGAATCAGTAGAGCTAGTAATTCATCTGAACCATACAGTCTGATTATCAATTCCACCATTACACAAAATCAAGCAAAGAGTAATGATCAGGCCAATGAATTTAATAAGATAAATTTGGGTTTTGATAATCATCGAGGATACTTGAATTTTGATTCAAAAGGTGGCGGCATTTATGTTTATTCTGTAGGTAGCTTTTTGATCCACAACACAATAATTTCCGATAATACAGCCTTCATTGAACAAATTCCTGATGATGTAACTGCCGCCCTGATAAATAACTCAAGTCATAACTTATTCGGTGTCGCTGATTCATTAATTGGACTGTCTGATGGCGTTAATGGCAATCAAATTGGTTCTTTAGAGGCGCCAATTGATGCAGGATTACAACCGTTAGCTGATAACGGCGGTTCGACATTAACCCAGCTTCCAAACCCCACAAGTCCAGCCATAGATGCAGGCAACGATGTGTTCTGTAGCCCAATGGATCAACGAAACTTCATTAGACCCATTGATGGCGATGGTAATGGTTCAGCCACTTGTGACATTGGAGCGGTTGAATTTGGGTCACTTGAGGACTTGATATTTACTGATGATTTTGATGATTGATATGTATTTAAATTTACCGAGGATATAAATGAAAACAAACAATGCCATGAAGCCAAAGCTGAAATTACTGACAAAGTCAATCTCATTGGCTTTGCTCGCTTCTACAACTCATTCGGCTCATGCAGCAGATATTGAAATTGATGATGAATGTTCATTGATTGAAGCGATTCAAGCTGCGAATACTGATTCAGTGGTTGGAGGTTGTGAAGCAGGTGTAGGCGACGATGTGATCAGGTTCAACACGCCGGACACTACGATCAACTTAACCAAACCATTCGGTAATTCACAGATAGATGATGATGATTTAATTGGCCTGCCAACCATCACTTCACATGTAACCATCGAAGGTAATGGTTTAACAATAAGTAAGGACGACCCTGATTTACAGTTCAGATTATTAGAAGTGAGTGGATACAGGTTTGCAAACCCACAAACTGCTTCATTACACATTAAAAACACCACCTTAACAGGAGGTAATACTGGTTTTTTGGGTACCCGCAGCAGCCGCGGCGGTGCCATGTTCGCGAATCATGCAGGATTACACTTAGAAAACTGTCAATTCATTAAAAACAACAACGCTTTATTTGTCTATAGATCCGCAGACACTGTTATTGAGCATTCAGTTTTCAGGGATAATAAAACCCACAACGCTATTCATTCATCTACCATAGTTATCAGAAAAAGTAATGCCCAAATTACTCATACCAGTGTGGTTAATAATCGTAAAAATTTTACGTATCTTCCTTTTGTTTATGGACCAAGTGCTACTTTAGATATTTATGCAAGTAACGTAACGGTTTCAAACTCTACCTTCAGTGGAAATAACAACAAGACCTATGGTGCCATATTAGTTGACTCAGGGTCTACCACTTTCGCACCTTCTCATACCTCTCCCTTACTGGGTAATCAAATTGCTGGACAAGGTTCTGACTATCAGGTGACTATTTCTAACTCAACCATTACCGGTAACACGGCAGATGTTTCAGGTGGTATTTTAAGTATTACCGAGACTCAGTATGGTTCTTTGGTTTTATCTGGCAACATCATTTCAGGTAATGTCGCACTGTTAAATCAGGAAGCCAGTAATTTAAACAACAGGGGTAACAACCTGACTCTTGAAGGTAATAATAT
>CALDFB010000259.1 GCA_937942365.1 uncultured Marinicella sp. | reverse complement strand
TTTAAGACGGTGATTGGGTCTTTGAACATTATTTTCGCAGTTATAAAATGGATCAACAACATGACCTGCGATCAGTGACTAAAAGTATACGGGCGTTCTTGGTCGCAAAAGCCATCAAATGCACTCTGGGTTAAGTATACTCCGGGGCTTTCCAGATATTCCTATTACCATTTGTTTACATTTTTTCAGAAATTTCATTCTCAATTAATGAAATTGGTGGCTGTACCTCATAGCCAGCAGATGCTAATTCTCGCAAAATGCCATCTTCATTCAAAAGATATGAAATAGGAATAACCGCAAAAGTCGATTTATTTTTTTCCAGTGATGATGTGGCATGCTCTACCCAAACTTGGTTCAATCGAGCGTGGCTTTCTGCTAAACCCAAGTCTTGGCCTACTGCGGAATTAAAAAAAGCAGAGTCGCAAGCGCCTTTATTAGAAGTATAAGGTAAAGACTTGATTGTTTTAACATCTCCATAAGACCATGCTACTGCTCGAGTGCTCATGGTGGCTAAGTCTGATTCAATTCGATCTAATGTTTTAGTGAAACACTCAATGTCATTTAATTCCGTTTTTTTAAATTTTTTGATTGTGGCCTTGGGGTCAGCCAAATCTATTTCTATTCTCGGGCGAATAATTTGAAGTTCATTCTTTTTTGCCACTTTAACCAGTTTCTTAGTGATGCCAGTTTTCTCGGTTAAACCCGTTTTCTTCAGCGCTTTACTGAACAATTTGTTACTGGCAAAAATAGGTCGGTTTTTTTCTATTCTTTTGCTGTTACCCATGTATTTTTTCTTCAAAACCAACCATCGTGTGTAGACATCCTCCGGTAAAATATCCACCAACTTTTCTTTCTCAGGGCTTTTCTTGATCCCGATGGCGGATTTCGCCAATGAAAGTTTTTTAAAAAAACCAATCCCCTTCAAGCTGGCAAAAAACGACGGTGCCAACATAAAGGCTTGTGAGGATTCAATCAGCTCTTCAACTGGCTTTGAGTTCCATTTCATTTTTTTGGGTAAAGGAGATAAGGTGCCAAGTATCCACAACACATTTTCACCATTGGTAACTTTCCACAAATCTGGACCAGGTACAGTTCCCACAACCACCATTTTTTTCAATCCCAGACTGCCTGCATTATCTTCAGCAAAAGATAAACTCGGCACTAACAGTAAATTAAAACAAATAAACAACAAATAACGCATATAGATTCAATAAAAAAAAACAAAAGTATGACATTTTCGGCGTTAATTTAATGCAAACTCATTGTTAAGTTGACGTTTAAAGTTGAATAAATCAGAAGAAAAAACCAAGGCACATTAAGCGAGGCAGGAAACGCAAGTAGTAACTGGCTATTGGTTAGTTTTCAACGCAGCAATCCAGTATTCCAAACTTTTATTGTGATTCATCATTTATGCAATGATCTTTTAAATATGGCCCCCATGTACAGCTTCTTTTTCTTCATAAATACTCAATAGCCCTGGACAAATTAACTCTGGCTGGGCGTTCAAATTTTTCTTTAAAATAATCCAAATAGAATATGCTGTCTTGAGCCAAAAAACTTTTAAGTATTTGTTTTCTTTTTTTGCGATAAATGAACGTAGGAACAAGTCTGTATTCTTTCCGAACATTACGTTCAAATTGGTCATACACATGTTCTGGCGAACCTAAAATTGTCAAGTCTATATCCACAAGCAGTTTTTCATCTTGTCCCAAGACTTCACCATTATGCTCTGTTGCCATAATCAAGCGGTAAACCCTGTCGATGCCGCTTTCATCATACTTGTTTTCAGTAAGAAACTTTTTAGCCCAATCTGCACTGTCCTTTTCATTGCTGGCAGAAAATGGTTTGTATATGGCATCGTGAAACCAAATAGCGAGCTCAAGCTCATCAGGTAATTCAGACCATTTCAAAGTTAATTCAAAATGTCGCAGCATCGCATTTATATGTTGTGTGGTGTGGTAATGCCGGTGTCTTTCTGAATAAGCTGCAACCAAGGCATCAAAATAAGCCAAAGAGTCTGGTAAAGACATAGATTTCATCAAATTTAACCACCTGTCCTTAGTCATACTATTAGTCATCATTCAATTCTCGGCGAGTCATCTTTTCTTAACCCAATGGCTTGCAGCAAGTTTTTTCCGGCCAGTATTATATATAACCAAGCTTTTTTCCATCGATTTCCAAGTAATACGATATGAACATGCCAACCCTTTTCTCTTCTTGCACTGTATCCGCTGTAAAGTAAGGTGTAAGCCTCAGCGTCACTGACCGCCTTATATGCAATCGTTTTAGCAAATTCAATACCAAGTGTAACCATTTCAAAAACTTCTTCTTTGCTTGGCTCCCCTTGTGATTTTGGAAAAGCTAAAATATAGTAATTAGGTATCAAGTTTTTACGAATTCTGATGAATTGACAAAATTGACCTGAAGCCAATTTTATATTTTTAATTTTCTTTGACATCTATAAATTGCACTTTGATGGCAGTTAATTTGTCTGAATGAAAATTTATTTTAACACTAAGCCCATAAAAAACACTGAAACTCATAATAACCTGTCATTGCTTACTATTTTAAATCACCCACTTTCAATATTTATATTAATTCTATGCTGAAGTAAATTCACTTTCGCTAACACAGAAACGAAAAACATAACACAATTCACAAGTCAATCAGCCGTTGGCTGGCAGAAAGTGTGAATAAAATCTCATTACTACTGTGTTGGGATGTTAATGAGCAGTTAACATTGTATTTTATAACGCAACTGTGCTAATTTCGTTCTGAAAAATTTATAGGGGAATACCAATGAAGTTTATTGAACTGTTATTGACTACATTAACTAAAACCATCTTATTTGCTGCATTATTATCGACCACTCAAGCTGATGCAAGTGGAGATCCTGACCCACAAAACATTGCCATCAATGAAGTGTTTTATCTAGGGAATGTGGGAGAAGATTGGGTTGAATTGATTAATCGCGGGACTGACGCTGTCAATATTGCAGGGTGGCGATGGTGTGCAAGATTTGATTATCCACCCATTGGTTTAGCAGACATTATTTCTGGCACGGGTGATGGTGATTTATTGCTTGAGCCAGGTGAAATCATCGCATTGTGGATCAGCATTGATCTGAATGACACCTCATCTGATCTTGGACTTTATACCTCTGGTCCATTCGGTACTGCGGCTAATATGGTGGACTTTGTGCAATGGAGTACAGATGTTGATGTTGGACGAAGTGATGTTGCAGTGGTGAAAGACATTTGGCTGGAACTTTCAGAGGATGTTTATGACTTTGTCCCTACAGCTGCTGACTCGCAAACATTGAACTGGTGCGGCGAAGAGTCAGGTGGTGCATTTTTAACCACCAGTATGGATCTAGGTAATGATACAGCCACTCAAGGAACAGCCAATAACTTACAATGTGCTGATGCCGATTTGATATTTGCCAATGGATTTGAGTCATAGTTTTTACTTTATGAGACCTCTGCATAAGTCTGGGTCTTAGGAAAAATATAACATGATACTTGCTCCATAGGGTGAACCTTGAGTTATAAGATCAATTGGATTACAGTCGCATTATTGGCTTACCTCTTAACGTCATGTGACAACCAGAAATCCAAAGTATCCGTTCACCAGCTTTGGGTTTTTGGTACCTTGGTTGAAATCAATGTATGGGCAGATGATGCCCAGCATATCCAACCTGCCATCAATGAAATCAGTGAGACTTTTAATGACATGCATCACCAGTGGCATGCCTGGAAACCTGGCAGGTTAACTGAAATTAATCAAGCACTTAGGTCTGGGAAAACCGTTCACCTAGCTAAAGAAGAGCTTTCATTCATTCAACAAACGATTTCATTTTCAAGGCAGTCTCAATATTTATTCAATCCAGCCATAGGGGAGTTGATTCACTTGTGGGGTTTTCATTCCGACGAATACCCCATTCTGACACCACCACCTACTGAACAAGAAATCCAAGCTTTAACGACTCAAAATATAACTGTGGAAAATTTAAATATTAATGACCAAAGTATAAGCAGTAACAACACAAATATTTGGTTAGACTTTGGCGGAATTGCCAAAGGCTATGCGATCGATATCGCTGTGGGTATACTCCATAAACACCAAATCAAAAACGCCATTATTAATGCCGGTGGAGATTTACGCAGCATAGGCAGCAAGGGTGGTATTAAAAACAAAAGTCCTTGGCGTGTTGCCATCCAATCACCGAACGATCGTTCTATGGTGGCCGAAATTACAATCAATGGCGATGAGTCTGTTTTTACCTCGGGTAATTATCAAAGGTATAAAGAATTCAATGGCCAACGTTATGCTCACATCATCCATCCTGAAACGGGTTTACCAGTGGACAACATCATTTCAGCAACGGTCATTGCTACCAATGGCATCACTGCAGATGCAGCTGCCACTGCCTTGGTTGTGGCAGGAATGCAATGGCCTGAAATTGCAAAAAGCATGCAGATAGATCAGGCACTCATCATCAATGAGCATCAGCAGTGTTATGGAACCAAAGCCATGATTAGTCGGTTAGAAAATCTAAGCATCTCTTGCCAAATTATTGACTGAAATTTTCGTTATAAACCCCTCGTTGAGGACTGTGTATAGGTTTATTACTGAACGTAAAAATACACCGATACAAAATGGCAGGCGCTACCGATCAATACAAACAAATGAAAGATGGCATGATTAAGCGGTATTTTTTTTATGGCATATAAGATTGCACCGACCGTATAAGAGATCCCTCCAGCCATTAACCAAAACAATCCTTCTGGAGATAGGTTAGCTGCCAAGGGTTTTATTGCAAAGACTATGGCCCAACCCATCAAGATATACAATAAGGTA
>CALDFB010000258.1 GCA_937942365.1 uncultured Marinicella sp. | reverse complement strand
ATCGGCGAGTTGCTGGCCCTTGAACTCAATCTGCGCCTCAACATGGGGGGAGACAGCAGGATTGGCCTCTACCTCAATGATCTTAAGCGGATGAAACTCACCCAGACCTGGTGCTCGCTGCCGAGGGCGGTCATGATGGCGTGTTTCGATCTTGCCGATCCGGCAGACATCAACGCACACTTTGCAGCGGTGACGCCGCGGCACAGCCAGATTTCTCAGAGTGTGCTCAATGCTTTGGCTCTGAACAGTCTTCTCTCAAAACTTTTGTTATAAATGTTTTCAGCACTGTATTTCAGGCGATTAAACCGTTAGAATTCGTTATGTGATTGGATATTTTTAAACTCAAGATGGGTTGAGTCAAATCACAACATAATGACGGGGACACCAAACTGATTGAATTCAGTGTGTGCGCTATTTTGTCTACAATTTTGCCAAAAAAATAAATTTGAAAAATTGAAACTGAGAATCTGATGCAATCATTATTTACCGCAGAACATAAGAAGTTCATCAAAAACCTTTCTAAAAAAGTTAACCAAACCGACTCACCTTACAAAGACAGCGTCAAACAATTGGCCAAACAATTGTTCACTCATATGTCTGTTGAAGAAATTCAATCTCATGAATACAGCTATTGGTATGAGACGTTCAACAACATGATCAAAAGCATGTCTTTGCGCAAACTGAAGAATCCAATTATTGAGGTCGAACATTCAAAAATTGATCCAACCATTACTCAAGTATTGTTGGTTAATGACAATGTACCATTTTTGGTTGATTCTGCAACCATGGCTTGTGCCGAGTTTGGATTGAATATTAAATTAATTTCTCATCCAATCATACAAATTAAAGGTAAAGACAATAACAGGGTACTGATTGAAAAACCCAAAAAAGGTGAAACGCAGGCCAAGTCACTTATTTATATTGAAATCAAACGCATAGAACATAAAACAGATGTCATGGCCTTTCTGGCGTATCTTGAACAAGTGTTTAAACAAATCAGAACGGCAGTCAGTGACTGGCAACCCATGCTTGAGGTTATGCAACTAGCCAAAGACTCTATAGGACATTTGAATGATGCTGCTGTCAGGATTGAACAACAAAGGTTTGTTGATTGGTTGGTTGATGATAATTTCACCTTCTTAGGTTATCGCAAATACGAATGTAAAAATAAACAAATGGTGCCCGTTAAAAATACGGGACTGGGTTTATTGAGTCCAGATCTAGATGCCGACAGTAACGATGCCAGTCAACTAGCTGCTGATGGCTATCAAATTCAGAAGCAGTCAGATTTGGTGGTGATCACAAAGGTCAATGTAATCTCCAAGGTACATCGCAAAGGTAATTTAGACTATATTGGACTACTGGAAACAGATGCTGCAGGAAAAATCAAAATTGAACATCGTTTTATTGGACTGTTTACATCAGTCGCAACCAATACAAACTCTCTTAAAATTCCCTATATCAGTGATAAAATTAAAGTACTGATTAAGCAATTCGGTTTTGATGCACATTCTCATTCAGGTAAAATGTTGATGCACATCATCGATACCATGCCGCGTGATGAAGTACTTCAATCCAATACCCAAGAACTGTTCAATGCAGTTTATCAGTCTTTGGTTATTCAAGAAAAAATAACCACTCAAGTAACCGCCCGACAGGATAAGTTCAATCGATTTTGTTCATTTATGGTGTATGTACCCCGTGATTTGTTTAACACCAGTACACGTCATAAAATTCAAACTTTATTGGCCCAGTCCGTTGATGGGGTAGAGGTGGAATATTCGGTTGCAATTGATGAATCACATTATGCCAGGTTATATGTGGTTATCAGGAATAATAAACAGTTTAACAATGAATTGTTGAAGGAAATAAAGTCTGAGTTGATTGATGTTGTGACCACTTGGGAAGATAAGTTAGCTGCCACATTGTCTGAGCGTTTAGGTCATGAAGAAAGTGTACGTTTAATGTATAAATTCAAAGACTCTTTTCCAGTAGCATACAGTGAAGATGTGAGTCCATGGGTGGCTTCATTCGACGTTGAAAATGCCGATAAAATTAAAGACTCTGATGACATTCAAATGAGTTTATATGAACCCAGAGTCAAACGACAAGGTGATTTCAGGTTCAAAGTTTTTCGTTTTCATAACACCATTCCGTTGAGTGAGGTACTACCTGATTTAGAGAATTTGGGCTTACATGTAGTCAGCGAAAGGCCCTATGAATTAAAAATGAACAACGGACACAGTATTTGGGTACAAGATTTTGATTTAACATTAGAATCAGGTAATGGTCTGGAATTGGATTTGGTTAAAACTCGATTTCATCAGGCATTTGCAAAAGTGGTTGGTGGTGAATTAGAGTCTGACCCCTTAAACAAACTGGTTATATTAGGCGGTTTAACTTGGCGTGAAATTTCTTTTTTAAGGTGTTTGGTTAAGTATTTACTCCAAACTGGCTTACCTTTTAGTATGGATTACATTGAAAAAGCCATGGTTCAACACCCGCATATTTCGCGTTGGTTGGTGGAGTTGTTTTCTATTAAATTTTCACCACAACTCGACTTAGTAGAAGCCAAAGAAGTCAGGAAACATCTTGATTCGTTCAATGAAAAATTCGCCATTCAATGTAACCATTTAAATATTACTTTGAATCAATACCAACAAGATCGAGTGTATAAGTACACCCGCAGTCGCAAATTTTCAAGATCCAGCATGGCAGATAAAGCCATCAAAGTAATCAATGCCTTATTGGAATCAGTAAAATCCCAAGATGAAGACCGAATTATTCGACATATGGTTGATATCATCACAGCTATTTTACGGACTAACTATTACCAAATAGATATCAAGGGTTTCCATAAAGCTGCCATCAGTTTAAAAATAGATTCATCGAAACTCTCGTTCTTACCTAAGCCTGTGCCTTTCAGGGAAATATTTGTTTATTCACCCAAAGTCGAAGCGATTCATTTACGCATGGGTAAAGTGGCGCGAGGTGGTCTGCGTTGGTCAGATAGGTATGAAGACTTTAGAACCGAAGTTTTGGGTTTAATGAAAGCACAGAACGTTAAAAATTCAATCATTGTTCCTGTTGGTTCAAAAGGCGGTTTTGTGGTTAAAAAATTACCTAAAGGCTCAAGAGATGAAGTGATGGCAGAGGTGATCGACTGTTATAAAACATTTATTGGCAGTATGCTAGATATCACTGACAACATCAAAGGTAAGCGCATTATACCGCCAGAAAATGTAGTCAGACATGACAGTGATGATCCCTATTTAGTTGTGGCAGCAGATAAAGGTACAGCAACATTTTCCGACATTGCCAATGGGATCTCTGAAGAACGTGGTTTTTGGTTAGGAGATGCATTTGCGTCCGGAGGTTCGGCTGGTTATGACCACAAAGGCATGGGTATTACAGCCAAAGGCGCTTGGGAGTCTGTAAAAAGACATTTCCATGAGCTGGGTGTTGATTGTCAAAGTGAAGATTTTTCTGTGGTTGGTATCGGGGATATGATGGGCGATGTTTTTGGCAATGGCATGCTTCTATCAAAACACATCTGTTTAAAAGCAGCCTTTAATCATTTACATATCTTTCTTGACCCTAATCCAGATTCGTCTAAGACTTGGAAAGAACGTGAACGACTGTTTAAATTACCTCGGTCGAGTTGGGAGGATTACAACCAAAAGCTTATCTCCAAAGGTGGCGGTATATTTTCTAGGTTTGATAAAGCCATTCCTATTTCGCCGGAAGTGAGGGCCTGGTTAAAAATCAAAGAAGATGAATTGGCCCCTCAGGAGTTGATTAAAAAACTGCTGCTTTCAGAAATCGACCTGATCTGGAATGGGGGAATTGGTACCTATGTTAAGTCATCTGATGAAAGCCATGCAGAAGCAGGTGACAGTGCTAATAACGCTTTAAGAGTAGATGGTAGGCAACTGAAATCAAAAGTTTTTGGTGAAGGTGGCAATCTAGGTATGACACAAAAAGGTCGCATTGAGTTTGCTGAAAATGGTGGCAAAGTCAACACCGATTTTATTGATAACTCAGCTGGAGTTGATTGTTCAGATCATGAAGTCAATATCAAGATTTTACTCAAAGCAATGATGGAAGATGGTTTATATACCACTGAGTCAAGAAACAAGTTACTGGCATCAATGACAGATGATGTCAGTGATCTGGTTTTGAAGAATAACTACATGCAAACACAAACTTTAAGTTTTATGCATCATTTAAGCTCAAATCGGGTAGGGGCCAAAGCCCATTTAATTCGGTTGCTTGAAAGCAAAGGTCTGCTAGATCGTGACATTGAATTTTTGCCCAGTGATGCTGAGTTAGAACGCCGCAGAAAAAATAACGAAGGCCTCAGTAGACCTGAATTATGCGTATTGCTGTCTTATTCTAAGTTAGACTTATATGATCAAGTGATTGAATCAAGTGTGTTGAATGACCCTTGGCTAAGGCGTTTACTGATTAATTACTTTCCCAAGAAGCTTCAAAAAGTTGATGAAAAATATTTAAATAATCACCGTTTAAAACGAGAAATCATTGGCACCATATTAACCAGTCAAATCATTGATCGAATGGGAGCTACTTTTGTTACCAGGATGCATGAAGATACAGGTGCTGATGTGGGTTCAATTTGCCAAGCATTTTATATTGTTGTTGAACTGTTCAAATTGAATCAATTGTGGGAGGGTATTGAAAGTCATGATGGCCTGGTTGAGGTTCCTAAACAAATTGAAGCTTTTGTAGCTATATGGAAGTTTGCAAGGCAGACAATAAGATGGGTCTTAAATAACTTAGGGCATAAGCTTAAAATTGAGAAACAATACAATGAACTCAATAAAGGGGTGAATCAATTCCGTAAAAATTTCACAAAATACATCAGCGAAACAGATAAAGCAGCGATGAATCGTGTGATCAACGCCATTGATAAACAAGGTTTTTCTAAAGACCTGGCGCAGGATATAGCCGCATTACCTTATTTGAGCGCTGCATTGGATGTTGTAAAAGTGGCTAATAAGAAGAAGGTGCCTGTCAGAGATGCAGCCGACCTTTATTTTCCATTGGGCAAGATGCTTAATTTAATTTGGTTGCAGAATATGATTGAACAATTGGCTGTGAGTAATCAATGGCATGTTCATGCTCGAGGTGGCTTGCGTGATGATTTAACTGAATATCATGCGCAGTTAACTGAATCATTATTAAAGAGGTATGGTAAGCAAAAGAACAGTGAAGAAATTTTGGCTGAGTGGACTCAAGATTTTGGCCAGAAAGTTAAAAATGTAAAGCATATGATGAACTCAATTAAACTTGAAAAAGTGGCAGATTATCCAACCATTATGGTGGCAATCAACACCTTGAGTCATTTGGTGACTGCGACTAAATAGATGAGGTTTACTTAATGTGGTGCAGCCGTTCTGCTGGTTATTCAGAACGGCATTAACTATTTCCTCAATTTTAAGGCATTCTATTTGATCAGCAATCTAGCGAAACCCTCAGGAAAATATTTGCACATGCGAACAGTCATTTGGTTGCGCCACCCATTGATATAAATCATTTGATTGTTTTCTACTGCTTTTAATCCTTGTGAAACCACATCAGCAGCATCCATCCATAATTTTTGGGTACTTTTTTAACCAAGTTTCTGGTGCCATTGACATCGTGAAACTCAGTATAAGTAAATCCCGGACAAAGGGCTGTAATGTGTACATTAAAATCTCTGGCCTCTAAATGCAAAGATTGGGTGAAGTTAATGACAAACGACTTGATTGAGCCATATAAAGTTCGCGCAGCTTTGGCTGGCATTAATCCGGCTATAGAAGCGACATTAATAATTTGACCTTCATGACATCGCTTCATGAATGGGTAAAATAAATGGCAAAGTTCGACCAATGAGCTAAGCATTACTTGAATCATGTCTTGAAGTGTCTTCCAATCGGTAGCTTCAATATCACCTGGGATACCGTAACCAGCATTGTTGACCAACATGGAAATATGAATGTCATTCTCTTGACAAAAGTTGAAAATTTCTTGGTTGGCTTTTACTTTACTTAAGTCTATAGATAAAGCGTGGCAATTAATTTGATGTTTTTTTATGAGCATTCGCTTGATTTCAGATAATTTATCTGTCCGCCTGGCAATTAATACTAATGACCAACCTTTAGCTGCTAATTGAGATGCAAATTCAGCACCAATTCCAGCTGATGCGCCAGTAATAAGAGCCCACTTTTTTTTCATTCAGACATGCCTTTAGATAAATATAAACAACAAATTCTAAAGTGTATTTGAGCATTTAATTCAGCACTTGTCTTGAGTCTCTAGCCCCATCTAAGGCATGGTATTCATGAAGAAAATTAGCAGAAATAATGAAAAATAATATCGTGGTGGGACTGGAGTCCTAAGAGGACCAATGGTATTCAGAAGGTAAATATGAGCAGCGATATCTAACCGATTACAATGATTATCATTACCACAGTGTTATCTTTTTCTGAACTTGGCTACGCTGCCTTTCATTAAATACCTAACCATACCTTCCGGTAAGTACTTACACATGCCAGCTATCATGCGATTACGCCAGCCATTGATGTAAACCCCTTGGTTTTTCTCCACGGCTAGTAAGCCTTGAGAAACCACATCTGAAGCACTCATCCATAACTTTTTCGACATTTGATTGACCATACTTCTGGTGCCATTTACATCATGAAACTCTGTGTATGTGAAGCCAGGACAGAGTGCTGTGACATGGACGCTGAAGTCTTTCGCCTCTAAATGTAATGAATGACTGAATTTAATCACAAATGACTTGAGTGCGCCATACAAAGTGTGCGCTGCAGTAGGCGGCGTTAATCCCGCTAATGATGCCACATTAATGATGTAACCTTGTTGTGCTTGTTTCATCGATGGAAAAAATAAGTGACATAACTCAACCAATGAATTCAGCATGACCTGAAGCATGTCTTGATGAGTTTTCCATTCCACTGCATCAAAATCCCCAGGTACTCCATAGCCAGCATTGTTAATTAACATGGAAACTTGGATGTCATTGTTCTGACAATAATCAAAAATATTTCGGTTGGCTTCAACATCACTTAAATCCATAACTAAATCATGACAGTGTACTTGGTGTTGGTTGGTAATCGTTTCCTTGAGTTCTGTTAATTTTTCTGCACGCCTGGCAACCAGAACCAACGACCAACCTTTTGCTGCTAATTGAGTTGCAAACTCAGCTCCGATACCAGCTGATGCTCCTGTGATGAGGGCCCATTTTTTATTCATTCAGAAATACCTGATCAAGTTGTAAAAAAAAGCCAAGTGAACAAAAAGTTAACTTGGCTTTGTTGCAATGTTGGTTGTCAAACTTATTTAATCGTTAAGTCAGTCAATCTATTTTCTTTCAGAGTTGAATAGTAAGCAGCTACATTAGCAATGTCTTCATCTGTTAATGTGGCAGCAAAACCAGCCATGATGGCATTTTTTCTCGCGCCAGAGCGGTAATCTTTCAGAGCATGTTCCATATAATCAGCATACTGTCCTGCCAGCTTAGGGTAAGTGTCATCTATACCTACACCATCTAAGCCATGACAAGTGACGCACACTTGTTCGGCTTTGGCTTTGCCTAAGACAGGATCACCAGCTAACCCTAATTGTGTGAAGAGCAGTAAAATCATCAATATAAAGTTTTTCATCTGATTGTCCTTTATTGGTTGAAAGTGGCAAAGTAAGCAGCGATATCAGCAATGTCTTGATCACTGAGGTTACCTGCCTGTGCTTGCATGGTGCTGTGGCTTCTCTCACCTGAACGATAAGCTTTCAAAGCAGAAGCAATATAAGCTTCATTTTGTCCACCTAATCGGGGTACATGATATTGAGGGTTTACATTTTGGTAAAATGGAATGCCATGACAACCGGTACAAGTGTACGCAATTTTTTTACCATGTTCTGCGTTACCTTCTGCGCTTACTTGGAACGATAAAACCATCAAAGCCAGTATGATTGAAGTTTTCATATTAAGCCAAATCGAATAAAACCGACATTATAGTCAGATAGTTGGTTTGACTCAATCGAATTTATGCTAATGGGCTAAAAATATCAATCAATACTGTCACAATAAAATAGAATACTTTGACAACGGTTGTTTATTTCAAACTGGAATAATAGGCAGCAATGTTCTTGATATCTGTCTCAGATAATCCCGCCACCATGGGTGCCATGCTAGGGTCTTTACGTTCACCACTTTGGAATGCTTTGATTTGTTTGATCAGGTAAGCTTCTTTTTGACCCGCTAGATTTGGCCATAATGGACTGGGGCTGATGCCTGTAGCCCCATGGCATGCTGCACATACAGTTGATTTGGCTTTACCGGCTTCCACATCACCTGCATATGCTGAAAAATTTATCAGTAAAAAAAAGAGTATGTATATGATTTTATCAGTCATTGTATATTAATCTTCTTAAGGCATTTGTTTTACAGAACCCTGACTTCTTCTTCCAGCTTTATACCAAATTTAATTTTAACGGCACGTTTAGCCATTTTACTCATTTTAAGTAATTCCTGACCACTGGCACTGCCATGATTAACCAAGATCAAAGCATGTTTGTCATAAAATCCTGCATCGCCTTCACGATGCCCTTTGAATCCACATTGTTCTAGTAACCACGCGGCACTGGTTTTTTGGTCTGGGCAGTGTTTGGTTTCAAACAGGGGTAAATCTTTGTGTCTTCGTTGAATGCGCTGTGCTATTTGTGGGTCAATGACTGGATTTTTAAAAAAACTACCCGCATTATGTACTTGGTAAGGGTCAGGTAATTTACTTTGTCTGATCTCAGTTACGGCTTGAGCTACTTTTTTATAACTGGGAGTTTGGCTCAATCCAGCAAACTTGTCTTGAAGAGGTTGGTAAGAAATGTTAACCGGATGATCACTTCTGAGGTCTAGACCTATGCGACTGATGATCCATGGTTGGTCATGGTATTTGAATATACTGTGTCGATAGGAGAACATGCATTCTTCGTTACTCAGTCGGTGGTATAAACCGGTATGCCAGTTATAGACCTCAACCCAAACCAAACTGTCTTGTAACTCAACGCCATATGCACCAATATTTTGAAAAGGAGCTGCGCCAACCAAGCCAGGGATCAAAGCTAAATTTTCAATACCACCTAGATTCTTATTAATGGCCCATGTGACCAAGTCATTCCAAGGGGTACCAGCCCAAGCCACTACAAGGTTATCAACTACAGTAATGTATTTGCGCGGTTTGAATTGCACCACAAATCGGTTCAGGTCTTCAGTGAAAAGGATGTTGCTGCCAGTACCCATGATAAGCATTTCGGTGATTTTAATGTCTTTCGGTAATGACTCTAGGTCACTGAGGGAACTGATTTGCGCAAATTGGTCGCAGTAGCAGTCTACTCCGAGGGTGTTATGATTTTTTAGGTTATAATTTTCTAGTATTTTCACTGATTAGTTGAGTATTTATATCGTTGATCAAACCATGACCTTTGAGCACAAATCCTGTATAAATTTGTATTAAATTTGCACCCAATGCAAATTTCTTCAAAGCGTCCTTTTTATCCATGATACCACCTACAGCAATAATTGGGAAATTTTTGCCTGCAAAAGTCCTGACCAATTTCAATGTGTTGTTAGATTTATCCAGTAAAGGCTTGCCACTGAGCCCTCCCATTTGTTGGGTGATTTGATCACTGCTTTTTAAATCATCAGGACGGTCAACAGTGGTATTGGTGCAGATGATACCATCGAACCCCAGGTCCTTAATTTGTTTAACCATGAATTCAAGTTGTTGCTTACTTTGGTCTGGAGATATTTTGACTAAAATAGGTGTGTATTTACTGTCGTTGATTTCACATTTGAGCTGTGCAGCTTTAATTCCAGTGAGTAAATCAATCAGTGCCTGATCGTTTTGTAAGTCCCGCAAATCAGGTGTGTTAGGAGAAGAAATGTTGACAGTTATATAGTCGCACAAGGTATGTGCTTTTTTAAAGCAGTGGATATAGTCATCTACTGCTCGATCATTGGGGGTTGATTTGTTTTTACCTATATTAATACCTAAAACGCCTTTGTAACCAGTGTTTTTAACTTGTTTTATCAGGTGATCTATGCCTTTGTTGTTAAAGCCCATGCGATTAATGATGGCCTGATCTGCTGCTAACCTGAATAACCTCGGCTT
>CALDFB010000257.1 GCA_937942365.1 uncultured Marinicella sp. | reverse complement strand
ACTGATGTGACAGCCACATGCGAAATTGACGACATAGAATGGCAAACGACCCAAGATGTAGAGTTACTGGTTAATGTACATGACACCCAAGGGAAACTGGTCGCCCATGCCCAAATACCCATGTATGTGTCTCAAAAACCCATCAGATAACTAAATTTTCAAAAGCCATAGTTTCGTTTTTTATTCGAATTTTGAAATAAAAACTTCATCTATTGAACTGGTTATTCTTCCAACCCCATATACTGTGTTCTGATTAGGGTTGAACTGTTTATGGTTTTTATCATTGATTTCAGGTAAATCTTCAATTTTAATCAAACCAGAGGAAACAATTCCAGAGCCTAAATCGAAATTTGCACCTTCAATTGATACAGATGTACCTATTGAAATCAATGTATAAAACGTTTCTTCAGATATAGGCATGCCATTTTCATCATAAATCTCAGTCTCGCTGGTGTTCATATAAATACCAAAAACACTGATCATGGGCCCTTGAATCAAAGAAATTTCTCCTGATAAATCAACATCTTCATAATCCACAGACCCTCTTTCAACAATTTTAGTAACAGTTAATTCTGTTGAATCAGACACATAACCGCTCAACTGAAGTTGCATAGGGTCATTTATCCCATGCTCTAGTACTCCATCAGGATCCAGTGTCTGGGTAGTGGTTACAAAGCTCACCCCAGCTAAATCAATTGTTGAATGATTAAAATCTTTTGGCCTGACAGGAAGTTTTATATTAATTCTGGCTTCTAGAAACCGAACTTTATCTGCGTGAATTGAATTATTCACGCTGTCATATTTCCCTTGAACCTCTACTTTAATGCGCTCCTGAATATCAGATGCTCGACCGCGAATGTATTTAGTGGAATTTCTTGTTTTAATGTGTTGACCTGCCAATGTAAACGTATCACCGAGGTTGACAGCATCAATCATGCCCTCAACAATAACGGAGCCATGGCGAGAATCTGTTGTTACACTGCGATCCACACAATTAACTTCTATCACTGTATCAATACTGTCATTTAACTCAAAGCCAACTACAGGATCTGCTAAAACCTCAACAAAAGTATAGTTATCCAAAGCAGAATTACAAGACCTTAAGTTTTCAGGAAGGTAGTCTATAACTTGATTGTTCAACACAAACTGATTATCAGTTAAGTCAGTCACATAACCACTGATTTTCCACTGATCTAAGTCATCGACCAGTTCAACTCGGGTCACAACTGCTAAAGACTGATTGTCAATGTAACCACTCAGTAAAACGCCCTCACCACCCATTAAATGTTCAACCAATTTTCCATTGGAAAAGTATGTATCACTGTTAATTAAGACAGGGTTATTAAAAATCTTAAGCGGGGAAACCGAAAGCACTGGTCCCTTGTAAATATTGATTAAATTTAATTCTTCAAGTTGGCCAGTTGTAACATTTTGATTGGTGGCTGTTGCTTTATATCGAATTTTATAACCCGTTCCACCTTGCGCTCTTGTATCTGAAATAATTACACCGTCTTCTCTGTATACAGTATTTTCCGTTACTTCAAAATTCCTGATGTCATTGATTTTTAAGCCTGTACCACCTTGTGCTTTGATTGGGACAGTCAGGCTTACCTCAGCAAAAGCAATCGAGAATATCAGTAGCGATGTGGCTAAAATTATTAATTTTTTCATAGTATTATAATGGGTTGTTATCATCATCAGCTTTGTAAAAATATATACCAATGCCAATATAGGGTACGAGTTCTTGATCTTCCTCAAGTTCGGAGTATTGAATCAAGTGTTCAATGTATTCGTCAACATCATTGGCAAGTTCTTGACTTTTTTTTCTGGCGTACGATTCTGCTAAATTTGCCAATGATTTTGGTAATTTATCATGCAGAACAATTCTTTGGAAACGCGGTGATTGTCGATCTGGGTCTATATTATGATCAATCGTTTCTAACAAATATTGTGTTGAAAGCCCCAAAAAATCTATGTTCTGAATGTCATCTGGATCATTTTCAGTTAAATAATAAGGTTTAATTAATTTAACTTTGTTATCTTGGTTTACCTCAACTGCATCAGCTTTAAGTAGTTCATCTAAAATTGATTTGTAAGTTGCACCACCTGAATATTTGTCAACCAATTGCTTAAAGTCAGGCTTTGATTCTGACTCTAAAGGAATAATTTTTGACTTTTTGTTTGGGTCGATATAGTCTTCATCTTCTAACCAGCCTGTCAACACACGACCCGCACGGTGCCATTTACGATGACTGTTATCATCAGAAAACATATTCTGCTTGAGTTGTTGGTCAACTTGCACTCTAGATAAACCCGTAATTACGGCTATCCTTGATTTAGTAGGTTTTTTATCACCTATACCAAAGTAATTATTTGCCACATCAACATAAGTCCATTTTAAAAGATCACTTACCACATGAAAGGGAACATTCAAACGTAGCAACACCCTAACCAATGGCCGAAATACTTGTATCAACATCTTTTTAATGACATCAATAAGTTGTACCGTCATCTGTGATTTTCCGGAAGCATATAATGAGGCGCTCTGAATTGGTAGTATCTGTTTTGATTATACATGAAAAACTACAGTTTTCCGCGCAAAAAACCCCGCAGAAACGGGGTTTTTACTTACTGACCTAATAATTAATCAAAGATTAATTTCATTGGTACATTCGGTAGATGAACCTTCTTCACAAACTTTAAAAGTATAAGATGAATTCTTATTTACAGAGTATGAGGCAGAACCATCATTGGTTGTGGTATCACTCAAAGATCCATTGATGAATACATCAACATTATTAGTGGAGCCTCCTGTCCAGGTTAAATTGGCTTGACGATTTCCCCTGCTGCGATTCCCTTCAAGAGTCATCTCAGTACCTACTGGGGGTTCAGAATTTCCTTCACAGCCGTTAAGCGCTATATAGTCACTGGTGTCTTTTGCCTTAACAATACCATAACCGAAATCCACATCTCGACCTGCACTACCAATGTCTTGAGCGGAAGCTTTCAAAGCTGCGCGAATTTCTTCACCTGTGCAATCTGGGTGGTTTGACCAAACCAAGGCAGCTGCACCTGCGACAGTTGGCGTTGCCATAGAAGTTCCTGAAAAGACTGCATAATCACCCGCAGTACTATCAACTGTAATATTTGAAGCACCCACTAATGTTGAACGATCTTCAAATGCAGTACCCACAGCTGGGATGGATGTGGTTACTCCACTGATATCCATATTTACCACACCTTCACCTGCAACGTTGTTAATAACTACCGCACCTACTCCACCAGAAAGTCCACAGTTATTGATTTTATCTGCAAATGAAATATTCCCTCGATCAATAACACAAATGCTGCCAGCAGCCCCTGAATCAACAACTTCAGCAGTGCCCATAAAATATCCCGATGCTGTTACTGTACCGGTGTTATCGGTGGCAGAAGCAGCCACTCCTGAACCATCAGCTGTCACTGCAGCTACGGCACCAACTCCAGATGGAACGGTTGACAACACCTCTTGACCACCACCGGAAAGTTCAACACCATAGCCATCATTGTCTTCTGTTACTCTGTTGTTTCCACGCCCAGTAGTTACGGTATGAGATGGGAATTGCGAAGCTGCATATTTTTCATCATCTTTATTAACGCCTCCAATCATAACAACTGATTTATAACCAGCTGGATATGAGCGCACTGAATTACCATCATTACCTGCAGCTGCTACCACCAAGCCTCCATTAGCCACAAAATCATCCATAGCGTTTTCTTCGGCTGAACTGGTTCCGCCACCACCCAGTGACATGTTCACAATGTTAGCTCCAGCAGCACCACATAATTCAACAGCTTGAGCCAAGTCAGAAGAATATCCATACCCAGCATCATTGAATACTTTAATGATGTGCATGGGAACTCCAGGTGCTACGCCAATTATTCCAAAGTTATTATCTGTTGCACCAATAGTACCAGCAACATGTGTTCCATGAGGACCACCATCTCTGAACCAATCACCCGTACCTGAATCGCTGTCACCAGTAATCACGGAGAAGTCAAAATCTAAATTAGCACCACCAGTTTCACCCACATTTCTGGCAATCCCAGAATCAATAACACAAACTTTTTGTCCAGGTTGAAGTGTTAATTGGTCACCTTGAACTTGATAATAATTATAAGGAAATACTTGAGTGGAATTTGGGTTACCTGCACTGTCAGCAAATCCCATTGGGTATCTTTTCGGATCAACTTCCATATTTCTAAATCCGCTTCTACCACGCATTTCGCTTTTCCCATTGTCATCTAATTCAACAGCAAACCAACCATTACCGTTTACCAGAACTTGATGTCCTCTCTTGACTCCATTTCCATTATCGTTATACGAAACAATAACACGTTCTGCTTGTACTAAAGTTCCCAACGCCAACATAGTCGCCACACAGGTTTTCTTCATTTTAAATTTCATTAATTATCCTCTTTTTAATATTAGAAAATTTTTGAACATTCA
>CALDFB010000256.1 GCA_937942365.1 uncultured Marinicella sp. | reverse complement strand
CTATCGGTTGAGGAAAGAATCAAACTGTTGAAACAATTGGCGCATGTCATTAGAAGCAACCAGACAAAAATTGTCAAAACAATCAGCCAAGACTTCTCTCACCGCAGCAATGAAGAATCATTATTAGCAGAGGTCATGGTTTGTTTGGATGAAATTAAACACACCATCAAACACATCAAACAATGGGTCAGACCAAAAACCTGGCATTCTGACTGGAAATTCTATCCATCAAAATGCTCAATCATTCCTCAACCCAAAGGTGTTATCGGCATCATGGCACCTTGGAATTATCCTTTTAACCTGGCCATAGAACCTTTGGTTGCTGCCATAAGCGCAGGCAACAGAGTTATGGTCAAGCCATCTGAAATCACAAACAATACAGCTGAATTAACAGCTGAATTATTAGGCAAAGTATTTTCCCAAGACCAAGTTTTTGTTGTGTTAGGAGATGTTAAAATTGCTAATCAATTCAGCAGCTTACCTCTGGATCACATTTTATTCACCGGTTCAACCCAGGTGGGTCAAATAATCATGCGTAATGCCAGTGAAAACTTGACACCCGTGACTTTGGAATTAGGTGGCAAATCACCTGTTCTGATAGATAAAAATTACCCACTTAAAAAAGCCGTTAAAAGCATTGTAAAAGGCAAATGGTTTAACGCAGGTCAAACCTGTGTTGCACCAGATTATATTTTAATAGAACAAAGCAGAATCAATGAGTTGCTCAGTTGTTTAAAGCAAGAAATTAACCAAACATACCCTGATTCTGGCAACAACAAAGACTACAGCTGCATCGTGAATACTCGACACCACCAACGATTAATGAATTTACTTAATGACATCCCTGAACACAGCATTCACAAGGTTGAACATTCAACAGGGGAACAAAAAATCCCTCCTACGTTGGTCGTTAATCCACCCTCATCTCACCCCATCATGCAAACCGAAATATTCGGCCCATTGTTGCCGATAATCAGTTGTGAAAATTTACCTGCAGCGATTGAATTTATCAATCAAAGGGATCACCCATTGACCTTATATTTCTACAGTAATAACTCAAAAAATATTCAGACTGTGCGTGAACAAACTCAATCCGGTTCTTTGGCCATCAACGAAACACTGGTCCATTTTGCGCAAAAAGACCTGCCCTTTGGCGGCATTGGGAAAAGTGGCATGGGAAGTTACCATGGCTATCAAGGCTTTGTGACCATGAGTCATATGAAGTCTGTTTACTATCAATCGAAAATTAATCTGAACAATTTAGTCAGGGCCCCATTCACGGCCATCAAAAAATCATTCATCAATATAATCAACAAATAAACAATTGCTTGCTCCATAAAGATTGTAAAAAAAAGTAAAAAACACTGAAATTTGGAGGCGTTTTCAACTAACATTGACATAATATCGCAAATTTCAATCTCCTTTTAACTTAACTAAAGAACAATAAAATTGTTAATTGTTAAATATTGTTAAACTGGGTTAGAATAATGGCATAACTAAAAATTAAATTGGGAAAGGAATGAAGGTATTTATATTAGAAGATGATGTGGATCAAGCACAATTGGTTGAGCACTGGTTGAATGAAAAAGATCACACCTGCCAATGTTTTACCAATGGCAGAGATTTCATAGAGAAATTACCATTCGAACAACCTGACCTGCTCATATTAGACTGGAACCTTCCAGTGGTGAGCGGACTAGAAGTTTTGAACTGGGTACGCTCAAGTGAGCACAAAGACTTACCAGTCATTTTTGTTACAACTCGTAACCACGAAGATGACTTGGTCAAAGCCCTTGATCAAGGAGCAGATGACTACTTGGTTAAGCCCATTAAACAAACAGAATTAATAGCACGATCACAGGCTTTACACCGCAGACATGTCATGTCTCAAGATCGCTTGATTTCCATTGAGCCTTTTACTTTTAATGGCAATGACAACACCATAACTTACAATGACAATGTGGTAAAACTAACTGCCAAAGAATATCAGCTTGCCAATCACTTTTTCAGCAATCAAGATCGATTAATATCCAGAGATTATTTACTTGAAACCATATGGACAAAGAGTTCATCTATCACAACCAGAACCGTGGACACGCACATCAGCCGATTACGAAAAAAGCTGGCGTTAAATGGCAGCACAGGCTGGAAATTGGCCTCGGTTTATCACAAAGGTTATCGCTTAATTAAAGTATAATCAGCGACAAATGTAAGGAGCTTATATTTATGCCAGAAAAAAACAATGATTCTGTTGACCAAATAAGAGACATTTTATTTGGTGAACAAACCAAGAACATAGAGAAAAAATTCACCAAGCTAGAAGCTGACATTAACAATCAATTCAGCGGTATAAAAAAACAGTTGGATGCATTAACCAAACAGTTCAGTGGTAGTTTAAAAAATATGGAATCACAAAGTAGTGACCAAATCAATGAACTTAAAGCTGATCAAACCAAACATGTTCAAGCAGTGGAAGCCAGTATAAACAACAAATTAATTGAGACCGAAGCCAGCATATTGAGCGAATTACAAGAAAGGTCTGATGACTTAGACCAAAGGCTCCTACACCGCAAAGAATTGTCTGGATTACTCAAAAAAATGGCCGATCAGATTTCTGAGTAAAATACGAACATGAGCGATGACCGCGAAAAACTCAAAGCATTATTGCTGAGTGAGGAAATGGCTCAAATAGAAGCTTTGCAAAAGCTACTGAGCGACAAACGACGGCTGAGTGAAAAAATCAGCCAGGTATTGTCACCAGCGGCAGATTTAACGATTGCTCAAGACCCCTCCTTTCAGAAAAAGTTTTCAAAGATTGATTCCAAATCTTTCGCTCGTGCAATCAAGGCCAACAAAGAAGTATTTGTTGACGCCCTAACTCCCATGATAGGCCCCATCATCAGGAGATCAGTCTCTTCAGCCATTCGCAACCTGTCGTCAGACATTAATCGCGCTATTGAACTGGGTTTTTCAGCCAAGGCTTTAAAGTGGCGATGGCTGGCATTTAAAACAGGGGTCCCTTTTACCGAAATCGTCTTTAACAACACCATTGAGTATCAAGTACAGCAAATTTTCTTAATAGACAACGAAACCGGTTTATTGATTCAACATGCGGGCCAAGAAGAGTCTTTATTGCAAGACAAAGATGCCATGTCTGCTATGTTAACTGCTATACAAGACTTCATTCATGACTCTGTTAGCCAAAATGGCGAAAGCCTGACTGCTGCCGAATTAGGTGATAGCTTGCTTTGGTTGGTACAAGGAAATAAAGCAAATATGGCTGTTGTCATTAAGGGCGCGCCGACCCAAAGACTGCACAATAAGATCATCACTGCCACAGAAAACATTCACATTGAATTTTATCAGGAAATAGAGAATCAGAATTTATGGAATAACAGTCCAGAGTTAAAACTAGAATTAGAAACACTGCTGTTAACTAAAACCCAATCCGATCAGAATGCCGAAAAAAAGAAATCACCTTTTTGGCCATGGTTCTTCATATTACTGATCGCCGGCTTGTTAGCATGGTGGGGTTGGAACAAATACAACAACTATCAACTCAATCAAAAGATAACTACTCAATTGAATAATACACCCGGTTTTATACTGTCTGAATTGACTCAAGAAAACAATGATTTTATTGCCTTTGGCTTACAAGACCCATTGGCCGATTTAAGCCATGTAGATAACCGTGTTGTCATCCAGAGCACCCCTTTTATATCTTTAGAAGATGAAATCATTAAAAAAAGGAT
>CALDFB010000255.1 GCA_937942365.1 uncultured Marinicella sp. | reverse complement strand
ATCAGCACGGGTAATGAAGCCCACAAAGACGCCAGATATGCCTTTCGCAGACACTTTTATCAACACGCAGGATTTAGATACGTAGAATCGGAGCAAACAGTGGACCAAACATTTAACACTTACGAAACAGATGAACTCATCTCACAATACCTCGAATTTCATTATGGTGATGAATATTTCGGCGTACCTAACTTTCCCAAAGCATGTATTGACGCACTTATTCCCCATGTGGACTTGAATCAAAATGCCAGGGCACTCGATTTGGGCTGTGCTGTGGGTCGCAGTGGGTTTGAATTGGCCAGGTACTATCAACATGTCGATGCACTGGATTTTTCTACCCGCTTTATCCGCAATGCAATCAATTTGGTCGAGCATGGCGAAGTTAAGTATATGATTCCCACTGAGGGAGAGCTTACTGAATTAAAATCATTTAAATTGTCTTCGCTTAATATGGATGACAAAATTCAAAACGTGACATTCGCACAAGGCGATGCTTGTAATTTAAAATCAAAATTTACAAATTACGATTTAATTTTTGCTGGAAATTTGATCGATCGCTTATATCAACCTAAACAGTTTCTAAACAGCATCAAAGAACGTCTTAACAGCAAAGGATACCTAGTGATTACTTCACCATATACTTGGCTTGAAGAATTCACTGAAAAAGAAAATTGGTTAGGCGGCACCAAAGTAAATGGCGAAAACCATACCACCCTTGATGCTTTAAAAGCGCACTTAAAACCTGATTTTGAACTGGTTGGTTTGCCGCAAGATATTCCTTTTGTGATTCGTGAGACAGCTAGGAAACATCAACACACCATCGCCCAGTTAACCATCTGGAAAAAACTCAGCTGATATTCACTCCTTCATGAATACATTTAAACCGTTCAAAATGGCCAGCTACAGTCAAAACTGGCCAACCAACACAGCAACAGTCATGCACAGCAGCAACCCCGAACCTTTTAGTTGGCATGAACTTGAAGCTTTGACCCAACTGGATCTCAAGCAAATTCTCAGCGACTGCCCAATGGCTTACGAAAGTACACAGGGCAGTCCACACTTAAGAGAACAGTTGATCTCAGCCTATCTACCTACATTAAAAACCAATGATTTAGCATTAACTTCTGGCGCACAAGAAGGCATTTTCTTGGTAATTAATAGCCTGATTGAAGCAGGTGATGAGGTTTTGACATTCACACCCTGTTTCGAACCACTGGTTTCAGTGGCTCAAGAGGCAGGGGCTGATGTAAAACTGCTTGAATTAGATCAAAATAATCATTGGTCAATACCGTGGCAATCATTGGAAAACGCCATCAATGATAAAACCAAAATGCTGATCATCAACTTTCCTCACAACCCCACCGGTAGTTGCATCACACCAATTGAACTTGAACGATTAATCTCTCTTTGTGAAAAACAGGGTATTTGGATCTTCTCAGATGAAGTTTTCAGAGGTTTAGAGCACCGTAACCAATCCCGTCTACAATCTGTTGCAGAACTCTATTCAAAAAGCGTTTCAATGGGTGTGATGTCTAAATCAATGGCGTTACCAGGAATCAGACTGGGTTGGCTGGCCACCCAAGATCTCAAACTAATGCAAAGATGTCTAGAAATCAAGTCGCACTTATCTATCTGCCAAAGCAGTTTAGATGCCCACATAACCACTCACATACTACCATTCACAAACCTGATACTGAAGCGAAACCTGAGTATTATCGAATCCAACAAAGAAATTGTTAAACAAATGCTTGTCAATCATTCTGAATTCCGTTGCTCTTTACCACATGGTTCCGCCACAGCGTTTATAGAGTTAACGAATCATCCTGCTGAAGATTTTTGCATAAAGCTACTTAAAGAAGAACATATATTCGTTATGCCAGGCCCTGCATTCCTTACTGACCATTCTGGCTTCAGACTGACCTTAGGCAAACACCAAGCAGAGCCAATTTACCAAACCATTTTCAAGTCAGATTATTGATCGCCCTTAAACTCTACAATCTGATTACGACCATTATTTTTCGCTTCAAACAAGGCCACATCTGCATGCGTCAATAAAATGGGCTGTTCTAAGCCAGAAATCAAAGAACTGGTTACCCCGAAACTGGCAGTGACATTGAAGTTATGACCCGTTGGACTGCAATCTAATTTTTCGATCGCCAATCGCATTTTCTCCAATAAAAGTTTGGTTTTTTGCATTGAGATATCCGGTGTCACTATAGCAAACTCCTCACCACCTAAACGAGCGATTAAAGTATCCTGATCAATCACATTTTCACATGCAATAATCACATTTTGTAGCACCCAGTCACCCACTAAGTGACCGAACTTATCATTAACTTCCTTGAAATGGTCTAAATCCAGTATGGCCAAATTAATAGGTTTCAGCTTAACCTTACTGGCTTTAATCATTATTTCTAATTGTTCTTCAAAAGCTTTTCGTGTAAAGACTTTAGTTAGATGATCCACTTCCTAAACAGACCTGAAATAATCATGACGACGTTTGATTCTCAATGTCCACAAACCCAATAAAACCAAACCAGTTAATACCAAAGCCACCAAATACCATTGTTTTTTACTGGTTTCTACAGCCAGTTTTTTCTCCAGCTCTAGAACCTGGTTACTTTGGTTAAGTCGCTCAATTTCAAGTTCTTGAGCAAGCGTGTTATGTTTAACTCGAAAAAATGCCACTTGTTTCGCCATATTGGCTTCATATAACTTTTTTTCAACC
>CALDFB010000254.1 GCA_937942365.1 uncultured Marinicella sp. | reverse complement strand
TTTAAAAGCATTAATAATGGTCGACTCGAACCATATTTGTTTGTATTGACTGCCCTGTTGGCATTTTTCATCAGTGGTTTTTATTTATTATTCAGAGACCAAAGATTGGTTATTAAAGATCTCTTGCTCACATTACCAGTTCCTCATTTTTTTTGGGTTAAACGAGATTTGATGACCGTCATATTGATTTCAATTTTTTTACAAGCGCCATTCTACTTCTGGCAACTCAATCAATTTGATCACCTCACAATCATAAAGGCTTGGGTATTCCAGCTGGTTTTATTACTGGTGAGCTATCCGATTCGCATCCATGCAAAAGAACCCACATTCTCCACATTTATAACTATTTTGATTATCAGCATTATCTATATTTACAACTTCACATGAACTTACTATCAGTCAAAAACTTAACAGTGCAATATGACAAACATGTTGTACTCAACAACTTCACAGCTCAGTTCGATCTCGGCCTACACTGGATAAAAGGCCATAATGGCTCCGGCAAAAGCACCTTGTTAAAAGCCTTGTGTGGCATCAACCCAATTCCCGCAGATGTTGTAAAAGTGATGAATCATGATTTAGCCACTGCTGATCAAGCCGCAAAATCAAAACTATGCTTCGTACCGGACAAACCAGAAGTTTACCCATTTATGACTGGTAAACAATACCTCTCTTTTATTGCAAAAATAAAAAACGCAACACTGACAGATGAGCTACATGATTGGCTTGATACCGTCAAGTTATCTCAATTCAAAGACACAATATTTTCAGAGATGTCTTTTGGTACCAGGCGGAAATTCATTCTGAGTAATGTGTTTATTGGCGACCCAAGTGTCATATTACTTGATGAGCCATTTAACGGCCTGGATAAAAACTCCACCGATGTATTTTATCAATGGCTGTGTTCAGCAAAGCTTAACAAGTGTATCTTGATAGTTAATCACGAAGCGCATTTCATTCAAGACATCATCGACAGCATCACAGATATGGGTGTTTAAAGAGAGCTTGACTAAACTATAAAAGTTACACATTGCAAACAATTCATATCGGTTATAATACAGCTTTAACATACAACTACTTACATGAGCGAAATCAAACTCAACAAAGTCATTGTTTATGGGTTGGGTGCCATGGGACGTCCAATGGCACGAAACCTCAAAGATAACGGCTTGTTAATCGGCGTTAAAAACCGCACCGAAGGTAAAGCACTGGCCATCAGCAACGAACTTGATTTGCATGAGTTTGAAGACGATGAAGACATGTTCTCACAAGCTGATTGCGTACTGACTTGCGTAGCCGCAGACGATGATCTTAAGGCAGTAGTCAGTAATTTCATTGACTATTTACAACCAGGTTCAGCAGTCATCGACTGTTCTACAGTCAGCCCCAACACAGCAAGAACCTTAGCTGATGATTTAGCCTCAAAAGGCATCAGCTTTTTGGACGCACCTGTTTCTGGCGGCGTTGAAGGTGCCAATAAAGGTTCTTTATCAATCATGGTAGGGGCAGAAAGAGATCAGTATAAACGAGCTTCTGAAGTATTTTCCGCCATTGGCAGTCAAATCACTCACATGGGAAGAGTCGGACAAGGGCAAGCCACAAAAGCAGTGAACCAAATTATGGTCGCCGGCGTCGCACAAGCCGTCTGTTCAACTTTAGCCATGGCAGAAAACTGTAATTTAGACATGAAAAAAACCTTAGAAGTGCTCAGTGCTGGAGCCGCAGGCAATTGGTTTTTAGACAACCGGGGTAAAACCATGGTGAACAATGAGTTCAAAACAGGCTTCAAACTGAGCCTACTGCTTAAGGACCTGAAAATATGTCAATCAACTGCCGCAGAAATGGGCGTCAAGCTGCCTTTAATTGATGACAGCATCACTGACTATGCAAAGTTGATGGATATGGCTCATGGTGAGGAAGACATATCAGCATTGATTCGTTTGAAAAGACAGCTATTCAAAAACACTGAGAACTCTAAAGATGAATGAAAAAACCACTCATTTTGGTTTCAAAGAAGTCGCCAAAAGTGAAAAAGAAGGCTTAGTTGGTCAGGTTTTCACTTCTGTCGCCAGTAAATATGACTTGATGAATGACATGATGTCAGGTGGTGTTCATCGTCTTTGGAAAAGACATTTTGTGGCTACCAGCGGTATTCACCAAGGTGATTTGGTACTCGACCTGGCTGGAGGTACCGGAGATATAGCCAAGTTATTGATGCCTTTGATAGGTCAATCTGGTCATGTCGTTATTGGTGATATCAACCAGGCCATGTTAGATGTAGGCCAAGATCGCATGATTGATGCAGGCTTCTATGGCCGCTTTGAATGTACTCAGATGAATGCCGAGGACTTGCCTTTTGCAGACCATACTGTGGATGCCATTACCATGGCTTTTGGCTTACGCAATGTCACCCATAAACAGCAAGCCTTGAATGAAATGCACCGAGTGCTTAAGCCTGGTGGAAAAGCCTTGGTTTTAGAGTTTTCAAAAGTAAACAACCGCTTACTGAAAACACTTTACAATTTTTATTCGTTCAAAGTTTTACCTGAAATTGGTCATTTTGTCGCCAATGACCGTGACTCATACCAATACTTGGTTGAATCGATTGAACAGCACCCTGATCAAGCCACATTACAAAGCATGTTTGAAGAGGCTGGTATGGAATTGTGTTCCTATGAAAACTTATCCGGCGGGATAGTCTCGATTCACAAAGGGCATAAAATCTAAATGAATGAATCGACTCTGACACAAGACGCTGTCATAAAACCCTCTCCAGTGGCTCGAATCATGACAGCAGCCATAAAGAAAATGATTCAATACGATCCAAAGTCGATCAAAAAACTCAAACCGCTGGCAGGCAAGAAGGTGAAGTTAAATATTCAACCGATTGATCAATCATTGGTGTTATTGATTCATTCGGACACCATTGAAGTCAGTATCGATGACCTTTCAGAAGTTGATACCACCATCAGCGGTAAACCATCATCACTGTTTGCCATGAGCACCAATCAACACATTCCCGGCTTAGATGGAGTCATTATTCACGGTGATGCCACCACTGGCCAATTTATTGCCGACTTTCTGAAACAACTCAAACCCGATTGGGAAGATGCATGGTGTGACCTACTGGGAGAAGGTCCGGGTTATCAAGTATCTGAATTCATTAAAACTTTAAAAAAAGCGGGAACCAGTTTATTTAATTCGGTGCGCCAAAGCAGTCAGGAATACTTATTAGAAGAAAACCGGGAACTGGTCTCTCCACATGAAATGGAATTATTTCTTGACCAAGTTGATGACCTTCAATCTGATTTAGTCAGATTGGAACGAAAACTGACCAAAATGCAAAACAATTCAACGAAGAAGAGTTAATCACGAGAATCCATGAAAATCTTTCGATTATTTAAAATCGCTCACACCTTTGCTGCATACAGAATTACTAACCTCATGCCAGGCAAAGGTATTAACTTGGTTAAATTAATCAATGTTCTTTCACCATTGGGTGCCAGAGGGTTGAAAGACATGACCGATGGTCAAAGGGTTCGTGGTGCATTAGAATCTCTCGGGCCGATCTTTATTAAGTTAGGACAAACACTATCAACCCGCCCGGATCTTATTCCTGTTGAAATTGCTCAAACATTAGAAAAATTACAAGACGATGTCGAACCCATCACTTGGAAACAGGCCAAACAAGTTGTCCAATCTCAATTATCCAGAGACTTATTAGATCAATTTGCTCATGTTGAAGAAACTGCTTTGGCATCAGCATCTATTGCTCAAGTGCATGCAGCAAAATTAACCAGTGGCGAAGATGTGGTCATCAAAGTCCTGCGTCCAGGTATTGGCAAGCGGATCCAAAAGGACATTGAATTGATGCAAGCAATGGCCAGTTTCGCAAAGAAACACCTCAACCCAGGTGTGCAAGTTGACCCCACTGAAATAGTGGCTGAGTTTGAAAAAACCATTTACGATGAATTGGATTTACAACGAGAAGCCGCCAATGCTTCGGTATTAAAAAAGAACTTTCCCAATTCGAACGACATATACATCCCTCAAGTTTATTGGGACTTGTGTAAAGAAAAAGTCATGGTTCAAGAACGCATCCATGGTATTTCCATCAAAGATTTCGATGGCTTAGAAAAAGCCAAAATCAACTTGGAAAAACTGGCTGAAAAAGGCATCAAAATTTTTTACACCCAAGTATTTCGAGATAATTTTTTTCACGCAGATATGCACCCGGGCAATATTTTCATCAACCCAGAAAATCCAGAGGACCCACAAATCATCTTGTTGGATTTTGGCATTTGTGGATCATTACCCAAAGGACATCGGGTCGATTTAGCCAATAACTTCATGGCATTTTTTAAACAAGATTACCGCCGTGTGGCTGAATTACATATTGAAGCTGGCTGGGTGCCACCTGATACCAATCTTGAGGATTTAGAGTCTGCCACTCGAACCATTTGTGAGCCTTATATGGCTAAACCCATAGAAGAAATTTCTTTTGGTGAGGTGATGCTTAAAACATTTCAAATGGCCAAACGTTTTAGACTGATCGTTCAGCCTGAACTGATACTGCTACAAAAAACCTTGTTAAACATAGAGGGTTTGGGCAGGCAGTTATATCCACAATTAGATATTTGGCAACTGTCCGAACCCATACTGCGCGATATCATGAAACACCATTATGGACCACAACAATCAATTGAAAAACTCAAAGAAAGCATACCCAAATGGATTGAACAAGCCGCTGAAACACCGATGTTGATTCACCAACTCCTCAGCCAACAAGTCAAACCCTTACCCAGACATTTAAAACTCGCTCAACAGGCAGAACAAAGGGCACAGCTTGAAGAAAAGAAAAAGAACCGATATACATTGCTAACGGTAGGTGGTTTAATCTCCACTGCCCTGTTTTTCAGCCTTGATCAAAACAACACCTGGTTCAGCTGGAGCCCCAATTCGGCCATAATCGCAGCTGCTGTGACTGCCTTGTTTTTTTGGAAATCAATTAAATAAGAAAGACAGCTAATGCAGCTGAAGTGATTTTGCAGCTTTGAGCACATAAAAACTACTTTTAAATGTTTCTTTGCTCATTGCTTACTCCTAATTATTAATAACTTCTTGATTATGTTTACTCAAGTGAATCATTTTTTTTCTTCTACTTCCCACGCTCTGCGTGGTAATGCATATCATAAACATTCGGTATACATTTCAAACAATCCAGCTTGACCCAAGCAACTCAGAGCACTTGAATAACGCCATTGTTCTGTCAATTCAACTCAGTCTCATTTAACTGGTTTATGCATCAACTTTCTTACCGTATAGGATTTAAATGATGTGTCACACCCTTATTAAATTATTTAATTTCAGCCATCTGCTGATAATGATTTTCCAAAATGACTAGAGCATATACTTTCAGCCCTTTATAAATCAAATTTTATAACATGTTTAAAGCCATGCATTCCCACGCTGGAGCGTGGGAACGAGACAAACCGGAAACGTGGGAACAAGACAACATCAAGTTGATACCAGAAGACACCAGATACCGGCCTTCGCCAGCACGACGATTTATTTCCTTGCTTTGAAATCTGAAAGTCAGTTATTCAACACCTCACTTTTTTGCTGTTTTAACATGCTCATCAACAAAGCAGGCAGAAAGGTCAAACTTAAAAAAGTGGAAACAAAGATGCCACACATCACTATCACACCCACACCCCGATAAAGCTCCGTGCCTTCACCCGGTATCAAAACCAATGGTGCCAAGCCAAATATGGTGGTCGCAGTTGACATCAGAATCGGTTTGAGGCGTTTTTGTACGGCTTTGCGTACTGCGTTTTGAACGCCCTCACCCAAATCCATAAAACGTCTGGTTTGATCAACAATCAAAATGGGGTTATTAACCACAGTTCCTAACAAAATTAAAAAGCCCAACATGGTGATCATATCAAACGGTTGGTGCGTACCTCCCAGGCCGATACTGGTTAAGGCCAAATTGACACCATTAATGGCAATCAAGCCCAGTAATCCACCTGCCATGCCTAAGGGCACTGTCGCCAGAATAAATAATGGATAACGCCAATGTGTGAATATCGCCACCAGTAATAAATAACATAAGATGATGGCTACCAAAAAATTACTGGATAAGGCGGATTTGGTTGCTTCTAATTGATCAGCTGCGCCACTGATACTGACATTAACACCTTGAGCGATGCTGCCCTGCTGCCATAGGGTGGGTAACAGCTCATTTCTTACCAAAGCCTCGGCAGTTTCCAAGGCCACTTCTCGGGGCGGAATGATGTAAACAGTTACCGTACGTTTCCCATCTACTCGGCGAACTGAATCACTGTTTTTACTTTCAACTAAATCAGCCACTGCATTCAAAGGAATCGTACCACCTTGAGGTAAGGCCAAAGGAGCCGCCGCCAAAGACTGTATGGTTTGTTCATTGCCAGCATCACTGAACATAAAAATATCTATTTTGTCATCATTCAAGATAAACTCATCTACATAAGCACCGTCACTGATGGCTGAAACCACATAACCAAAGTCACGATTACTGATACCCAATTCTGCCAGACGCTGCCAGCGCGGTCTTATTTCAATCAGAGGTTGATCAAGAGACAAGGAACTGGGGTCCGAATTCAACTGTGGTTGTTCAAACACATTTTCAGCTTCAGCATAAACCGCCTCAGCTGCTTGGTATAAATCTGTTATGTCACTGCCAGCCAAGTCGACTGCGACCGCTCGGGTTCCTCCGTCGTTACTTGAAATGATCGACCCACGTGATGAAAAAGCACGCATATGCTCGTAACTTCTGAATTTTTCAGTGATGGCGTCCATCATTTCGTGAATGTATTGAGGTTCAACTGGTGCACTGAGGAACCAAATTCGACCAATTGAAATTGACATGCTGTAATAAGCCAAAGGCGGCATATCAGTCTCGCCATTTTCAAAGGCTTCTGGGTCAGCGTTTAAATAAGCTTTGAAATACTCACGTAAATCATCACCAATTTTTTCCATTTCTGAAAAATTATAACTGGGTGGTGCAAACATACTTGAAAATGCTTTGGGTTCTTCACCTTCGGGCAAATACTCAGCCGCTGGCATCAATAAATAAGCGCTGCCTAAAATCATCACCAAAAAACTGATGACCAAAACCCGCGAACGTTTTTTACTGGCAGTAAAAACAGCCACTAAACGCATCCACCGGCCTCCCAGCTGTAAGGATTTTCCGGGTACAAATTGCTCTTTACCCAAATTGGCCATGGCCACAGGTATAACAAATATCGCCACCAGCATAGAAGCAATGATGGCACCAGAAATTGCAATGGCAATATCAGAATACAATTGCCCAGCCTCTTGTGCTATGAATAAAATAGGTGCAAACACCAATACTGTAGTTGTGGTAGAAGCCAACACCGCTGGCCAAACCTCTTTAACACCGTCGACCGCCGCACGATACCTGCTGTGGCCTTTTTTCCGGAATTGCATGATTGATTCCAGCACCACAATGGTATTATCCACTGTCATACCAATCGCAAATGCCACGCCTGCCAAGGAGATCACATTGATGGTACGACCAAAAGCAAGTAAAGCCAAAAATGCAGCGATGGTGCAAATGGGAATACCCATCACACCCACCAAAGTAGATCGTCCAGAACGCAAGAAAAAAAACATCACCAAAGTAGCCAGAATGGCACCTAAAGCCAAATTAAACCAAACATTTTTCAATGAGTTTGATACGTATCGGACATCATCACTGGATAAAGTTAACTGCAATCCATTTTGACTCAACAACGACTCGTTTAACTCTTCCACCAAAGGCAACAGAGCCGCTTTTATGGCAATGACATTAGAACCACTCTCTCGCCTAACAGACATGGATAAACTGCGTTGACCATCTGCGAAAGAAATACTTCGAGTTTCAAAATGATCCAAGCTCACTGCTGCAATGTCTTTGAGCAGTAAGTTACTGTTGTCGGTGCGATCTATGATGAGATTTTCTAATTCGGATATTTGTTCAAACCGCCCCACCACACGAAGTAAAAAGCGACTTGCTCCACTTTCCAAATCGCCAGCTGATGAGTCCGAATTTCGTGAACGAATCGAATCTCGAACTTGATTGAGGCTGATACCCCTTTGGGCCAGCTTGGCCGTATCAACTTTGATTTGGATTTGTCTGGCAGAACCACCACGAACATCCACTTGCGAAATACCCGGCACACTTTCCATCCTAGGGCGAATGAAATCATCAGCAAAATCCCGCAGCATATCTATATCCAATTGCATCGGGTTACCAGCCATGGGAATTAATCTAAAATGCATGAATGCATTACTGGAAAATGAACTGGAAAACAGTCGTGGTTGATCAACATTTTCTGGATATGCCGGTACCTGACTGAGGGCATTACTTACCCTGATTAATGCCTCGTTCACATCCACGCCAAAAGGAAATTCCAGTTCAATCCTGGCCGAGCCCATACCTGCTGATGAAACCATGCGCTTCAAATTAGGTAAGCTGCGAAGGTAACGCTCTTGCTCAATCAAGATTTCCTTTTCCACATCTTGAGGAGTGGCTCCTGGCCAACCGGTTTGCACAGTGATGGTTCGAACCTCTAAATCCGGAATCATTTGTACTGGAATTTTAATAGATGCCACAACACCCAAAATACAGGTTATTAAAACCAAAACAGTGACTAAAATTCCACGCTTTACTGTTGCCTCAATCATTGATCAAGGCGCTCTACAACGTTAACTGTAATTGGACTACCATCTTTTAATAATTCTACAGCAGTGATGATATAACCTTGATCTGGCGGCTGATTATGAATCGCAACTTGATCATTTGATATCAGCACGTAATCAGTCACCATTCGTTTTGCGGTGTTATTTTGAACGATGAAAATACTGCTGTTGCCATCTGGGTGTTGCTTGATTGCTGAACGCGGTAAAATCACAGCCTCATGTTCACTTCCAGGCACCATGATTTCAGCCATAGCCGACATACCTGTCACCAATTGACCTGCAAGCACATCATGATCAGCGGGTATATCAATTTGTGCTGCAAAAGTACGAGTAGCGATGTCTGACACAGGAATCAATCGGCTTAATGATGCCTTGAATGGACGAATGTTCGGTGCATCAGGAATCACTGTTACAATCACATCATCGTTAAATTGTGCCTGTAGTTGGCTGTAATATTGTTGTGGAATTTGTATGGCCAAACGCAAATCATTTTGCGCCACCAGCGTCATTACTGAAGTTTGCGGTGTAGCCCATTCACCGACATCCACACTCCGGCTTGCAATGACACCATCAAACGGGGCTATTAGACTGTGTCTATTCAAGCGTTCTTGTTGTAAGTTCAAACTCGCCTTGACACGTGCCAATTGAACTTCTGCATTCGCCAAAAAGGCTGCACGTTCAGCAATCAATGTTTTGGCCACAAGTTTTTGAGCGGATAACCTTTGCACTTCTTGATACAAACGATCTGCTTCTTGGTGGTTTAGCTCGGCAGCTTTGACTTCTGCCTGCACCCCTTGTACTTCAAGCTGAGCTAATTGGCTCTCAAGTGTTAACAACAGCTGACCTTTTGACACTGAATCACCAACCTCCACATGTAATGAAACCACCCTCCCAGCTTCGAGAGTTGCTAATCTCGCATGTTGACTGGCTTCTACTGTACCTGCAAGCCTAATGATTTTATTTTGTTGTTGTTGCTGAGGATAAACAACATCCACTGCCAATCTTTCTTGTGCCATCACAGAAAATGCGTAAAGGCTTGTAAGAATAATCATTAACAGTAATGATGGTGAAGAGCCTGGTACTTTAAAAATTAAGAATTTATTTACAGTTTCAGAAATTGAACAAGCTGATGTTTTAAACATAAGTAATGGGTCACTGGATAATCTATGAATACACATTGATTATAAATGAAACCAAAGTAAACATATGTATCTTTAAGCTGAAAAATCAATTGCACAATGATGCTTTTATGCTGTTGTTAAACAGAACTAAAGCATTCATCTGAAGAAACTCATCTGTCAATAACTGAACTGTAGGATAAAATGGTTTGGCATAGGTCCATCCCTCCTTATTTCTCAACAGCAATGTAATGATGCTCTGGTTAAAAAATTGAATGACTTTAAACTTGATAATTTGACTTTTTGTGATGGGTTTGAGTTAAAATAAACGGTCTTCTATTGAGGAATTTGAGCACTTTTGAAGTCAATCAAAATCGTCACTTACAACATCCATCGCGCCATTGGCATAGATCGAAAATTTGCACCTGAACGCATCATTGATATCCTTAAAAGCCTGGATGGCGATGTGGTCTTACTACAAGAAGTCGATGAAGGTGTGCCCCGCTCTAATGAAGTCAATTTAGCTGAAGTTTTGGCAGAGGCTTGCGGCTATCCATATTTTGTCTTAAGCCACAATGTAACCTTAAAAAAAGGCCAATATGGTAATGCCACTTTAAGCCGCTTTCCCATCCAAAAACAAAGTAATATTGACCTCACCATTGATAATAAGAAGAAACGAGGCTGTCAACACACCACACTGAAAATAAGCGATTCTCAAACGGGTAAACGATATTTAGAGGTATTCAATCTACACTTGGGATTATCAGCCAAAGAACGCCAAAAACAAGCCGGAAAACTTTTCAAATCCAAACAGTTCAGCAGCATTAACATCAACCAACCCTGTATAGTAGCTGGTGACTTCAATGATTGGCGTTCCATGCTGCGTGCACTGTTCATCATCGGTAAGGATTTCTCATGTGCTACAGATCGCACCTCAATCAGAGGCAACGAGGTAGCCATTAAGACCTACCCCTCTTTTTCACCGCGTGGTGGTTTAGATCGTATTTATTACCGAGGCAGCATGCAATGTCTTCGCACCACAAGAACTAAAATGCGCATCGCCAAACTGGCCAGTGATCATTTACCAGTGGTCGCTACATTTGAAATTCTTGATGAAAATTTATAACAACTTGATTTAAGTGTCACTACGCATTTCACAGTTTTCATCGATAGATTCATGATATAGTTTATGGGACTTAAGTCGTTATCGGTGAACCGTGATGCAATCAAACAACGTTTTAATTTCTGAGAGCTCAAGCACCCACTCATTACCGAAATTTAAATTTTCGGCCATAACTTCAATCATCTGTCTTTTGTTTGCGCCTTTTGTAGTGACTGCGCTTGATGAAATTACAACCCTTGAAACAGCAGTATTTAAAAATGGCTTTCAAACACCCAGCGTCCCACAACCGATTATTTTAAACGCCAATGAAAATGGACATGTCGTAGGCGATGACAGAAATGCCATCGTTGCTTGGAACTCATATGGTTGGACTAATCACCCCAATCCAGACTTTGATCCAGAAAAACAATTGGGTATTTATGGTTATTTAATTGAATGGGGGACAGTTGAAAACGGTTTTACTGATCATGCATTAACCATCCACCGCAGTTATCAGATACAGCCATTGATTCCCGGCACCACCTATCAAGCCAGGGTATATGCCATCAGTGCGACTGGCGAATTATCTCTACCCTCAGAAACCATAACCACCTCACATGATGCTTCAAGGGTTAATAACATGAGAAGCAGGCTGAACGGATTTTTTGATGACTTCAATACAGTCGCTGGTGCGTTTGATGAACTCAAGTGGTCTCAAGCTTATTCAGGTTGCGTCGCCGAAGGCACAGCAGGTCAGCACATCAATAACCAATATCATGGACATAATTTACTGGCCACAGGTGGATGTGACAGAGGTGTTGCCATTTCGAGACCCAGAGATATATTTGATGTAACTGATCGAACTGGCTTGATTGAGTTTGATTTAGATGGCGCCAATGGCGACCGCCAATTTTGGTACTTAGACTTGGTTCCTGTAGAAAGTCCATGGGGAAGAAAAAGAGACATCACCGGCTATGTAAACCTCGGTGCATCTGGTGACCAAGCAGCAGAACCGCCAGGCTTGTTGAGACTGGTACAATCTGGTAACCATGTCACAGTGCAACTCAGCGATGATGCTGGTAACTTATACACCTTAGATAATGTCTATCGCAATGGTGCCTGTGGTAATGATCTGAGATTTTGTGCCAATGCAGATGGTGTCTATAACTTGTCACCTCAAACCAATGTCAGACACCAATGGCAAATAGAACTGTCCCAACAAAATGTAAAAATCATGATTGAGGATATCTTGGT
>CALDFB010000253.1 GCA_937942365.1 uncultured Marinicella sp. | reverse complement strand
TAAAGTTGTGAATGAAAAGCCCAACTTTTCATGTCTTGATAAAATTCAGCCAGATAAGGGTTGTGGTCATTAGGCTCATAAAATGGAGTGATTTGGTATGTAGCCGTTAAAAACTCCACCAAGGAAGTTTTTCCAGCACCTATATTACCTGCTATGCCAATGATTTTTTGTTCACTCATTAGTGTATTTTATGCTTAAAACTGAGTTAAGATGATTACAAATGTATTCACTATTAAAAATAATGGTTGGGTTGAATTGTTTGATAGGCATGTCATGGTCAGAAATAATTAACGCAAAAGTTAATTGGCAAAAAAAAATTGATCGAGAGGGTATCCAAGTTTTTCAACACCAACAAAAGGGTTTTCGACAGAAACACAATAAGGGTGTTATTACCATAAAAACCAGACCTGAACGGTTAACGGCGTTAATGGAAGACCTGTCATTGTGTAAGCAGTGGTTATATGGTTGCATAACAGCTAAGCAATTTAACGATGGTTTGATACATATGGTTTTTAAAGGACCTTTGTGGTTCAAGGATCGTGACGTGGTGATGAGTACCAAAACTGAATACATAACTGAAAAAAAGCAGTGGTTGGTTACCACCCAGTCTGAAGCCAATAGACACCCAAATGATTATTATGTCAGGATCAATCAAACGCAAGCCAGTTGGTTGATTACTGAAGTTAGTAATACTCAAATTCAGGTGACTTATGAGTTGTATATTGACCCTGAAATCAGTTTGAAGTCAGGAGTGAATAAATACAACCGAGATGCCATGTACTTGAGTTTAAACAAGATCAGAAAGTTACTTGAAGCTCAAAATTAAGTATTTAGGTTTATTGGCATTGTGTTCAAAGAGACCTCGGCTCCGCTCAGCCAGTTATAAATTTTTTCTTAAGGCCTCAATTTCACAAAGTCATCGATGCACTTTTAATCTTTCTTAAGCAAGTCTTGTCCAGTCCAAAGCTTATACCGGGCTTTTTGTTTTTTACTGGGATTTTTAACTGGTTCAATTTTAAATGCAGGGTTGGGCTCGACGACAGCGGTTAACTGTGTTTCAAGTAAACGACCGGCACTGAAGTAATGAACTGTGTGAGGCTTTTGGGTGTTTAATTGTTGGACTCTTTTTTCAATATCTTTGGAACTGACTTTGATACCATCAATGGCTACTAACTGATCACCTGCATTCAAACCAGCTTGCCAGGCGGGGCTATTTGAGTCCACGGTTTTAATTATCACCGCGTCTCCACTCATGTTCAGTGCAGCTCCAATCCATGATTTGGCTGATTCTTCATCACTATTTTCATCTTCCTTGCTGGCACTTTTTAAGGTTTTTTGTAAGCCGTAAAAATTAAGCAGTGCATCAAAATCTATTGGAGCGGTGCCTTCTATATATTGAGTCCAAAACTCTGACAAATCAGTTCCTGTAATGTCTTTGAGTAAATTCAAAACATCATGTTTACGATAACCTCGATCAATGTTATTGTGTTGTTGATACAGTCTGAGCTGTAGTTCGTCCATACCCAATTTGTTATCAGTTAAACGGCGTATTTCTTGATCTAAATACCATGCTGTCATGCTGCCTTCTAAATAAATACTGACCGAGGCATTGTGAGTTTGCTGTGGATCACCTTTAAGCCAAGTATCAAAGCTGGTTGCAGCCAATGACTCAACATGACGACCAGGTTTAGATAAATGTTTATGTAGATCTTCAGCTAATTTTGAAAAATACTCTTTTTGAGTATAGATGGCAGCACGCATCAACAGTAAATCATCATAATAGCTGGTGATGCCTTCAGCCATCCAGAAAAGATCAGAATAGTTTTCTGCAGAGTAGTTGTAAGGCGCGATCCCTGCAGGTCGATAGGCTTTGACATTCCATGTGTGTATCAACTCATGAGCTGTTGTGGCCAATACTTTGAGGTAAGATTTACGTGGCTTAAAATTAAACCTGTCCTGTTGAATGATGGTTGAGTTGACATGTTCTGTGGCACCGCGGAGACCATCCCCAGCATGGTACATAAATACATATCGCTTATAAGGAAAAGTCTGCCAAATTTTTTTCACTTCATGGTGCATCAAGGTGATTTGCTTTTCAATGTCATTGATGTCATGGTTTCCTTGGCCCCAAATAACAATTTGATAAGTGATGTCTTCGAGCTCGAATTCACTCAATTCATGAATGCCAGACTCAATGGGTGAGTCGACCAATTGGTCGTAGTTGTCGGCAATAAAAGTGTGCGGTGCAGTTTTTTCCATACCAGATATGGACTGCCAAGAATCAGGAACAGCTAGATTGACAGTCAGTGGGTGGTCGCGCATCTCAGGGGCGAACATAAATACACCACTGGCATCCAGATAAGCATGCGTTTGATCGATGTGTGCAACTCGATGTTTGAGTGTGTTGGCATAAATTTGGTAACTTATCTTGACGTCTCCTGGATTCTTAAGGAATATTTTCCAAGTATTTTTATCCATTTTATGCCACACCAGTTCGTTGCCATTTTGGTCTTGTGCTGTAAATAAATTGATGTGTTTACTTAAGTTCAATATCTCGTATCGACCAGAACGCCATACGGGTAATTTAACAGTCAGGGCTTTGGTACCAATGGCTGGGAATGTAATGTTAACAACAGCCAGATGATGTTCAGGGTCGGTGACGGTCAGTTGATAACTGACTGAATTATTATCTTGTGCTGATGCTAAAGTTGAGAAGATAAGAAATAAAAAGGCATTAATGCGGGTCATAAGGTTAGCTGAGATAAAACGTGGTTTTATTCTAACCAATCATTGAAGTATTGGATAGTTTAATCTCGAAAGTGGTTTAGATTTTATATGCCACCAAATCAACTCAAATCAGTGTCTTTTTTGTAGCAAATACGAGGATCTTTGAAGTCATCAGCTTCGAAACTGATGATATCAGCTGTGTTTGCTGAAAGTTTAATGATACCGCCTTGATTGTCTGTGGTCATAAAGGTCATCACCTCTTGACCTTGATGGCTGCCAATATCAATGGGTAAAACTTTAGGAAATTTACTGTGTTCTCCCGAATCATTACTGACAATTAAATTGATGCGTCGTTTTTGTACGATGACTGCTTCAAGCATATCTTGTGCGTCACAACGCATTAATTTGTTGTCTTTATTCATAAGTATTTAGGGTGATCGATGAGCGTCATATCAACAAAAGTAGACGCTTTTAGGCGAGACTTTGATTGCATGTAATGACGACTTGTATACATCTGGCAATAACACTGAATAAAGTGAATCAGGCCGCCAGGTTAATAATGGTTTATTCATGGAGAAAAGTTTATCATAGAACCTTTGTATCTTGTCAATGGCAGGCGAAAATGAGAACAGACTTAAATGTAGTTTTATTGAATAAAATTTGCACAGGATTAGAAGCCGAAGGATATGTGGTGATTGATGAAGCTTTTCCTGCTGAATTTATGATTGAAATACAGCGCCAATTGGATCAGTTATGTCAACTTGAGTTCAAAGCTGCAGGCATTGGTAGGGATGTTGGATTTCAGACCGATAAGGGTATTCGAGGTGATGAAATATTTTGGTTGAATGAAAGCCAACCTGAAAATCAAAACTATTTCAAATGGATTGAAGCTTTGCGTTTGGCTTTGAATGAACAGTTGTACTTAGGTTTGTCGATGTATGAAAGTATGTTGGCTCATTACCCATCTGGAGCTTTTTATCATAAACACCTGGATGCTTTTAAATCAAAAAATAAACATAAGACAGATGTTGTTAATAAAAGTAATCGGGTAGTCAGCACTACATTGTATTTGAATCCAAACTGGCAGCCAGAGGATGGGGGGGAATTATTGATGTATCATCATGACAACGAAAGGCCTTTTAAACGTATTTTGCCAGAGCTGGGCCGTTTGGTTGTTTTTCTCAGTGAAGAATTTCCGCATGAAGTTTTACCTGCAAAAAAATCACGATACAGTTTAACTGGTTGGTTCAGGAGAGGGGCTTGAACTTCACTTATGTTTACGTGATTGGTGCAGCACAAGGTTTGATTCTAGCCGTTGCGCTTTGGACTAAAGAGGCTAATAAACGAAGTAATCGAGTTTTGTCTGTGTGGATGCTCTTATTGGTGGTGGATTTAATCATGAAGGTGCTCTACATCAATGATCAAGATACAGCTTTTTTACCTGGTTATGTGTTGGTGACGTTTTTTCCATTTCTCTATGGCAGTTTTTTCTATTTGTACATCAGAACCATTGTCAGTAAATCAACGATCAAATGGCAAGATTGGATTCATTTCGTCGGCTTTATCTTTATGGCTGGCGCCAACATACCATGGATATTTAACCCATGGGACAATGGCCCCAGGGCATTTGGTTACTTTGATTTATCTTTATACCTTTACAGTGTCAGTTATGTCATTGCGGGTTTATTGACCATCAGGCGTTATCGAAAAGCTTTGGAACAACAACAATCTAATACGGAGGGTATGGCATTGATCTGGATTGATGTAATGGCTTATTTTCAAGCCCTTATATGGTTTGTGGCAGTCTCTCAGTGGTTGATGTCAATCAAGTCATATGATGTTTGGATTATTTATTTGACGGTTGCTATTTGGATGACGGTCATGGGTTATTTGGCGTTGTTGCAACAAAATATCAAGCCGCTTGAGAAGATAGCAGTACCTGCTGATGTGGAAGATGATCGATTCCCTGAGGTTGATGCCAAACTGAAACAATTAATGGAACATGATCATTTGTATCTTGATGCTACATTGAATATTGGCCAGTTAGCTAAAAAATCTGGTTATCCTGAATATTTAGTTTCTTTGGTGATTAACCGCAAACACCGACAAAGTTTCAGAGAGTACATCAATTTTTATCGAATAAAAGCGGCTGAAATAAAACTTAAAGACACTGACAACAGCAGCAGTATATTAGACATCGCTTATGATTGTGGCTTTACTTCTAAGTCAACATTTAACAGTGCTTTTAAAAAAACAAATCAACAAACACCCAGCCAATTCAGGCAAAATTGCTTGTAGTTTTTTTATCTTTATAGGCATAACCTCTCCGGTAAAGCAGCCATTCACAAATCATCAAATTGATGATCCAACACAGCCATGCTGATGGTACGTAGACTGTAAAGAATGGTAATTTAAATAAAGCAATGCCAACGCCAAGAAAGATTCGTAATGATATGGCCGAAGCGGTGATCGCAACACTGCGATAAATCCATAGTCTGTGTTTTGTTATATTTCCTTTAATGGCAAAATAAAATGCCAGAGAGGTACTAACCAGCCAAATGATGGCTAAATTAAAAAAGCCCCATTGAGCCATTAAACCACCCGATGCATTAACTGCCATTTGTACACCAGTTAAACCTCCAATGACTACAGATAAAACATAAAGCATTCCAATAGTGCGATGTAATTTTACAGAGTGGTTTCTCAATTTTTTACTGAGTTGAATTGGCGTCAGGAATAAAGCCAACCCACCAGCAAAAAAGTGGGTTGGTGGAATCCAACCGGCTTTAAACATTTTAGCTTGAAAATCATCATAAGGATTGATGGGTTGTAATATATAGTTAAAAGCATAGAAGCTCACACCTATACTGAGCATCGCGTAAATTGCAAAAGTAAATGTTCGAATGGATATTTTCATAATTACATGGGTTTTAAAAAACTTTAATTATCAGTACTCAGATAGTTCAATTCGTCCTAATCGGCTGTTCAGTACTTTTTTCCAGTAATTTTTAATAGAAATGTCAGGAATTTATCAGCAAAACCGTAATGACTCATTAACTAACAACGGTAGAAAAAAATGAAAAGTACAGTTGGGATTTTAATTATTACTTTGTTATCAATGAGTATTGAACGGTCTGCGGCTCAAAATTTAGTCGCTAATGGTACATTTGATGCAAACATCAATGGTTGGGATAATCCATTTATAACATCAGAATGGGTGGCATCAGAAGGCGGTCCCATATCGGGCTCTGGTGCCATGAGAATTTCAACATCAAATAACAACAATGGATTGTTTGGTATGAACTCAGATCCGATTTCAGTTGTTGCAGGGAACTGGTACTACACAGCCGCTTGGTTCATGACGCCAGCTATCAGTGTCAGTGAGCGTGGCTTATATTTTATTGATTGGTATGACAGTGATGAAGTACAGCTTTTGCGAGATGCTGTAAGCAGTGAGTATGGTGTTGTTGATGATGTTTGGTTGCCCTTAGAGGGTGATTTTCGAGCACCAGAAAATGCCAGTTTTATGATCATAAGATTAAGGTTGCAGTCAGGTATCCCTGGTCAAATAGAAGAAGCATTTGGTTTTTGGGACGATGCGTTTGTTTTAGTAGACAGCATATTTTTCAGCAGTTTTGATTAGCTTGTAGCGCATTAAACTGCTGGTTCAAATCGCTGAGATGTTGAGCCCAAAACTGATGGGTATCAAACCAAGGAAAAGCTGGTGGGAATGCTGGGTCCTGCCAGCGTCTGGCCAACCATGCAGTGTGATGAATCATGCGCAATGTCCGCAGTGACTCAATCATACCTAATTCAGAGTGAGGAAAGTTTCTGAATTCGCTGTAGGCAGCTGTTATTTTTTGAAGTTGAAGTTCTTGTTCATGAGGTTCTCCAGAAAGCAACATCCAAATATCTTGAATAGCCGGTGCTGATCTTGAATCATCAAAGTCAACCAAATTTGGTATGTCGTCACGAAGCAATATATTGCCGATGTGCAAATCACCATGCACACGAATATTAATAGCGCCCTCTAATTTTTCAGCTACACAATCCATGATATGTCTACAGACAGTGAGATAAGCTGTTTTGTGTTCAAATGGTATAAAGCATTCGGCCACAAAGTCCACCGAATCATGGCCAAATGAGTGTGTATTCAACTCAGGCCGGTGTTTGAATGCGTGTTGAGCTCCAATATTGTGCAACCTGGCTAAGGTCCTTCCCATGATGGCCAAGTTGTCTTGGTGGTCTAATTCAGGCGCATAACCACCTTTGCGAGGAAAAAGAGCAAATTCAAATCCTTTATATTCATAAAGGCTTTTGCCAGAATCATCTTTAATTGGGCAGACTACAGGGATTTCTTGGGCTTCGATTTCAAAGCAAAAGTCATGTTCTTCTTGGATTTGTGCATGATTCCATCGTTCGGGCCGATAAAACTTAACAATCACAGGTTCACTCTGTTCAATACCCACTTGATAGACGCGGTTTTCATAGCTATTCAATGCGGTGACGCGACCGTCAGCTTGATAGCCTCTAGATTCTATGGCATCCAGGACTGCATCAGGTGTTAATTGTTCATAGGGGTGTGGATTGGGTTTTGACATCGACGCATTGTACCAAATTGGCTTTATAATAAAACTGTTATAAATTGAGAGAGAGCATATGGCGCAATATTTGGTGGAGTATCAATGGTCGGTATTGGTTTTGGGATTAACAGGTGCCTTGTCTTTGTTACAGCTGTTGTTATTTGATTTAATGGCGATCAAACTTAAACATCCGCCTGGGTATCCGATCGAAAGCAGTCATGAAAATTTATTATTCAGATTGTCCAGAGCCCATGCCAATACCAATGAAACCATGGGGGTGATGATCGTTTTGTTTCTATTTACGGTTTTAAGTGCTGCAGATCCTGTTTGGGTTAATAACTTGATGATTGGTTACTTTGCTGCTCGTGTAATGCACATGATTTGTTATTATGCCGGCTGGTCAGTTTTAAGAGGTGTGATATTTGGATTAAGTTTATTATGTTTAATAGGTTTGTTTATTGTTGGTTTAATGACTTTGTAATCAGCGTATTCACATCTTCAATATATACCTTCAGCACATGCTTTAAACTCAGAAATTTGGTAAGGTATTTATAAGGTTGTCGAATGGTTATTCACTCAATTTTCAAAAGCAGCTTCAACATGAAAGCCATGAGGGAACCTGAATATTTAAGGAGAAAATGATGACTGAAGAAAGCCAACTAAATGATGGTATTGCTGAAATGAGTACTGCAGAACGTACATTGCGTGCATTTGGTCCTTTAGGCGGTGGCTTGTTGCTTGATGCAGTGGATTTAGCAACCTTTGGTGTCATTGGATTTTATTTAGGTCCTATACTTGGTGGCATATTGGGTTGGTGGTTGTCCGCAGTTTATGGTTTTGGTACTTTAGGTCAGTGTGTGATCATTGTGCTTATTGCTGCGTACTTTACTTTGCCAGGTACGTCTGTTGTGCCAGTAGCAACCATTGTTTTTGCTTTGATTAGATTTGCAGATAAAAAAAGAGTGAAACAATGAGGCCATTTCTTGGATTAAAAACTTATTCAGGCCTGTCAATGAAAGGCCTGAATAAAATTCACATATGATCAGTCATTAACGGTTAATTTTAGATAATAAGGCTGGGTTAGTGACCAACTCACGAACACCGTGTGCTTTATTTTCATTGAACGGGTTGTTTTCACACCATTGGCTCAAGCTATTAATGTCTAATTTTGCACATTGAGGCCTGACACTCCAGGTGACTTGTAATGGAGAACAGCTTTGCTCGGTGTATTTAGGCCCAGTTGTTGAGCCAGCAAATACCACGGGTTCACCTGTGTTGTTTGGAATGTTTTTGGCTTGGTGATATGCATTACTCGCTTGATTTCCAGCATATTCCAATTCTGCAAAACTCATGGCATTTTTGTCATTAACCAAGGTAAACACTTGTGTTTCGACACGCAATGTGGGATTGGCACATTGCTCAGATAAACAAGAACCTAACCCTTCACCTGGTTGTACATCACATGAACTGTGAACCCAGTGCATTTCAATGGTATCACCCGGTTTAACGCCTTTACACATATTTTTACTGGGCATTTTGAGTTCAGCAGAACTTAAGTTTTGGCTGATCGAACATTGATAACCATTGGCTTTGCCATCATCAGTTTTTGCTAAGATTGAGAAATCTTTGGCTTTGTGTTCTGCATTAACATGAAAGTGTATGTTACATAAATTCATATTCTGATAATCATCAGCCAACGCAAAAATTCGTTGGTTGGTGCCGAAGGTCAGATCAATGTCTCTGGGTGTTTGGGGGCCATAACCTTCACAAATATCATCGGCATAAGCCATTGAAGACATGGCGGTTAAAGACAATGCCATCATCCAATAATTCTTTTTCATTCTCATAGTTTTCCCGTTTTTTAAAATTTTAAGTATATTAGCCAACTGAAGTCTAAATTATGTGAAAGATAAAATAAAGTGAAAAAACCCCTAGAAAACCAGAGGCTTTTTGTTCACCATTGCTAATATTTTATTTGAGGATGTTGAGCATCAACTGATTCATTTTAGACACATAATCAGCTGGGTTTTTCAATTGCCCGCCTTCAGCCAGTAATGCTTGTTCGAACAGTAATTCTGACCATTGTTTAAACTGCTCTTCATTGTCAACATGTTCAATGTGTTGAACCAATGGGTGATCTAAATTAATCTCTAGTGCAGGTAACTGCCCTGGCATGGCCTGGCCTGCTTGTTCCATCAGTTTTTGCATGTGAATGGCCATCGCATGCTCATCCATAACCAAACAGCTGGCTGAATCAACCAAGCGAGTAGATGCGGTGACTTCACTGACATGGTCTTTTAACTGACCTTGAATTTTTTCTAAGAAAGATTTGTCGGCTTCTGATGGCTCATTTTCTTTCTCATCTTTATCGCCTAAATCAAGTTTACCTTTGGCAACAGATTGGAATTTTTTACCATCGAACTCTTGAACATGGCCCATCATCCACTCATCAATGCGACTGTGCATTAATAAAACTTCCACTTCTTTCTTTCTGAATAACTCTAAGTGCGGAGAGTTTTTAACTGCTTCATAAGATTCACCTGTGATGTAGTAAATTTTATCTTGACCATCTTTCATGCGGCTGATGTAATCATCTAATGAAACATTTTCAGTGGCATCTTTATTATCCGTTGAGGCAAACCTGAGTAGTTTCAATACCGCATCGCGATTACCAAAATCTTCAACCACACCTTCTTTTAAGGTGTTGCCGAATTCTTTCCAAAAGGTGGCATACACATCAGTATCAAGTGCTTTCTTTTTCAAGAGGCCTAACACACGTTTAACCAAGCCTGATTTGATTTTTTGGAGCAATGGGTTGTCTTGTAATAACTCCCTCGATACGTTCAAAGGCAGGTCATTCGAGTCGACCACACCTTTAACAAATCTCAGGTAATTGGGCATTAATTCCTTGGCTGCGTCCATAATAAATACACGCTTGATGAAAAGTTTTAAACCTTCGCGCTCTTCTGGGTTTTGGTGCATAGCAAAAGGCGCTTTGCTGGGCACATACAATAAATTGCTGTAACTTTGCGTACCCTCAATGTGATTATGTGTCCAGAATGCGGCATCACTGAAGTCATTTGAAATTTGTTTGTAAAAAGCTTGGTAATCCTCTTCTTTGATGTCACTGGGTGCTTTCTTCCACAAAGCAGTGGCATCATTGACCACTTCGTATTCGGGCGTCTTGGCTGGAATCTCATTGCCATCATCGTCTTTTTCAGGGTGGGTAACTTCCAACATCTGAATGGGGAAAGCCACATGTTCTGAATATTTTTTGATCAAGCTACGTAAACGGTAATTATCAGCAAATTCAGTTTCTTCTTCTCGCAAGTGCAAAATAATTTCGGTACCTTGACTGTCTTTTTTGATGTCCTCTAAAGTGTAAGCACTCTTACCATCTGATTTCCAGGAAACTGCTTTGCTTTTCGCGGCCCCAGCTTTCAAAGTTCTGATTTCTACTTCATCAGCAACGATAAATGAAGCATAAAAGCCAACACCAAATTGACCAATTAAATTGGCATCATCACGGTCTTTTTTGGCAATGGACTCTAAATATTTTTTGGTGCCTGAGTTGGCAATTGTGCCAATGTTACTGATGATTTCGTCTCTGGTCATACCTATGCCATTATCACTGATGGTGATGGTTTTGGCCTCGCTATCAAAATCTACTTTAATGTGTAAGTCATCGCTCAGTAATTTAGGTTTTTTAATGGCTTCAAAACGCAATTTATCACAAGCGTCTGATGCATTAGAGATCAATTCTCTTAAAAAGATTTCTTTGTTGGAGTAAAGCGAGTGAATCACCAAGTCCAAAACCTGGTTGACCTCTGCTTGGAATTCAAATTTCTCTGCTTTGTTTTTGGCTGCTTTTGTCATTTCTTGTATCTAATGAATTTAGGATGACAGCAAAATAGGGTTCAAATATTGAATTTCAAGATATAATCTATATCAACCGCATTAACTATTGATAAATGTTTATGTGGCTGATAGGGGAATGTAACAGCCACTGATTTAAACAGACTTCACTCAAAACCATTATTGAAGATAATGTCATTAGAGTTACAAGCAGCTGGATTATTGCGAATAGATGACCAATTTGCTTCCACTGCATTGATCGGGTAGCCTGTATTAATGGATGTACCATTCAAATGTGGGAAGCGGCCGTTTTGGCCTTGATTGCCACCACTGTTATTGAGTATGCATTGGGTCAGGTCTGTTGTTGACACCGGACCCCATGTAGCTACACCTGTGTTACTTAAGCCATAATATTCACAACCGCTAGACCTGAAAGCATCACAGGTTTCCGGGTTTTCTCTTGGGTCAGGTGGTGCGCATGGGTCGCCTTCTGTTAAAAGGCCGAAATCGGTGATGCGATCCACGTATTCAATCAATGGTGGGTAATTAATGATTTGACAAGCTTTTGGCATCAAATGTGCCATTGC
>CALDFB010000252.1 GCA_937942365.1 uncultured Marinicella sp. | reverse complement strand
AACCGCAAAGCGAATCGCTTTGAGGAAATTTAAAAATGGCAAATATACTGCGTGTTCATCCCGATAACCCACAACCCAGGTCAATTAAATCTGCTATTGATACCGTTAAAAACGGCGGCTTAATTATTTACCCTACAGATTCTGGGTATGCCATCGGTTGGGGTTTAGAAAATTTGAAAGCACCTAAAGTGGTTGCTCAAATTAAAGCAATAGATGCGCAACATCACTTTACCATGATGTGTCGTAACATTTCACAAATGACCGATTTTGTATTGGTCGACAATGTGGCCTTCAGGTTGATCAAACAACACACACCAGGTGCTTATACTTTTATCATGCCTGCAACCAGGCGAGTACCTAAAAAATTACAGCATCAGAAACGTAAAACCATTGGTGTGAGAATTGCTGATCACAAAGTGGTAGACGCTTTATTGGATGAATTGGATGAGCCAATGATGACCTCAACATTGGAGTTCCCCAATGCGGATATGTATGAATTAGATGTTGATGACATAGAGCTCAAAGTAGGCAATCGGGTCAACACCATCATTGATGTGGGCTATTGTGCTCAAGAGCCATCAACAGTCGTAGACTTATCTACGGGGGAAGTGAATGTTATTCGTCAGGGTAAAGGAGTAATTGATTTTGTCTGATATTGCTAACAATCAAGAAAAGGCCAATCAACAAACTGGCAAACAACCCTTGCAACAAGCGGAAATGCCTTTTGCAGTGGTTGAAGGTAAACCCTTCACAACCATGCCAACTGATTTGTATATCCCACCTGATGCATTGGAAGTGATCTTAGAGGCCTTTGAGGGGCCTTTGGACTTGTTGTTGTATCTGATCAGGCGGCAGAATTTGGACATCTTAGACATTCCTATTCATGCGATAACCAAACAGTATGTTGAATACATTGAGTTGATGCATGAAATGAATTTTGAATTGGCTGCAGAGTATTTGGTGATGGCAGCCATGTTGGCGGAAATTAAATCGAGAATGTTGTTGCCCAAAACACACGATGACGAAGAGTCAGAAGAAGATCCCAGAGCAGAACTGATACGCCGTTTACAAGAGTATGAGCGATTTAAGCAGGCAGCCGAAGACATCGATGGCTTACCTCGCATAGGTCGTGATGTCTGGGAAGCCAAAGTTTATTTAGATAAACAAACTGAACAAGAAGAGATCATAGATATCACCATTCAAGACTTGGTGATGGCGTTTAAAGAAGTGATGATGAGAGCAGATTTGAAAATATCTCATGCGATTGAACGAGAGGTGCTGAGTGTCAGAGATCGAATGACCTCAGTCTTAGACAGTTTGTTGAGCCAGAAAACTGTGAACTTCAAGTCTTTGTTTAAACGAGAAGAAGGCAAACAAGGAGCGCTGGTTACATTTTTGGCTGTTTTAGAATTGTTAAAAGCTCATTCAATCGAACTGGTTCAGCAATCAGCATTTGGTGAAATTTATTTACAATCAAGTGGTGGGGAGGTCTGACGATGGAGTTAAAACAAGTTAAAAATATTGTGGAAGCAGCCTTATTGGCTTTTGATGAACCTTTAAGTATGAAATCTTTGGTTTCATTGTTTCCAGAAGAGGAAATTACAGCCAATGACATCAACCAAGTTTTGAATGACCTGGAAGTGGATTACCAAGATCGTGGTATTGAACTGAAAAAATTATCCAAAGGTTATCGGCTACAAACAAGAGATGCTGTGCAACCATGGTTACAGCATATGTGGGAACAAAAGCCCAAAAAATTATCCAGGGCTTTGTTGGAAACATTGGCTCTTATTGCCTATCGGCAACCCATAACCAGAGGTGAAATTGAAGACATCCGTGGCGTTGCAGTTTCAAGTAAAATCATTCACTATATGATGGATAAAGAATGGATCAGAATATTGGGTTATCGTGATGTGCCAGGTAAACCTGCCATGCTCGGAACCACGCAAACATTTTTGAATTATTTTAATTTGAAAGCACTACAAGACCTGCCCAGTTTGGCGGAAATAAAAGATTTTGAAACATTGGAACAAGAATTGGATTTTGATGATTTAAAGCCAGAGCCAGATGAAAATCTAAAACAAACAAGTTCAGATGAGCAAACAGAATCCGATCAATTGCCAGATGACATAAACCAGGAACAAGAGTCAACATGAAAACTGATAAATATGGATTTGAGCCGTCCGAGCGGATACAAAAAACACTGGCAAGGTGTGGTCTGGGTTCAAGAAGGCAGGTTGAAGCTGCGATTAAATTACAACAAATAACCATCAATCGCAAGCCGGTTGTGCTGGGACAAAAGCTGAACGTAGGTGACAAGATTGGTTGGAATAATCGTGCATGGGTGGTGGAAGCGGATCATGTGATGCCGCGGGTATTGATGTACAACAAACCCTTGGGTGAGGTGACCACACGCAAAGATGAAAAAAGCAGACAGACGGTATTTGATAGCATTCCTCGAATCAAAGGTCAGAAATGGTTGAACATAGGTCGCTTAGATATTAATACCACCGGATTACTTTTATTTACCACCGATGGTGACTTGGCGAATCATATGATGCACCCAAGTGCCAACATTGATCGAGAATATGCTTGTCGTGTTTTTGGTGAAGTGACCGAAGAAAAAATCAAAACCATGTTGGCCGGCGTTGAATTGGAAGATGGCACCGCCAATTTTTCTGACATTCAAGCAGCTGGTGGAGAAGAAAAGGGTGCTAACAGTTGGTTTCATGTGGCCATCATGGAGGGTAAAAACCGAGAAGTCAGAAGGCTTTGGGAGTCTCAAGATATTCAAGTCAATAGACTTAAGCGAGTTCGTTATGGCGGCGTGTTTTTACCGAAATCCCTGCGCAAAGGTCAATTCAAAGAATTCAATCAAAAAGAATTGGACATTCTTTTTAATGACATCAAGTATCAACCAGCACCACAAACACTGGTGGTTAAATCGGTCAAAAAAAGTCGCAGATAAATCAAATTTGGGGGAGTCACCATTTAAATGGTGGCTTTTTTCGCCAATACTGAATCAGCAAAAAACCAGTTAAGGCGCCGCCAAGGTGAGCGATGTGAGCGATGCCGTCATTGCGAGGGTTGATGCTGCTAACTAAAGCAATCCCTGCAAACAAAATCACGAAATATTTTGCTTTCATAGGAATGGGCGGCAGTATAAGTTGTATGGTGTGATTGGGCCACATCATACCAAATGCCACCAATAAACCATATACCGCTCCTGAAATACCAATCGCAGGAGCACCAGATAAAACGGCATTGGCCAACCCAGATCCAATGATACATACAATAATAAAAATTGAATACTTTTTCTCGCCCCAAAAATTCTCTATTTGCGAACCAAACATCCAGATGGCAAAGCCGTTAAAAAATAGGTGCATCAAATTACCATGTAAGAGTGCATAGGTTATTAGCTGCCAGGGATAAAACCATGGGGAGTCGATAGGATACAGCGCGAAATAACGCCCGATGAATTGCCCTCCGGATTGACCTAAAACTTGTTGAGCAATGAACATCACCACAATAGCGATTAAAATATTGCGTGTAACTGGCGGTATGGAACTCAGTGGGTTATTAGACTGCATCAGGTGTGAAAAAATCTATGAAATGAGCAGGTAATTTGAGGCCATCTGTCAAAATTTCAAGCTCATAATGTGCGACACATGATTGTTTGAACTGTTGCGGTGCGGATGGATTTAAATGTTTAGAAAGGAAGCTCATGGTTGGGTTATGTCCTACTAAGATTAAATGTTCAACATGTCTGTGTGAACAAATTCCATCACACCACTCACCAGTACGAGCGTGGTAGTAAGTACTCTCAGAAATTAATTGATTTGATTCAATGTGTTGTTGGATGATCGATGCTGTGGTTTCGGTTCTCAGGGCATCTGAACAAATAATCAGTGTGTCAGGGGCATGTACCTTTTGTTTTAAGTAGTTTGCACTTTGTGCTGCCTGCTGCATCCCTAATTCTGTTAACGGTCTTTGGTGATCCGAGCTGGCAACAAAGGTCGAGTCGGCATGTCTGACTAAATACAGGTTCATGAGTCTTGCTCCAGATCATGCGCTTTTTGAAGGAATTCAGTTTTAATTTCGGCGTCTGATAGTTCGCTAGATAAGCTTTCTATATGATCTGAAAGAGCCACTAACTTTTCACTGTTAAATTGTTTTTTATCGTCGAATAACTCTTGAGAAATAATCGCATTAAAATTTTGTTGTTCAAAAAAATAAATTTTTTGTTGTAGACTAAAAAATTGATGAGCTGGGATCAAAACTTGTTGATGTGAGATAAGCTCGTTATAGATATTGATCGCAGACTGAGCGAACTTACTGATAGGGAGGCTGACATTAGCAGTGTCTAAATCACAAGCAAGTAAAACCAACTGTTCGTCATTCTTATTAGGCAGTGCTAATTTTTTTAATAAATGTTTAGCTAAATTTCCTTGGAAGAAATTTTGACTTCTTTTACCACCAGAGCCAAAAGTACTGCCTTCTATCATGGTCTTCAGTAACAATAAATGATGCTCACTCCATAATGAACTCTTATCCATTGATTCAATGACCCTAAAAGCTTCTTCAAAGCTGACTTTCTCATTGGTGCCCACCAGAGAATCAGGATTGGTATTGTTCTTGGCTTCGTCTTGACGTAGGTCGTGACAAGCTGAAAAATAACTCAATATGGCTAAGCCATTGGGGTTCAGTTGTTTTTTATGGTGTTTAGCGCAGTACATCACTCTAGATAACAAGTCATTGATGTGAAATTCATTGTGATAACTACGTGGCCTGGAATTAAGTGATCCATTTCTTGATGCCATTCTGGCATAGGCTATGGTGACTGATGAGATCAAATCGTTGTGCCAGGGTTGTTCACAGAAAATGTGATTTGCCCAATCATTCCAACTTTCTAATTTTGGATGGTCAGCCGGTAAACTACTTAAGGCGTCTTGCGCTTGTTGCAAGTTGCTGATGTCTATTTCAGTTTGATCTATGGTAGTGGCCGAGTCCATATTAATAATGATTATTATTTAGTCATATATTGTTCTTTCAGTTTAACATAATGTAACGCTGAATATTCGAGGGAATCGAGTTGAGATTGTGACAAATGTTTAACTTTTTTGGCCGGATTGCCGACCCATAGCTCACCAGTTTTAATGATTTTCCCAGGCGGCAAAACGCTGCCGGCTCCTAACATGCTGTGATGTTCCATTTGAGCCTCATCTAGAATGGTAGAACCCATTCCAACCAAACAATAGTCACCAATGTGACAAGCATGCAAAATAGCTCCATGGCCCACAGTTACCCCTTTACCTATGAGTAAGGGTCCACCATCAGGATTGTGGTGACTCTTGTGTGTTACTTGAAGAATGCTGCCATCTTGAATATTACTCATGGCGCCAATTTTGATTTCATGAACATCACCTCGAATAACAGTCATTGGCCACACTGATGCATTGGTGTCAATGTGTACTTGACCAATAATAACAGCTGATGAATCAATATAGGCGTCGTCAGCTATCGATGGTTGGTGTTGTTTGAATGGTCTTATATTCATGAAATTCAAACGCCCCTTCAGTGGGGCGTTTGTACTATTTGATTAACTGAATCAATCAGTATTTAATGTTAACATCTGTGCTGAATCCTTTATCTGTAAAACCCATTGTCATGTCTTGAGTTTTCCAATACAGCATGCTTAAGGCCAAATCTTTTTGAATGTTTAATTCATTTTTAAATTCGTGAGGCATGTTGGGTATTTCAGCCATAGAAAAAATTTGTTCCATCAGGCTTTTATAACCGTCGGCACTGGCAGAAAAAGTCATCAATGCTGCGGTACCCGGTTCACTGACTTTATCGCTTAAGGTACCACCGTCTTCATGCCCCATTGAAAAACCGATGGTATCTGCTGAGACGGCTGCATATAAATTGGCAATGTCGATTGGCATATCCTTTCCACTGATCATTGGGACTTTGTCTGCTAAGGTGATCAGTGAACCATCGGTTTTGATGTCTACTTCTTGTAATTGTGGCATCATCATTTGTGCCATACCTAACAAAGCTTCAGTTTCATCAACAGCCAGGTAAACTTGAGTTTTTAAGCTCTCTATGATGTCTTTGGGGTTGGGATTGTCTGCTTGTGCAGCTTCCATGTTCAGTTTCAGTTCGTCCAAGGAAAAATTGAAACCTTTGAAGTTTCCAACGAAAGGTGGTATGGGTTGTGATAACTGAGCTTGTAGTTGTGTCGCTTTTTCATTCATTTGCTGGAAATGTTCACAGCTATATGGTTGATCTATAATTTGTTTTACGTATTTGCTGGCCAAGTTTTTGGCATTAAGTAAATCAAAACTCATGCCCATAGACATGGCAGAACCTGTATTTCCTTGAGGGACTCGGCCAATCATAGTGGCCATGTCTGATGCCACACTGTTGTCCATTTCCCACACAAAGGAAACATTCATGGTGTCATCAGTCAGTTTTTTATTGCCTGCCACCATTCGAGGTGCTTTTGCGATCATTGCTGTGATTTCACTCTTACAAGCTTGTGATAACATATTGTCTTCAATTTGTAAAAAGTTGACCAGTGTTGAATTATGTTGAGCTGGGTTAATGAAATGATCAGCAATTTGTTGTAAATCAAATACCACGATATCATCTATGACAAAACCATGTGATTTTTTAACGCCATCAATTAAACTGGGATCTTGGGCCAAAGAACTTGTTGGTTTAGTTGTTCCGATCAGTTGTCCTATCATTTGATCTTTAATGACGCTTGGCGCACCACTGATAACTAAATAATCATCTTGTAAACCAATTAATATGCTGATGTCATTGGTTTGAAATTCTCTGATCTGATTGCCTTGCACATCAGATTTTGTGAAAGTCACTTCAAATTGTTGTTCTAAATCATCTAACATAGCCGGAACCTGGTGTCCTTGGCTGAGTTTTATGCGCAGCACTGGAAAAAGATCAACCATATATCCAACCATTTGAGTTTCACCCACTTTCATACCTATTTTGGAAAAACTACCGGTTTTGAACCAACGGTCAAAAAATGTGGTGATTTTTTCTTTTGTTTTTTGATCAGCAGAGGTCTCTGTAACTTCCAAATCGCCACTTTCATCTGTCATATCGGCTACAAAATCCCCCCTATCTTTGACAAATTGATCCATCATTACATTGATGTATTTAAGTGCCCCTTCCATCTGCGATTCCATGATTTTAAGGTATCTATCAGGGTATTGGTCCGGGCTTAGTCCGGATGTAAATAACATCGGTGTGTCAGATGGTACAAAGGTTAATATGTGTTGTTGGTTGTTGTTTGCTACAGCCTTCACTACAGGTTGTTGCTCAGTTTTATCTTCGCCACAGGCTGTCATTAAGACTGCTGAAACAGCGATTAGCATGAGTTTTTTCATGATTTATTCTCTCCAAGTATTTCTACAATTAATTCTGTGCCGTCAATGCCTTTTACTTTAACAATGGTTTGAGCAGGAGCGTCTTTGCCCTGAACTTTCCAAGTTGAGTCATCGACTTTTATTTTACCAACGCCATTGATGATGGCATCGCTCAATTGAAAGGTTCGACCAATGTACTGATGTCCTCGTTTATTGAGGGTTGGCCTTGTAGATGATTTATCTCTCTTTTTATCATATAGGTACCAAGCAATGACTGATAAAATCGCCACCACAGTAAATAACACCATTTGTGCGCCCCATGTAATCCCCCAAATCCATTGGACGAGGGCTACTAAGAAAGCAGCGAAGCTGACCCATAGCAAGTAGTATGAACCAATTAACATCTCAATGACCAATAACAGCACAGCTGCGGTCAACCAATGCCATGGCGTTAGGTTCAGTAATAGTTCCATCATGATTTATTTTTCTCTGTTAAATCTTTGGCCAATTCAGTGATTCCAGCCAATGAGCCCAACACACTGGTTGCTTCCATCGGAAGAATCATGGTTTTTTGATTGGGGGAGTTGGCAAATTTACCAAACTGATCTAGGTATTTTTGTGCCACAAAATAATTGATGGCATTAACATTTCCGGCTGCAATGGCTTCAGACACCATTTGAGTTGCTTTGGCTTCCGCCTCAGCTTCTCTTTCTCGAGCTTCTGCTTCCCGAAAAGCTGATTCTTTTAAACCTTCTGCTTCTAAAATAGCGGCTTGTTTTTTACCTTCAGCTTGTAAAATATCTGATTGACGTGACCCTTCAGCCTCTAAGATTTGGGCTCTTTTTTCACGCTCGGCCTTCATTTGGCGTGCCATTGATGCCACCAAGTCATGGGGTGGTTTGATGTCTTTGATTTCAATTCGAGTGACTTTGACGCCCCAAGGTGAAGTGGCTTCATCAACCACTGCCAGTAAGCGGTGGTTGATCTCATCACGTTTGGATAATGATTCATCTAGATCCATAGCACCTAAAACTGTTCTGATATTGGTCATGGTGAGATTTAATATGGCATATTCTAATCTGTTGACTTCATAGGCTGCTTTGACACAATCTAAAATTTGATAAAAGACGACACCGTCAACTGTCACAACAGCATTGTCCTTAGTAATCACTTCCTGAGATGGTACGTTGGCCACTTGCTCCATCATGTTAATTTTTCGACCTATTCGCTCTACAAAAGGCACTTTCAGGCCAAGCCCAGGTGCAAAAACTCTTCTGAATTGTCCAAAACGTTCAACGGTGTATTCAAAGCCTTGTGGCACAACCACGAATACACTTTTTAAGAAAATGACGCCAAAAACACCCAGAATTATATAAAATATGTAATCATCCATTACGACTCCTCCAATTACTTAGGTTAATTATATTATCATGATTATATGGCTTTTTTCATGTGCCACAAGTGATATCAAAAGTAGATGAAACGATTAAACCAATAATTGTTTAGAATGCGACACTGTTCACTAATTTTTCCTGACTAATTGGTTTAGTGAGCACTTGATCAAAGCCAATTTGATTCAATTCATCAATTTTTTCAGCGGTTGGGTTAGCGGTTATTACAATGCTGGTCTTGACCAAGTTCTTAATTTGTTCATATACATGATGGACTTGTCCATCACTTAAATTTAAATCAGAAATGAGGATGTCGAAATGATGCTGTTGTATCTGTGATTTGAGTGTGGCAATAGAGTCTGCAGTTTTGACATGATGACCCGCTTGAGTTAAATAATATTGGAATAAATTTAAACAGTCGTGATCATCATCTACCAATAAAATTTGTTGCGATTTTCGAATTTTAAAGTAATTAACTGAGAACCTGAATCGACTCCCTTTGTTGTTACTTGAGTGTAAAATTAAATCAGCTCCTACTTGTTCAGCCAGCATTTTTGAAATCACCAAACCAATGCCGTTGCCTTGTGTTTGACTTTTCTTTTCGCGACTCCATGCAGTGAATAATTGCTGTTGAAACTCTGGACTCATTCCACTTCCAGTATCGATCACATCGATATGCAATAAGCCGTCTTCAACAATAGACTTGACTGTAATGCCACCTGTTTCTGTGTATTTGATGGCATTACTGATTAAATTGGTGAATATTTGATTCCATTTGGTTTTATTCGAGTTGATCACGATGTGAGGATCAATCATGTTGTTAAGTATGAGTGCTTTTCCTTGTGCTTGAATTCGGAAATCATCGAATAACTCGTCAATCATTTCAGCAGGGCAAAGTCTCATGCTGTACTGAGTGGTGTATTGTTGGTCGTAATCCAATGTTTGATTGATGATTTGTTGAATCTTTTCAATATTGTTTTTGATGATGCTGGTTGCTTCAGCTTGATCAATTGAACCTTCGATGAGTAAGTTGTTATAGCCTTTGATGGCGGTAATAGGGTTACCAATCTCGTGTGATAAGGCTGAGATATAAAAAGATTTGGCAGAATTGGCTTCTTTTAATTCTTCATGGGCGTCTTCCAAAGTGGAAAATAAATACTGAATTCTCAGTTTTTCTATGACTTGTTCATGGACCCGCTGTTGTTTGATTTGGATTTGTTCATGAATCACATCAGTTGGAACCATGATGATGTGTTTGTTGTCTCCTTCAAGTACAAAGTGTACGTCATAAACGTTATCACGGTGATTATAAAATGGCAGGTAAAAAGGCTCTTCAAGTGACTCTGCTGCAACCAACGGCAAGGCTTTTTTGATGTCATTTAATTCATCATTAATTTGTAGAATTGATTGGGCGTGTTGATTAGAGTAGGTGATTTCATTGTTTTTATTAAGACTAACTATGCACCAATCAGCAGCTTTGTAGTGGTTATAAACTTGTTTTAAAACAGCAGTTGAAATACTCACGACAGCAGATGTGAAAGTGCCATAAAACCACTTTCAACATTGTCCCCGGTTTTGGCACTGGTCCAAAAGTGATGTTCGGTTAAATCAGCAATTTTATCAGTGAACTCATCTTGCCAAACTATTTCATCTACTAAATCTGCTTTGTTAATAAAGCAAACTGAAGGTAAATCTTTGAGTTCTGGCGCATCTTCTAATATCTGGCTGAGTGTGTGTAGGGATTCTGGTTCAGTGGCATCTACTACAAAAATAATCGCATGCGCGCCACGCAGATAGGGTTTGTAATGATTTTCTTTTTCAAACCCTGCAATATCCCAAATGACAAACTTGGTGGTTTCGTCCATGATTTTGGTAGAAATAGCCACCCCAACGGTTGTT
>CALDFB010000251.1 GCA_937942365.1 uncultured Marinicella sp. | reverse complement strand
GTACAAGTAGCTGTATTGAATTAAAATTAATGTGCGTTTAAAAATCTAAGTTCATTGGCAATCATCCATCATTGAAAGAAATTTTAACCCCATTAGGGTTTTAAAGACCCTAAATGCAACACGGGTATTTAAATCAAGTTTTTTTGAGATCTTTGCTCGATTCTGGGTAATTGGAACAAAGATATAAAAATCACCTAATCACCAACTGAAGGCGCTTTTGGCGAGGCAGGCAACGCAGCCTAATAGATCAAATATGTTTTCTAGGCGGTTAGCCGAAGGCAAGAAGCCTAAAAATAAATATCGTTTAGATCGTCCACTATTTGCCAGTCTTCTAACTTAGACTGGGTGATTTTTAGACTTGCCTTAAAGGCCTTACTGTTGGTTTAACTTTATCCACGAATCAATCAAAGGTCTCTTTTATTATGAAATACCAGAACCCGTAAACATCAACTTTACCAATGCATCTATAGTGATATTCAATGCCTGAAGTGATATAATCCAACGCCTTTTAACAGACCTTAAATATCTCATGAAAATTCTTGTAGCTATTAAGCGCGTTGTCGACTACAACGTTAGGGTGCAGGTAAAACCTGACGGCTCAGGTGTGGCCACAGACGGCGTCAAAATGAGCATCAACCCATTTGACGAAATTGCCATCGAAGAAGCACTTCGTATCAAAGAACAAGGCAAAGCTGATGAAGTTATTGTTGTCACCATCGGAACTGGTGATTCTCAACAACAATTGAGGACAGCCATGGCCATGGGCGCAGATCGTGCCATCTTGGTTGAATCCTCATCACCAGTTCAGCCATTACAAGCTGCACAAATATTATTGCAGGTCATTGACAAAGAGCAACCAGGTTTAGTTATCACAGGCAAGCAAGCCATTGATGATGACAACAACCAAACACCGCAAATGTTAGCCACCTTATGGGACCGGCCACAAGCCACATTTGCATCAAAAATTGATTTTGTAGACACTAACAACATTCAAGTCACACGAGAAGTAGACGCCGGCCTAGAAACCATTCAAGTTGAATTGCCTGCTGTGGTATCAACAGATTTACGCTTGAATGAACCTCGTTTCGTTAAATTGCCGGACATCATGAAAGCCAAACGCAAACCATTAGAAGTGCTCATGGACACAGACCTTGTACCCTCACCTAAAGGTGAACCCATTGAGGTATTGGCCCATGAAGCGCCACAACCACGTCAAAAAGGCGTCATGGTTGAAACTGTTGATGAGTTGATAGATATTTTAAAAGATAAGGGGTTGGTAGGATGAGCAAAGTACTGATTTTAGCCGAACACAACGGCAACCAAATAAACCAATCAACTGCCAAAGTATTGACTGCAGCAAAACAATTAAACGCTGACACAATCGATGTGGTGTTATTTACTGCTGACACCAATTTGGCCTCACAAGTGGCATCACTGTCTGGAGTCAATGAAGTCAAACTGGTTAAATGTGCTGATAACCACGATCAGTTGGCAGCTTCTATAGCCCCAACTATTGCAGAATTAGGCAAATCTTACAGTCATGTTTTTGGGCCTTCAACTACATTTGGAAAAGATGTGATGCCTAGAGTGGCAGCCTTATTGGGAGTTAATCAACTTTCAGACGTGATGGAAATCATTGATAACAACACATTTAAGCGCCCTATTTATGCTGGCAATGCCATCATCACTGTTAAGGCCAACAGCCCACAAATAGTGGCCACTGTTCGTACTGCCTCATTTACTGCTGATAAGTCAACAGATGGTTCAGCCTCAGTGAATGAAAGCACATTGGCTACAGCAGTAAGTCACACCTCTTTTGTTGAACTATCAACAGGTAATTCTGATCGTCCTGACCTCCAAACTGCCAGCAAAGTCATCTCAGGTGGCCGTGGTGTGGGGTCAGAAGAAAACTTTAAGATCGTTTATGATTTATCGGATAAATTGGGTGCTGCTACTGGGGCATCACGCGCAGCAGTTGATGCGGGTTACGTACCGAATGACATGCAAGTCGGTCAAACAGGTAAAATCATTGCTCCCGACTTATACATGTGTTTCGGCATTTCTGGTGCCATTCAACATTTAACAGGCATCAAAGATGCCGGCACGATAGTAGCTATCAATAAAGACGGCGATGCCCCCATATTTGAAGTAGCTGATGTCGGATTGGTGGGTGACTTATTTAAAATTATTCCTGAAATGATGGAAAAACTCTGAGGATTATACGATGGATTTTTTAAAAGAACTGGGTCTTAAAGATGTCAATCCTGGCACGTGTACAGATCACAACACTTGGTCTACTGATGATTCAGCTGGATTGATTGAATCACATAATCCCGCAACTGGTGAATTACTGGGAAAAGTAATATCGGCATCAGATGCTGATTATGAAAACGTACTCACTCAAGCGGTCGCAGTAGCTAAAGAATGGCGAACTGTACCTGGGCCACAACGTGGAGAAGCCGTAAGATTGGTTGGTGAAGCCTTACGTAAACACAAAGATGCTTTGGGTTCATTGGTCGCAGCTGAGATGGGTAAAATCAAATCAGAAGGCGATGGTGAAGTACAAGAAATGATTGATATGGCTGATTTCGCCGTGGGTCAGTCTCGCATGATGTACGGCAACACCATGCACTCAGAGCGCCCAGGGCACAGGATGTATGACCAATGGCATCCATTAGGTGTAGTTGGCATCATATCTGCCTTTAATTTTCCTGTAGCCGTGTGGTCATGGAATGCTTTTGTAGCAGCCATATGCGGTAACGTTTCAATTTGGAAACCTTCACAAAAAGTTCCCTTGTGCTCGGTCGCAGTGCAGAACATTTGTAATGCTGCACTGAAAGATGCTGGCTTCCCACCAATTTTTATGTTGTTCAATGACAACAGCAATGAGTTGGCTAAAAAGTTTGTTGATGACCGACGTGTTAACCTGGTTTCTTTCACTGGCTCAACACAAGTTGGGCGCCAAGTGGGTGTACAAGTCGCTAAACGCATGGGTCGTTCTTTACTTGAATTAGGTGGTAACAATGCATTGATAGTTGATAAGTCAGCTGATCTCAAATTAGCAGTACCTGCCATCGTCTTTGGTGCTGTGGGAACAGCTGGTCAGCGTTGTACCACCACACGTCGACTGTTTGTGCATGAAGACATTGCCGATGAACTGATTTCATCAGTAGTGAAAGCTTATAAGCAAGTACCTATTGGTAATCCATTGAATACCGATACCTTGATGGGTCCATTGATTGATGAAGCTTCGGTACAAATGTATTTAGATGCCGTTGAAAAAGCGAAAGCTGCTGGTGGTGAAGTTTTGACCGGTGGGAACCGAGTTGATGGCCCAGGAAACTTCGTTGAACCTTGTGTGATCAAAGCCCAAGGTGATTGGGAAGTGGTTAAGACCGAAACATTCGCCCCTATTCTGTATGTGATGACTTACAGTGACTTAGATCAAGTCATAGAGTCACAAAATGATGTGGCTCACGGGCTTTCATCAGCTATTTTCACCAACGACCTGCGCCAAGCTGAGCAATTCTTATCACCAGCCGGCTCAGACTGTGGTATCGCCAACATCAATATAGGCACCTCAGGCGCTGAAATCGGCGGTGCATTCGGTGGTGAAAAAGACACTGGCGGTGGTCGTGAAGCTGGCTCTGATGCTTGGAAAGCTTATATGCGCAGGCAAACCAACACCATCAACTATTCAACCGAACTACCACTGGCACAAGGTATTAAGTTTGATATTTGAGTATTAAAAATTTCAGAGTTGATAAAAAAGGGCCTCATTGGGCCCTTTTTCATATTCAAAGATCTCTACTTGTAATTTATTAACTTCTAATTTCCTTCTTTCGACAATTCAATATCTCGAACATTAACTTCACCTTCTGTCAACCTAAAATCATTTTTATAGTGGTAAACAAAAGAACTCAGTTCCTCTTTCTTATTCATATTATCAATTAATGTGTTGGTTTTAGTCGTTTCATGAAAATTAACTAAGCCACCACTTCCTGCAGACATATCAGTTCTAATTTTTGTACCTCGAGTTACATTTCCGCTGACATTACTACCTGTTAACTTAAACCCTCTGGTCCATTTAAGTCTTCTTTTCAAGGTAGGTTCCACACCATATACCTTATCAAGTTTTTGCAGAAAACCTTTGGCATTACCGAGTTCCATATCAGACATTTGCTGTTCTAACTTCCACAATAAGTCCGTAATTTTATCTTTGAATTCAAAACCTTTGGCATTTGCAATATTTAGCCATGCATAACCTCTGATAGCATCATTGTCTTGTAAATACAAAAGCCCTGAATAATAAGCTCCCAATGTATTTCCATAAGAGGCTGCTTTTCTGAAATTTTTGAGGGCGCTTTCATTAAAACCTTTATTGATATTTTCAGAAGCTCTTACCAAATAATACTCATCTGGCTTGATTATTTTTCCATCCATATCAAAATGAAGTCCGTACTTTCCAACCACGAAGTCATTACCTTTGGTTTTTGCATGAGATACCTGACAACATAAAACCATAATTAATATAATACCTATACTTTTGTTCATTCTACTCACCATCCTAATTATTTAATATAAGTCAACCCGTTGTGCATTTAGGCGATTTTGGTTTTCAAATTGTTAATATTTCGCCCTTCTTGATAATTGATCCATTGAATAACAGTCAAAGCAGTAAGCTTTGAAAGTATTCTTGATTTAAAACCAGCAAATGTTTTTGCATAG
>CALDFB010000250.1 GCA_937942365.1 uncultured Marinicella sp. | reverse complement strand
TACCGATCACCTGATGAAATATTTAACGGGCAACGAGTCGATTTACTCGCTGCATAACTAAATTGCACTTATTACTTGAATCCAAGAATTATTAATGTGGTTCGGATTGTTAAAAATTTCAATCACTTGATCAATTGGTTTATTGATGGCAATAGAAGTATAAAATTTCATTGTAAATTCCTCATGTTGGTCTTATCAGTCATATATTTTTATATAAAGAGACCTCTGCATAAGTCATGAATCATTTAAAACCAACAGAAGGGCCCTTAAGGCAAGTTTGAAAATCTAAATTTCTGCGTTAGAAAACTCGCTTAAGGCGCCTAATGTTGGAATCAATAACCAACGACCTATACGATTTATATTCTCAGTCTTCTTGTCTTCGACAAACCGACTAAGAATCAAATCTGGTCTATTAATAGCGTTTCCTGCCTTGAACTTTAGCTTTTCAATTGCCTTAAGGGCCCTACTTTTGGCTTTTTTCCAAAGACCCAGACTTTTGCAGAGGTCTCATAAAGATAATATTCTGAATTGAACTTTATACATGCCTCATGTGGTTTATTGACAGCAATGCAGTAACCAATAGCCTTAATGTAGTCAATCATCTAATTAATAAGATAAAATTTGAAATCAAAGAAATCAAAATAAGATAAATAGTAAACTAAATGTGAAAATAATGAGAACAAGCTCGCTGTAGCTATTTACAAACACACTTTGAATGTCTTTGAAAATAATTAGGACCGTTTCTCTATAATTCTTTTCAAGCTCCCAAAAGTATATTCATAATTTATAATTCAAGTACTCAAGGGGTGGATTGGAGCGACTGGAAGTCATATAACTCTGGGTCGCACATATGTGAAGGAGTAATGCTTCCCATCGCCCTAGCAATGTTATTGATACGGTCAGGCTGAATTTGATCCCATTGCATCAGCATGTGCTTAATGGCTTGTCTTTGTAGGTTTTTTTGTGAACCGCATAAGTTGCAGGGAATGATGGGATAACTTTTTAACTCGGCATATTCAATCAGATCTTTTTCTCGAATATAAGCAAGTGGTCGTATCACCACATGCTTGCCATCATCACTGCGTAATTTGGGAGGCATGGTTTTTAGTTTTGCACCAAAGAACATATTCAGGAATAATGTTTCTACCATGTCATCTTGATGGTGTCCCAAGGCAATTTTTGTACACCCTAATTCATCGGCAACACGATATAAAATGCCACGTCTTAAACGAGAGCATAAGCCACAGGTGGTTTTTCCTTCTGGAATAACGTCTTTAACGATTGAGTAGGTGTCTTCTTCAATGATTTTATACTCAACACATTGTTCTTGCAGATAAGTCGGCAAAACATGTTCTGGAAAGCCCGGTTGTTTCTGATCTAGATTGACCGCCACTAATTCGAATTTAAAGGGTGCTTTCTTTTGAATCAGTTGTAACAGTGACAACATGGCATAGGAATCTTTACCGCCTGATAAACAAACCATGATTCGATCATCAGCTTCAACTAAACCGAAATCGACAGATGCTTTGGTCATTTGGCGCCTGAGTTTCTGTTCTAACTTGTTAAAATTGAAGTTGTCTTTAAGCATGTAAGAGATTAATGAAGAAATGTAGTGAACGATAGGGTAAAATTTTGTGACATTCAATCTTTTTTTAATTTTATCCATGAGTTTAAGTCAAAGTGAAATAATTGAACGCATCGCTGAGTTGGAAACAGAGCACAGTGATTTGGATGAGATCATTGAGGTGTTGATTAATTCAGGACAAGTGGATGAGATTAAGATCAAACGCTTGAAAAAGCGTAAATTACTGATCAAGGACATGCTTAATTGTTTTGAAAATATGTTGATCCCTGATATTGATGCATGAACATTTGGCCGCATATCTTGTCTGTATACATAATCATTATAAAGATTAATCATGAAATTATTTAAATTTGTCGCCATTATCGCCAGCAGTTTGTTTTTAATTAATGATGTGGCTGCGTTTCAGTCTGCTGTCATTGAGCCTGAGTTTATTCAATACGTTGATCAACCTAATAATAAAGCGTTGCAGGTTTCCATAGTCCGATATCAACCAAGAAATGGTAGTGACCGATATGTAGATTTGGTCGGAGCTGTACATGTGGGTGATAAACAATATTATCAAGATTTGAATGAATTATTTAAATCCTATGATGCTGTTCTTTATGAATTGGTGGCTCCTGAGGATACTTATATTCCTAAAGGTGGTATACAAAATGGTGAGAAGAGTATGATCTCCAATATTCAATTAGGCATGAAAGATGTATTGGGCTTATCCTTTCAAATGGAAGAGGTTGATTATACGCCTAAACATTTTGTCCATGCTGATTTCAGTCCTGCTGAATTCCAAGCCAGTATGGATGCCAAAGGTGAGTCTTTTTTCAGTATGTTTTTCAAGCTTTGGCGCGCCAGTCTTTCACAACAATTGACAGGTCAAGCCAGTTCCAGTGATTTAGATCTGATCATGGCTTTGTTTTCGTCAGACAGAGAAAATGCATTGAAAACTTTGATGGCCAAAGAATTGGCAAGTTCTGATGGCATCATGACTGCATTGGAAGGTTCTGAAGGTTCAACCATCATTGCAGAAAGAAATAAGAAGGCATTAAAAGTGCTCACTCGTGAAATGAAAAACGAACAACAAAAATCGTTTGCTATTTTCTATGGCGCGGCCCATTTATCTGATTTTCATCAACGCCTGGTGGATGATTTTGATATGGTGCCTGTATCAACACGCTGGGTCGATGCTTGGAAGTTGAAATAAGAAGTAAAAAATGATGCCGTCCTTGGCTTAGGTGTTTAACTTGATAAGTTAATCAATAAATATCAATCGAAGCCACTGGCAAAGATTGGGTCATAATCAAAATCATAAACAGGACTCAGGTTGGCCCCATTGGCTAAACCCAGTGGTGTATAGTCAGTGTAACCTGGAAAGATATAGCCCAAGAAGCGATTGCGTTGTCTTTTGAGCAGTATCTCACTGACCACATCACGATAATCAACAGTGGCTTCAACATCGCCATCTTCGAAAAGCTCATTCGGTGCCAGTCCAGGGAACTGGCCATAAAAACCACCATTGACGTTATCTCCTATAACAAACATAGGGTTGCCATAACCGTGATCTGTGCCGATATCATCATTATCATTCTCATAGGCTCTGCGGCCAAACTCGGACTGAACAACGATGGTGAAACGGCCATTGTGTGTAGCGGTCAAATCTTGATATAAGGCGTATAAACCTGCAGATAGTTCACTGGTCAAATTTGCAAATATACCGTCTGTTCCTGTTCCCTGTTTTTCATGGGTGTCCCAGCCTCCAGTAGGGACATATGCGACTTCCAAGTCAACATCGCTTTTGAACATTTGTGCCAAGGTTCTTAATTGGTCTCCTAGAAGGCCCAAAGGATATTCAGCATTATTTCCAGGCGTGTAGTTTTCCCAATCTATACCTTGAATGATATCTGATGCATTTAAGACCTGATGGGTTAATAGTTGTTCTGTTGTACTTGGATTAACACTTATGTCAGATAAAACAGGTTGCATGACAGCACCCCATGCCCAATGTCCATTTGACAACACGAATTCTTGTGGATTAGCTAAAGCTATAGAGACAGGATTGCCTAGAGTCGCATCAGTATTATTTAATGAAGATACCAATGATGGTAATTTGGCATCACTGGGAGTGTGCAAAGATGAATTAAAATATCTGGTAACCCAACCTGTGTTCAGGTCTGAGCCATTTACCGTGCCTAACTCCATGAAACGAGTCGCTTCGAAATGTGATCGGTTTGATTCGACCAATCCTGTGGCGTGTACAATGGCCATTTTGTCAGTATTGAATAAATTGGCCATTCCTTCAGCAGAAGGGTGCATTCCAAATGCGTTTTGGCCATTTAGTGCCAATGACATGGAATTTGGGATGTGTAAATTAGGGCGTAATACAGTACTGTACTCTGAGTAGTCATTGCCAGATCGGGGTGGTACCATGTTGAGCCCATCCATGCCACCATTGAGAAATACATAAACCAATAAATCACGTTCAGAGTCACCTGACCCACCTTTGATCACTTGATTAGCAAAACCCAGTTGCATACCTCCTAATCCAGCAACACTGACTAAGCCTGAACCTTTAAGAAATTTTCTGCGATTAAATTTTTTCATCATTATCTCCTTATCGATAGCTGTATTCAGCTGTCAGAAATATGGTCGAAACCACTGCGTAAAGTCGATTTTCGGTATAGGCCGGCCAATCTTCTGTGGCGAATATATCAATTACTTGGTTTGGGTTGCTTGGAGTTGGATCACGATAATCCAAAAATGACATGAAATCAATTAACTTGGCTTGTATGGAAGGTGCGGGAGGATGGCCACAGGCTTTTTGATACCAAAAATTGACAATATTGGTTGCCGTTCGATCTGCAGTATTAGGAATTCCTGCTGCTGTAATCTCTTGTATACTATTCCAAGCAGGTAAACTAACTTCATTCTCCTGTCTAAACCGACTGGTCCATTGGATATATCTCCATGTTGACATGTTGCTGGATGCACCCAGCCAATGAGATTTAGTATCTGGGTACCCATTTGGAGATGTCCATTGGAATGGAGCTTGCCCTGAGTCTAGAAAGCCCCAGTAATGCCAGCCTGAATGATCTTCAGTTGGATCAAACGGAAAAGTATATTCAATTTGTCTCATGACTGAGATAGTTTTTTCGAAGGGTCGTTTGATTTTTTCACCCCAAGTATTCAAGAATTCAGAGGATTTTAGCAACACTTCCATGGCCAGTTTGATTTGGTCATTGGATTGCCAATTGTTGTGTAAAATGTCAGCAACTTGATCAACGATAGATTGAGGTGGTTCATCGCTGATAAATCTTCGACATAATTTAAATGCCAAAAATTGAGCTGTTGCCGGGTGTTCAGCCAGCATGTCTAAAATGTCATTGACATCTTTTTCAGGGTTGTTAGCGTCAAAAGCAAAGTCAGTTCCCATAACTCTTTTGACGCCTTCATCATGCCAATATGATCTAAACATAAATAACCCTTTAGGTGCTAAATTGGGGTTAACGGGGACATCATTAAGGTATTGATAGTCTCGCCAGTTTGCGCCATCATAAGACCAGCCAGTCAAAGCTCGAGCCAGCTCTAAGACATCTGCTTCTACATACCCCGATCTTCTGCCTTGTGCGTCAATAGGTACTTCTTGCCAGTTCATGTGGCCGAAATAATTCTTTGCACTGATGGTATGTAGTTCAAGCAATTCCCTGGCATAATTTTCATTGGGTGCAGATTGTTTATTGGTGGCATTGCCTAAGTAAGATAACATACAGTTAGCACGTGTGACTTGATACAACATTTCACGAAAGTTGCCCAATAAATTGGGCCTGATGACATCTCGATCATAATGAACAAACATGGGCTGAACGTTATCACCCCCTAGATAAACATTGAAATGATTGTGCCAGAAATCAGCCATGGTTTCCTGAAGTTGACGCTTGCTGTTGATGGCTCGAATAAAAACAGCATAACTGGTTTCACGCCCCGGTCTGATATGATCTTGCCATTCGATATCACCACCACCAGGAATGTGTTGATGATCTTGGAACAATTGTTGCTGGGTTTTGTTTAAGGTCTGGAAACCTTGGCTTAACATATTATCGACGGTACTGTCATTAATGCTTTCCGGTTCTAACTGTTCATCAATATAATTTAAAATTTTAGCCATTTCTGTTCCACCGGGGAGGTTTTGGATGTGTGCTAGGTCACTCCTGTTGGGTCCAAAAGCCATCTTGCTCATGACTCGATGTGTGAGGTTAGGAGTTGCTATGGTGCCAGCTAAGACCTCAGGCACAGTGGATAAGCTTTTATTGGAATTCTTGAGCTTCAATACCCTTTCGGTAGGTTTAAGGTGTGATGTGGACTTTGGTGCCAGCGATTTTTCGCTGGGTGCAATGTACTTTTTTCTAAAAATATTCATGATTCTACTCTCTTACGCTATGCTATTAATTTATTATGCTCACCTCAATATTTGTGAGATTCAGTTCACACATCTGGCTTAAAACATAGCCAAACTAGGATAAATTTCCAAAAAAATAACTTTTTTAATATTGATTTACGTAGAATAGATGTTTGTTTAGAGTGTTTTGGCTAATTTATGTCATATCAAAAACAATTGTTTCATATAGCGCTTTTAGTGTTGGTTATGCCTTCATTGATGGCCGAAACTCATGAGGTGATTGTACTTGATAATTCTTTCAGCCCACGAAACATAACCATCAAAGCTGGTGATACTGTCCGGTGGATTAATGAAGGTCCGGGGTCACATAACATTTATTCGATGGGAAATTTTCGTTGTGCCAATGGTTGTGAAGCTGAAGGTGGTGATGGCTCACCTGCAGCTAATGGATGGGTTGCTGAAGTAACTTTTAGGGTGCCAGGTACAATTGCTTATGAATGCCAGCCTCATGTGCAGTTTGGCATGGTTGGCTCCGTTATCGTTCAGCCTCCTTCAACTGATGCGCCCACCATCAATGCTTTAACTGATAATACTTTCAGCAATAATGACCTCACCGTCAATGCAGGGGAAAGGGTGTTCTTCAGTAATCAAGGTGGTGTGCATAACTTCAGAACCAATGATGACAGTCTTATTTGTGCTGATGGTTGTGAGGGTGATGGTCAATCTGTCTCTACTGATCCAACGGGCTTTCCATGGGAATTTTATGCATTATTTAACGAGCCAGGGGATATACCTTATTACTGTGCGAACCCTGCACACAATAACCAAACAGGAATTTTACGTGTTATCAGTGATGTGTTGTTTATGAATGGATTTGAATCACAATAAAATAATAACAAGGTGGTTGATTACTGAAACATCAGCTTGGCACATGTGATAGTCAGCAGTTAAAATGTTCCTCTCTTTAAAATACACCGACAATACCCATGACCAAATTTACTGGTTCAGATAACTATGTGGCCACCGATGATTTACAGTTGGCTGTTAATGCCGCAGTAACCTTAGAAAGACCTTTATTGATAAAAGGTGAACCAGGTACTGGTAAAACCATGTTGGCCGAAGAAGTGGCCGCAACAATGGGTAAAAAACTCATCAGTTGGCACATCAAATCCACCACCAAAGCACAACAAGGCTTATATGAATACGATGCGGTATCTCGGTTGCGTGATTCACAGTTAGGTGATGAAAAAGTACATGACATCAAAAATTACATCAAGCAAGGCATGTTGTGGCAAGCTTTCACCGCCGATGAACAAGTGGTGTTGTTGATTGATGAGATTGATAAAGCAGATATTGAATTTCCTAATGATTTACTGGTGGAAATAGACAAAATGCAGTTTTCAGTTTATGAAACTGGCCAGACGATAGTTGCCAAACATCGTCCCATCATAATCATCACCAGTAACAATGAAAAAGAATTGCCAGATGCTTTTTTGCGACGCTGTTTCTTTCATTACATCAATTTTCCAGATAAAAATACGATGCAGGCCATCATCAAGGTTCATCACCCTGATTTGAAGAAAAGTATGCTTAATGCAGCGCTTGAAGTGTTTTTTGAAGTGCGAGAGGTGCCAGGGTTGAAAAAGAAACCATCCACATCTGAGTTGATTGATTGGATTAAATTATTGGTGGCCGATGATATACCCATTGACGCTTTACAAAACAAAAGCATTAAAGAAGCGATTCCCCCATTGTATGGTGCGTTGTTGAAGAATGAACAAGATGTAGAAATGTTACAAAAGCTGGCGTTCATGATGCGACGTCAGGGTTAGTTTGAAAGCTCATGTTGATTGATTTTTTCTATACGCTAAAAAAAGCGCAATTGCCCGTTACGGTTAAAGAATTGTTGGTATTACTTGAGGCGTTGGAAAAACAAGTGGTATTCGGTTCAATCGATGAATTTTATTACTTGTCTAAGTTATGTATGGTCAAGGATGAAAGACATTTTGATCGCTTCGATCAAGCCTTTGGTCATTATTTTCATGATTTGGAAATGATCGAAGATTTTGAATCTTTTTTGATCCCCCATGACTGGTTGAAAGCTGATTGGATCAAGCAATTAAGCGACGAAGAAAAAGCCCAAATTGAAGCCTTGGGTGGTTTTGATAAATTGATGGAGACCTTGAAGAAACGCCTAGAAGAACAACAAAAAACACACCAGGGTGGCAACAAGTGGATAGGCACAGGTGGCACTTCTCCTTTTGGTCATGGTGGCTACAACCCAGAAGGCATCAGAATTGGTGGAGAAGGGCGGCATAACAGAGCGACAAAAGTTTGGGAAAAACGTGAGTTTAAAAACCTCTCAGGCCAAGCTGATCTTAATACCCGTTCGATGAAAATGGCATTGCGTAAATTACGGAAGTTCGCAAGAACCGGTGCTGCAGATGAACTGGATTTAAATAATACCATTAAATCCACAGCCAACAATGCCGGCTTACTGGATTTGAAAATGCGCCCAGAACGTCACAATGCGGTGAAGTTGTTGGTGTTTTTTGATGTGGGTGGTTCAATGGATTATCACGTGCTACAATGTGAAGAGCTGTTTACAGCGGTAAAAGCCGAGTTCAAGCATTTGGAATATTTTTACTTCCATAATTGTATCTATGAAAAATTGTGGCGTGATAACAGTCGCCGTTGGCAGGAAAAAATCAGTACCTGGGATGTGATCAATACTTATGGCAGTGATTACCATGTGATGATTGTAGGAGATGCAGCGATGTCGCCTTACGAAATCTCTGAACCATTTGGCAGTGTAGAACACATGAATGAAGAGTCAGGTTTTGTATGGATTAAACGCTTAACTGAACAATGGCAAAAAACTGTATGGCTTAACCCGGTGCCAGAAGAATACTGGCCATATACCCATTCAACG
>CALDFB010000249.1 GCA_937942365.1 uncultured Marinicella sp. | reverse complement strand
ATCTTGGTAGTCAGCGAGTGCCTGAACAACTTGCAGATGAGTGGCGTTTTCTAAAACTTGGGTTTTATATCCATAGTTTTTCTCCAGAATCATTCCAATTTGTCGAGCATCATTGATTGCGGTGCCTAAATCCTCTATATCTGAATATTCATTATTACCTATGACCAAAGCGTGGTAATCACCCAAATCTTTTTTAAATCGTTTGGTAAATAAATCACTCAAATATCGTGGTTTGATCTGTTCCAGAATTTGTCTGACTACCACAAACCTTTCAACTGATTTTGAGCCATCTTTTTTGACGGCTTCAATACTGACCGGTGTATCATCATTTTCAAGCAATGGTACATCCACACTGAAAATACCAGTGTCAGTTAATTTTTCGGTGATATTTTCGTTATTCAAAGATAAAGCCGCTACCTCTGCAGGCGGGTTGACACTGCCCATAATGGACATGGATTTGGCTTTATTATCAGCAATTGGAATGCTTCTGATACCACGGGTCAGTAAGATATCTGGGGTGATGACATTGATACCGAATTCATCATTAACCATAGCTATTTCTTGCCCACTGTCGGCAGCAAGTTTGCGTACCAATGTGGATGCCAACTCTTTACTTTGTTCATTTTCAGCATTTAAATCTTTCACTTGTTTTTCTAACTGGGCAATTTGCTCCTTAACTTCTGAGTTATTTTGGTTATTGCGCAATTGAGATTGTAGACGCTGTAACTCACTGTTTGCTGCCTTGATATAATTTTGAGTTTTTAGATAATTGTCATTAACATCTGATAACTCATTACGTAAATTAGACACTTCTCGCTCTAATTGAATTCTCTTTGACTCTTTCTCACGTCGCTCGACCAAATCTTGTTCAGTAACTAACTCCAGTTTAGCCTCAGTGACACCTGCTGCTTGACGGTATAAATTAATGGCTTTGATAGAGTCTTGTGGTACACCCAAGCCTTTCTCATATAAATTACCTAAATTCAACTGGGCCGATGAAAAGCCCTGATCAGCAGCTTTTTGGTACCAACTCGCTGCAGATTCATAATCTGCAGCCCCATTAATACCTTTTTCAAACAATTCACCCATGTAATTTTGTGCTGTGGCATCTCCTCCATTGGCCTGTTGTTTCCAAACTTTGGCAACTGTCACAAAGTTAGACTCATCATAAGCCACATATTCACCACCACGCAGTGCACATTCCTTGGCTGTTAATTTCGCAGGTTTTCTTGGCGGTATATAAGTGTAGTTCTGTCCTAATTGTCTGATTTGTGGTGGCAATAAACAATCCACAATATACAGTTGGTCAGGAGTGATTTGTCCTTCTTTAACTGAAGTGACTTTTTTAGAGCGCTTTGCATTGGCATCACTCACCGGAAATGAAACTAGACTGATCACCATAATAATCAACCCCATCAAAAAATATTCATGTACTGCGTTTTTCATATTGTTACCTTAAAATTCAAATCTAGCGCCCACATTAATGGTGCCTCGTGTAAATCCTTCCAAACCAAAAATACTGCGATAATTGATATAAGCTTGCCTGCCGTTAGAGCCTATAAACACCAGACCCAAACCGGCAGAACCGTATGTACGATCAGGCTCATCAGTTCCAATCAAAAAGATTTCATCATCGGGTGCATTGATAAACCTGGCTTCCAACAAACCACCGTCATTCTCTGTTTCTCGACTGAGATTAAAATCAAACTGTGGTGAAATAACTCCATTTTTCAAACTGATTGCTCTGGACACACTGGCCCCTAATGACCACACCATGCTGGTTATCTCTTGTTCACCAAATGCAAAGTTAAATCCACCTGCTCCAGACTCCTGAAAAGCATCAATCGTGGTTCTGACATACCTGACTGAAGCGTTGGGAGTTATGGCCCAGGAGTTTTTATTGAAATGATAGCCAGCACTCATGGCCACTGAATATTGATTGGAGTCGGTTTTACCAGTAGCAACCCTATCGATAATGATGTCTTCAACAGCAAAGTTGATACGACGCCTTTGTTCAAAATCTGGTTTACCTAAACTGATTCGAGCATCTACATAAAAGTTATCTTGCAGATAAAAAGACCCATAACCAGTTAAAGTAACACCTGTCGACTCCATTTCCGCTTCGCCTTCTATTTCTGAATCGAAATTGGCATAACCAAGCGCCAAACCAGCAACCTTGGTTGGACTGAAACGATAATCAACACCTGCAGTGATTCCAAATGTATCAAAGTCAAACCCTAATTCCCTGCCTGTGGCATCACGTTCCCCCATAGAAATACTGCCGTTGACAAAGAACCCCCAAGGCGAAACAAAGTCGTTGATATTACTGGTAGAACGTTCTTCGTCTGATTGGTTCAAATAGGCAAGCATACCCAGCGGGATTGATTCATTACCGTATCGTCCATTCAAACCAGCAACACTGAATCCAGCACCACCGCCACCTCGCAATTGTGCCAGTCTTGAATCTACGTTACGGAATTGTGAAGTGATGATTTCTGCTGCAGAGTTGGATTGTGCTGCCACTTCATTGGGAGTTATCTCCTCCATGGCGTTAATGATGGCACTGCCATTTTCCGGTGTTGCTCCATTGATAAAGTCTTCACACAAACCCTCAATTGCCATGAAATAACTCCTTGCACAATAGCTTGAAACATTGCGGATTGACTGAATAACAGTTTCACTGGCTCCACTGCCTACAGCATTTTCGAAGGCCGCAAAAATTTCATCTTCAGTAGGAGTACGACTAACTTCACTACTGAAGCCAATCATGTTGTTGCCCGGCTGACTATCAATGCCCTCGGACTGAATCGATGCACTGTAACTGAAAGCTTGAGATTCTTGAACTACTTGGCTAGTTTGTACACTCAGTCTGATGTTAGATGTCTGACCCACATTAAAGTCACCAGGAAAACTACAATCCAACGAACCGTTGTTATTGTAAGGTTGACAAATCCAACCACCGGAATCCAGAACTTGTACCGTATCAATTAAACCATTGAACTGTCCTGTTATGTTTGTACCTACTGCACGATCAGGACCTAGATTCTCAGCAATAAGATTGAACTCGATTTCATCGCCTTGTTGGATTTGTTGAGTATGAGTACTCAGCTCCAATGATAAATCAGAGTTTAAACTTCCAGCATCGCTAACCACCACTTGTGCGCTGCTGATGTTATTTGACGGATTGTTATCGATGGCATCAGATTCAACCTCTACTGCATTAATGATCGAACCAGAAAAACCATTGGTGAAACCACCTTCTAAAATAATTTCGGTGCTCTGACTGACCGCTAAAGTAGAAATATCGCACTGTAATGATGACTGCAGCAAGATACACTCAGCACCGTCAGTCACTTGCACATTTTCTGCAACGAAACCAATCGGCAAATTATTAGTGACAATGACATTTTCAGCAACATCAGGTCCTAAGTTAGAAATTTCAATCTGCCAACTTACTTGATCTGTATTCAATACTTCCGAAGCATTTCCAGAGATCACCACAGCTAAATCTGCATTGGCCGCACCACCACCTTGCCCATCAACCACATTGACTGAGACCGAAGAACTGTCATTACTGGCATTTTCATCTTGGGTGAGATTAATACTTGCGGTGTTCGTAATAACACCATTAACAGCAGGTGCGATCACATCAATCGAAAGTTGTGTTTGACTGCTTGTTGTCAATGAACCAGTGAATATACAATTCAACGGATTGTTACCGTCACAACTCCAGTTCTCACCAGTGAAAGATTGATACACAACCCCAGCAGGAAGCTGGTCAATAACAGTAAAATTGGTCTGCGACTCACTTCCTAAATTAAGCACATCAAATTGATATGAAAACAATCCATTTTGAACCACACTGCTTACAGATGCAGTTTTGGTTATTGCTAAATCGTTTTCAACCTCATCAATAATTTGAGTGGATGTATTGGCAGAATTGATTATCCCATCAGCATTAACTGAAGCAGAGGCACCAACCAACCCTACAAAATCATTAACCACTAAATTGACTTCTACTTGTGTTAAAGCATCAATTAACAATGATTGTATTTTTTCACAGCTAACTGTGCCTAATGAAACTGTGCAATTAAAATCAGCGGCCACAACGCTTTGCAACGTCGCAGCACTTGGCACCGCATAAAATGCCGAAACATTATTCAATACCGATGTTCCATTATTACGAATTTGAATCAAATGTTTAAATGTATTTCCAGGCATTACTTGTTGAGGGTTGCTGGACATAACTATTGCAACATCACCATTGTTAAAAGTCACATTCAATGTTTCAAATACGTCATTTATCAATTCATTTGCACTTAAAGTAACATTCAACATAGAAGCTGGGCCCATCTTGGTTTTAGGTTCTTTCTGTGATGCCAAAGCTGGAATTGCCGTAGTTTCTAAATTAAGAAGCGCAGATGAATTACCTGTGAGAACACCTGCATACATACATATGACATCACCGGCATTTTCATTGCAAGTCCATGCAGCATCTCCAGAAAAGCCATTAAAGGTAAAACCTGTTGGTAGTTCACTGCTGACTATTACATTGTTTAAATCGACTGCCCCGGTGTTATCAACTTCAATATTGAAATCCACATCGCCACCAGGGTCCACCGGGTTAGGGGTTTGACTCAAATTTAAGCTGGCCTGCGAACTCTGTAAATTCACAACAACTGTTGAACTAACTACAGTTCCAGTATTATCACCGTTCACATCCATGGTATTGCTGATGGAGTTAATCGCTTGGTTGTTGGTGGCAATAACTTCAACTGTAATTTGTGCAGACGATCCAGGCGTTAAAACTGTATCTAAAACACAATCCACATCTCCGCCTCCAACATTAGCACATGTCCATCCAGTTGATTGAGTAGCGACCCAACTCACATCTGCAGGTAAAGTGTCGGTTACAGTCACATTTTCAGCATCATTAGCACCGGTATTTTGAACCTCAAGAATATATTCAAAAGTTTGGCCATAATTTACATCTGATACCGATACACCAGCCACCGATGCTGTTTTACTGGCAGTAACAGTTGTTATAGCAGGTCCATTGATTACCACAGTTATCGCATTATCATTGTTGTTATTGGCTGAGCCATCAGGGTCAGAACTGGTTTCAACAGTGGCGCTGTTATCAACATTGTTGCTGGCAGTTACTGCCGTGACATTGATGTCTACAGTAACAGTCTCTCCTGGAGGAAATGGCGCACCAGCTGTGTCACAACTGAATAGCCCTCCAGTTACAGAACCGTCATGGGTACAAACCACTGCAGTACCTAAGTTATTTGCGACAACATGAGAATCATAACTGACTTCAGCAGGTAAAGTATCATTAATCATCACATCAACAGGGCTTGCAGTTGATGGAGTTGGATTGTTTACAGCCAAAACATATGTAAAAGCATCACCGGTATCAAAATCGGTACCGCTGACAGTTTTGTTGATACTGAAATCGCTGATACCTGCATTGATCACGTCAGATTGACTGGTATTATTATCAGTCAGGTTGCTATCAGCTGCACTGGCAATACTGGCTTGAAATGAAGCACTTGGAGATGGCGCCAGAGCTTGCACCATTACACCGAAATCATGTGTAGTGAATGGAGGTAAACCTAAACCACCTAAATCACAATTGATCATTCCTCCAGTTAAACTGCCATCATGAGTACAAGTCCAACCTGGAGCAGCACTCAAATCTGTATTCACATAACCCACTTCGGCAGGCAAGATCACTTCAACAGTCACATCAGCAGGGCTGGCTGTTGAGCCCATAGGGTTATTAATTTGAAATGTGTAATCAATTGGATCACTCTCAGTATATATTGCTGTTGTTGAAGTCATTTGAATAGAAAGATCAGCATTACCAGCAAATATATCGATTGCTGTTGAATTATTGTCATTACTGGGATTCGAATCAAAATCACTGGTTACCATGCCATTGATTGTGGTCAATGTCATGGTTGCAGTATCAGCTACAGCAACAATTTCAAGATCAGCCGTAGTGCCTGTCAGAAGCGGATTTCCCTGACTGTCACAAGTCACATCACCACCTGTTGCGGCACCATCATGGTTACAAGACCAGCCCATCAGGTTACTGACTACAGCCGATAAAAATACAGTTTCTCCAGGTAATGCAGTCACTACAGATACATTGGCTGGGGCTCCGGTAGAAGTTACCGGGTTCTCAACGTTTAAATCAATATTAATTAAATCACCAACTGTATAAGTCGTTTGATCAGTATCTATTAAGAGTGCTAAGTCGGCATCAGGGCCAATGATCGTAAAAGGTACTGAAGCCGTGTTATTGGTCATAATGGCATCAACAAAAGGAGAATTGGCCATATTAGTTACAGTGGAATTAATTGCACCGTCAGCAGTTACCATTATGCTTACACCATCTACATTGGCTGTGGCAGGTAAGGTAGGCGCATTACAACTGACTGTTGGAGCGACATAAGTACAACTGAAATTAGGACCTAACTCCAAATGACTGACGTAAGTAACACCCGCAGGTAAGACATCTGTTAAATCAACGTCCAGTGCATCAACGCCACCAGTGTTATTCACTTCAACCAAATACTCGACCATGCCTCCTTGGACAACCTGGGTTACTCCGCCTACAATGGTCTTAGAAACTTCAATCTCAGGCGAACCACCGGCGATAATTTCAATGTCATATTGAAAAGTATTGTTACTGGGGTCAGGGTCACCTGCTACATTAAACATACTCACCCCAACAGCACCCATTATAATTGCGGGAACAGGAACATTGTCAGGGATTGGAATATTCAGGTTGATTTCGCTGGTTGCTCCTGGTGGAAACGGTGAAAAGTAATCACAGGTAATGTCAACAGAACCTGCAAAACAATTCCAGTTTGGGTCACTTGAGTTAGCAGATGCAGGGTTATTAAAAAGTGGGTCTAAATCTGGACTGATAGCAAAGGTAACAGAGGTTTGATCACCCTCTCCTCCAGCTCCAACATTTGCTATTTCAAACACCATAGTTTGCATGGTACTACCAGCAGGGTATTGAATTGGAGGAGATGGATTACTCAATGTCACTTGAAAGTCAGGAGAACCCGCAGCAGTATATTCTATACCTACCGTCAGATTATTATTGGCAAGATTGGGATCAGTACCGGCCTGATCGGTTATATTAATTATAAGAGCCGGGTTGAGCATAAAATCCCCTGGCTGTATGATTACCCCCAGGTCAATAAATGCAGGGGTTAATGGATCAAAACTGGTAGCAATTAATGTACAATCCATGGTTTGGATATTGTCTATACAACTGAAGTCAGAACTTGCAAAGCTATTGAAAGCAAATGTGGGGTCTACGAACATGTCCTTGGTAAAGGAAACTCCTACACCGGCAGCTGGATTGGGGCCCAAATTGGCAAATTCAAATGTAATGATATTTTCTTGACCGCCACCGTCAAACTGATAAGTATTCTGGGTGGTAACAATACTTAGATCTGCTTGTGACCAAACTTGTAAACTGGCAAATACACCAACTAATACTGAATATAACTTTAACCCTTTCATATCCCTTCTCTCTATAAGGTATTCGTCCTCAAACGATACTGTGATAACCTAACTATAGATTATTTTGAACACCAAACGGCTAATTTTCAATCATTCAGAGAATTAATTTGTGTTTTTTGTGGAAGAAATCACAAAATAAATCCGGATAATTTGTTTACTACTAGAAAATAACCGTATTTGTCAGTTCTTATTATTTGTAACCCAAACCTTGAATTGTTTAATCAGTTTAAAATATATGTTCAATTTTTAATTGTAAACTACGTCGATTCCTGAAGTCATTAATCATCATTTGGTACCCCATATGCATGTTGGTACCTTCTTCTGTAAAATCATTGGGGTGTCGATTAAAAGCGATGGCTGCAATTTGTTTTTGGAAATCAGTTGTTTGCAAATTCGTCT
>CALDFB010000248.1 GCA_937942365.1 uncultured Marinicella sp. | reverse complement strand
TGAGAGAAGGAGAAGTGGATTTTGTGATCAGCTCTGGAGGAACGGATGAAGCCAGTGATTTGGTTAAACTCGATTTGTTTAAGTGGCAGAGAAAAATTGTGGTTCCTAAAAATCATGCTTTGGCAAAACAATCAACACTGAGCCTTGAAGAACTATCAAAATATCCATTGATAGTCTATGTTGGCAATGACAAAGCAAGTTCAAGTTTAGTTCAAGCCTTTAACGAACAAAAGCTCGATTATAAAATTGTATTTACAGCAAGGGACTCTGATGTCATTAAAACTTATGTCAGATCTGACCTTGGCGTCGGAATCATTGCCAGCATGGCCGTTGATGAAAAATTGGATGATGATTTACATGCCATAGATACGGTGGGCGTTCTGCCCTTAAGTAAAACTTGGTTGGCTTTTAACCCCAGCCTCTTTATGCGTGGATTTATGCATGAATTCATTCAGTTGTTTGCGCCACATGTCAAACGTGAACAAATTCAATCTGCAATTGATAACAAGTTGTTATTAATTGATCCACAAAAGATATCACAACCCATCGATTCTGCATGGCACAGTTGAAACATCGTGGTTGTGTAATGACAGAAAACCTATTCAAAGCTGCGAAAGGTAGATGACTTACAAGTTGATTTTTTTAAAAACGAATTCGGGTATAGATTTAATAACTTTCATGATCCAATACCACTTCAGTGGCAAATAAACGATGTTCTTATTTTTCTGTTGATTCTTATAGATCAATTGTGCTATTTCTTTGGGTTCGGCGGAGAGGTATTTAGATATTTGTTTATCTTGGCTCATTTTGGTTTTTACGTAACCCAGTTTAATTTCTGTTAAAGGAATGTTTAATCCACTCAATTGGTTTCTTAAACCTGATAAATAAGTACTTAAGCCTGCTTTAGCTGCACCGTAGGTGTAGTTACTTTTTTTACCTCGATCTCCAGCAACTGATGTAATAATGGCGAAAAAACCAGATTTTTTGGTTTTAAAATATTGAGAAAATACTTGTATAACAAATGTTAATGAAGAAAAGTTAGTGTTAATAATCAACTGAGTTTCTTGGTCACTAGACTCTGCTTTTTGTTGGTCACCTAAATAGCCAACAACAGATACCACGCCCTTGATATCTAATTGCTGTATGTCCCTCTTGAACACCTTGATTGCCCCAGTGTCGTTGACATCCAATGTTAGATGCATGGATTTGATTGGGTATTGTGCCATCAGTTGTTTTGATAAGGTTTTTGCAGCAGCTGTGTTCCTGCCAATAACCATGACAGCGTGGCCATGTGATGCATAGGTGTTCGCTAATTCAATGCCTATATCGCCTGTGGCGCCTAATATGGCTACATAACTCATAATCCGAGCCTCTGTGATAACAATGATTGAAATTTACCTTGTGGGTCAACTTGTTGTTTTACCTGCTTAAAATTCACGTATTGGGGGTAATGCTTTTGAAAAACTTCTTTAGAAATCCGACGATTTTTACATAAATATACTTTGCCACAGTACTTGGTGACTGTTTCATCCATTTGAGTAAACAATTCTTTGAGCCGTTGATCCATTTTAAAATCAATGGCCAGGGTATAACCTTTTAATGGAAATGAAAAGGTGTTTTTATTGGCCGGACCCATTTTTTTCATTGAAATTAAATACATGGTCTGTTTAAATTTTTTAACCAACAAAAGCAGTTCCAAAATACCATCATAACTATGTTCTTGTGGAAAAACGCATTGATACTGAGTCACACCTTTCTTTCCATACAGCACTTTGGCGTCTTTAATTTTGTTCAAAGGAAAGAAAAATGTAAATAAATCGACGTGTTTGATTTTATAACGGGCCTTAAATGGGTAAAACCAATTAAATAAACGTTGAGTTATCGGATTTAATAGCCAACTGATTGGTAAAGACATTGGCTTCTTGATTGGGGCCACTGCGGCTGTCTGCTTGTCTTGATCGGAGTGGCTTGCGAGATTGACGATTCCCAGACCCATTTGTTCTTTTGAGCTACTGCCGTTGATCCAGGCGACCATATAATCTTCGTGTGTATGCTGCTCCATTGTTAACAAGGTGTTTTTTAATGAAGTGGTTTTAATTTGTTTGCTAACCAGTTGTGAACTAGAAATTTTAATCAGTTGAATGGTGACACTAAGAACAATACCGGTTAGGCCCATACCTCCACAGGTATTTAATAGCAGATCATGATGTTGACTTCGATCACATTGTATGATTTGGCCTTGTGCTGTAAGTAGGCTCAATGATAAAACATGTTCAGTAAAAGAGCCAAAATGGTAATGGTTTTTACCGTGTACATCACTGGCGATGGCGCCGCCAATGGTTGCCTCATAAGTGCCAGGAATAACAGGTAAAAGCCATTTTTGGGGCGTAATATGGGTTAACAGTTGTTTTATGTTAACGCCAGACTGACAAGTGATTATGCCGGTATCTGGGTTAAATTCAGTGATCTTATTGAGTTGTTTTGTTGTGATGATTTTTTCTGCCAGTGCACAGTCATTATAATTGGCTTGATTACCTTGAGTGATGATTTGATCATAATTGGCAACCAATAATTTTAATTCAACCACTGATGTTGGGCTTATCAATTCAGCATCATGCGATGTGTTATGAGCCCAGTTCGATATTTTCATAGGTAAATCATCCAATAAAAAGTACCGAACCAAACAATCATGGAAACTAAAATGACTGGGTCTTTAAAGAATATGGTGACTGGTGATAAAGTCGTCATTTTAGAAACCTGCAAAAAACGTTTAATTGAGGTGGCTACAATAACTGCGCTGAGGAGTAAGAGCAAAGGATTGTGATCTTGTGTTGAATCAGCTTGAGAAATGAAAACCAAATAAGTGCCAATAATCGCCAAAGAACATCCCAGCATCAGTAGTTCAACTAATTTCAGGTTATATTTAGCCTTGGTGTATTGAGGGGTGACTAAATCACTTCTCCTTTTGCTTAACGCAACCAAGGATGCACAGAGCATAACCATCCAAATTAACCATTGAGTTAAGATTATAGATGAGACAATGGAGCCTATTATAAGTCTGATAACAAAACCAAAGGCCACAATCAGAACATCAAGTATCTTGATTCAGACTGCTGACAAAGTCCCCACTTTTGAGTGGGGATTTTTTATAATAGATGTATGTTAAAAGACCAGTCTCCTATCCAGTCTAGTTATGAGTTTGTTAGCCTTGAGGATTTAGTGCCTCAAGATCATTTAGTCAGAAA
>CALDFB010000247.1 GCA_937942365.1 uncultured Marinicella sp. | reverse complement strand
AGTACTTTAGGTGAATTAAGGTACCAAGGCAATTCAGTCATGTTAAGTGGTTTGGGGACACGTGTACTTAATTATTTCATAGAGCATCCCAATAAATTAATTAACTATGATGAGTTGATGGAAAATGTTTGGGATCGCATTGTCACTGAAAATGCAGTCTTTCAAGTGATACAACACATACGTCAATCCTATAAAGAAATCAAACCTGATGGGGAAGTGATCAAAACCATTCGCAGCAAGGGTTTTCAACTGAATCAAAGTATCATACCAACTGAACAGAGCCAGCATAAAAAGACATCGAAAATGAATAAGTGGTGGACTATTCTCCCTTTGATTTTGGTAATCTCTGTTGCACTTATTTACTGGCAGAAGTATACCCAAGAGCCTACTAAAGAATCTAATCGTTTAATTATCTTCTCTAATGATGATACAGATAAACCTGAGCAATTCTCTTCAGCAACAGCGATGTTGCTGAATCGTATACTTAAATTTTCAAATAACAGCGATGTTGTCAATTTAGATAGGTATTCAACTGTTGAAGAAAAACATCAAACTGCTCAAAAGCTTTGGCAATTAAATCCTGATTTAAATTTAGTAACCACAAATTTAATTCAACAAGATAACCAGTTTGTTTTAACAGTTGAAATGATCAAGGGACAGACTGGCACTTTAAAGCAGGTTTTTTCATCGGATAGATTAAGCGATGTGCTGATACAAACGGCAGAATGGGTCAACCTTGAAAATACGCAAGAACCATTGAGTGGTGTGCTGAAGTCTTCTCTGCCTCCAAACGTCTATTTGATTGAAAGTTATATGCGTGGTTTAGCAGAAGCACAACAAGGTAACCATTCTAAAGCGATCGATTATTTTAATATTGTTTTAAATGAACGCAGTGATTTTCATTTAGCGCGTCTTGAATTGGCCAAATCCTTCAGTACAAAAGGGGATTTTGATGAAAGTAAGGCAGAATTAGAAACACTCAAATCATTCAAGCTGAATCAAAACATGACTTTGGAGGTTGAAGTGGAATTAGCCTCGCTCGAACTGCGCAGAGGAGAACATAAAAAAGGACTGTTACTCTATAACAATCTGGTCAAAAAATACCCACTTGAACCAAAGTATTATCTCATATACATGAACAAAGCGATTGCGGACTCTTTGGTCGGTAATTATGATCAGGCACTGCAAGAGTTAATCAAATTAGATGAAGTGATGGACCCCAATATCTACCCATCGCATGCAGCAGTAACCAAGGTGAATATTGGTCGAATCTATAAGAACCAGCAACAAGCGAGTTTATCAGAACCTTATTTTATTGACAGCATACAACTTTTTGGACAGCTCAATGACCTACAAAGACAAGGCATTGCATATGGATTATTAGGCCATTATTACTTGGTCAATGGCCAACATGATCTTGCCATTAAAGCCTATGATCAAGAGCTGCAAATTGCCAAAGTTCAAGATAATCAAAGATCAATAATTACTGCTTATGACTCACTGGTAGAGTTAAAAATTGCCCAAGGATTATTTGATGAAGCGCTTATAATCAATCAGCTAGAAAGTGATGGTGCCACAGAAATTGGAGCACCTTATTTACAAATGCGTGCAACACAATGGGCAGCAGTTATTTCATTAGAATTGGGTCAACTAGATAAAGCAAAAATACATATCGATCAAATGAGTGGGTTGATTAAAGAGCTGGGCAATTCAGCTGTGCTTCTCAATGGCGTTCGTATCATGCAATTGAGGCTGGCTTTGAAATCTGAACAGTTTCTTGAAGCCCAAAGGTTGATTCAATTGCTTGATGAAATGGATAACAAGGCATTGGCACAAAGTTATTACACGCCTTTAAAAACTGAATATTTAGCCCAAACTGCTGGGGCCGATGAGGCCATAGCTTATTTGCTCAGGCAGAAGAACATCCTTAACGAACAAGATGGAGGTTCGGATTTATCGAAAATAGACATATTATTGGCTGAACAACATTTGTCATCAGCGCCAGATATAAGTATTGATCTACTGAATAACATAGCAGTCAATGATAACAATGCATACCCGTACCATTGGATTTTGGCACAAGCTTACAATCAAGTAGGTCGAACCGCAGAGGCCCTGCTCGAGCTTAACAAAGCCAAACTTAAGTACAACCAACGTTGGACATTAGAAATGCAGCAACTGATGACAACCATGATTGATCAAACTTAAATAGATAGGGGGTAATGGAAAATTTAAAAAATAAAATGATTTTCTTAAGAAAGCCCTGATTTATTCATAGTAATACCCAAGGAGTCCTTTGAGTTTGAACTGTAAGTTTTTAAAACGAAAACGGGTACCCACAAGGGGTACACCCTACAACAGTTCGTTTGGCCTATCATCTCCACATATGTCAGATTTATACTTTTAGCGTACTGTAATTAACAAAATTCGGTATAACCAAGTAGGGCGTACCCCTTGTGGGTACCCTTTCTGAACTTTATAAGTATTGAACCATCAAGTAGTTCATTTGTTATTAAACAAAATATCTGAAACAACAGTCGAATGTTGTGCATGAAGAAAGCATAAATAATAGACAACGTAGGTTACTGTAATGTGTTGAGGTTGCCGTTAGGGTTTTCTTAAGAAATAGTCGCTTAAAAAACCATAGAAACCCAATAATTACTGGTTTTTAGAGCCCGTTTCAGTAAAAAATCAGAAAAAACTAAATACTTTTTCAGAGTTAAATTCAGGTCAAAACCTATAATTCGCCCATGAATTTAGGAGTGTGTTTTGACAAAGATTAAAAGATTAAGAAAAAGTATTTTATCAGCCCTATTAATGGTCTTGGCTCAACCAATATTAGCAGGGCCTGCCGATTTTGTGTTTACCATTGATACTCGCTTTACCTCTGGTGATGAGACTTTCACCATCCCCACTTATGGAGTGGGTTATAAGTACGATGTTGATTGCGATGATGATGGTGTATTCGAAGCACAGGACCAATCAACAGCATATACTTGTGACTACAGCGTAAGCGGTGGTGGTGAAAAAACCATTGTTATCAGAGACAGTTCAGGTGATGGCAGTGGTTTCCCCAGAATTAGGTTCAGCGAGTTTGGTGAAGAAGCTGAAGTCATTGAATTGAATAACTGGGGCTCCGGTATTTGGGACTCTATGAATGGGGCATTTTTCAACGCACAGAATATGGTCGTTACCGCTTCAGATGTACCTGATTTGTCTCAGGTTCTGGATATGAGATCAATGTTCTACTTAGCTCGTTTGGCTAACCCGAACACCAGTGCCTGGGATACTTCCAATGTAACCAATATGAGGAACATGTTCAGAGCAGCCATATCAGCTAACCCAAACACCAGTGCTTGGAATACTGGAAATGTCAGGGATATGGCTCATATGTTCAGTATGGAGGTTCTTGGGGGCATAGCTAATCCAGATACCAGTGGTTGGGATACGGGTAATGTAACTGACATGAGTTGGATGTTTCAAGCCAATGTTATGGCCAACCCGGATACAAGTGGTTGGAATACAGCCAATGTAACCAATATGCAGGTGATGTTTGCAGCTGCGCAATCAGCCAACCCAGATACCAGTAATTGGGACATCACAGCAGTTACGGATATGAGTGATATGTTCACGGGTGTGACTTTACCCACTGACAGTTACGATGCCATGTTGATGAATTTCAGCAAGCAAGTCGTTCAGTCAGGTGTTAACTTTCATGGTGGTGATTCCACATACTGTATCATTGGACCACGAAATACCTTAATTAACAATTTTCAGTGGAGTATAGTTGATGGAGGTCAGAATCCATTATGTACAATCTCAAGTGATGACTTAGTCATCCAAGTTGATACAAGGATCATTGGATCAAGTACCAGCTTAAATACTCAATTTGAAATCAGGGCTTTAGGTGCGGGCTTAAATTACAATGTTGATTGTGATGTGGCCAACCCACAAACCAATACAGCCATGGCGCTCACAAGTAGCTACACATGCTCATACGTCAATCCAGGTATTTATACCATTCGCATTGAGGATAATGTGGGTGATGGTACTGGTTTCCCTCAGTTTTCATATGGTGGTGTCTCTGATGTTAAAAAAATTTTAGACATCGTGCAATGGGGAAACATTCAGTGGGCGACTATGATGTCTGCTTTTTGGAATGCTGAGAACTTGAGGGTCAGCGCCATTGATGTGCCTGATTTCTCTCAAATTTCCACTTTCAGAAGCATGTTTTTAGGTGCTGTATTGGCTGATCCAGATACCAGAGATTGGGATACTTCAAGTGCCACAGATATGCTTAACATGTTCAGAAGTGCTGAAGCGGCCAACCCAGATACCAGCGGGTGGGACACATCTAATGTGACGAATATGACCAGTATGTTCAGCGGAGCTGTTTTGGCTAATCCTGATGTCAGTGGTTGGAATACATCCTCTGTTACAGAGATGAGCTTTATGTTTGCAAATACGACTGCAAACCCAGATACCAGTGGTTGGGATATTACGGCGGTGACAAACATGCAAGGTATGTTTGCGAATGTGACTTTACCTACAGCCAGTTATGAGGCCATGTTAGCAGGTTTTAGTACTCAAGCCGTGCAGATGGGTGTGGAGTTCGATGGTGGTAACTCAATGTATTGTGATACAACAGCGCGAGATATTTTAATCAATGATTTTGGTTGGATCATCACAGATGGCGGCCCCTTACCGGAATGTGATGTGATATATAAAAATTCTTTTGATGTCCCTGTAGAAAACTTTGTGGCCAAAGTAATGTGGTTTGAGTATGACTTCGAACAGTTAGAAACAGTTGAATTAGACAGTTATCCGGCGTTAATAGGAGTTGGTTTGGACCAAAATGATCAAGCCATCATTAAATTCCACATCAGAAAAATGGACGATCAACTACAAATTCGCATCAGTGATTTAGATCAGGAGGCTTTTGAACCTGATACATGGATCGAACATCAATGGCAGAACTTCAACAGTTCAGATTTAACCGAGATCAATTGGTTGCAGTTTTAGGATTAATTTTATGAGTAAAAATAAGTTAAATATAAGTGTAAGTTATCAAGAATTGTTACTGGTTATTTTGTTGATGTTTGTGGTTTCACCTTCGATGGCCGGCCCAGATGATTTTGTGTTTACCATTGACACTCGGATTTCAACTGATAATGAAAGTTTTACCATCCCTGCTTATGGTAAAGGATATAAGTACGATGTCGATTGTGATAATGACGGTATTTTTGAGGCCATCAATCAAACAACAGCTTATACCTGCGACTACAGTATGGGCGGTGCTGGAAGGAATATCATCCTCATCAGGGATACCACTGATGAAGGTAATGGTTTTCCACGGTTTCGCTTCAACGAATTTGGTGAAGAGGCTGAAATCACTGAACTGAATAACTGGGGCACAGGTGTTTGGGATTCTATGGACAGAGCTTTTGCAGGTGCTATTAACCTGGTAGTTACTGCCACAGATGTGCCTGATTTATCTCAAGTTACCAGTACGGCTTTGATGTTTTCAGGGGCAAGTTTGGCAGATCCCGATACCAGTGGCTGGAATACAGAACAGGTGGCCAATATGCGGTATATGTTTTTTGCAGCCCGAGCGGCCAATCCAGATACCAGTGGTTGGAATACCTCTCAAGTCACAGATATGAAAGGTATGTTTCACAGTGCGTTGATTGCCAATCCAGACACCAGTGGTTGGAACACCGGTCAAGTGACAGATATGAGTTTAATGTTTGTAGGTGCAGAATCTGCCAATCCAGATACCAGTGGATGGAACACAGCGAACGTGACTGATATGAGCGCTATGTTTAACGGTGCTGATGTGGCTGAACCTGACACCAGTGGTTGGGATACCGGTCAAGTGGTGGATATGCGTTTTATGTTCTTTGGAGCCCTTGTTGCCAACCCTGATACCAGTGGTTGGAACACCAGTCAAGTTACGGATATGAGCGGTATGTTTGGTGCGACATTGGTTGCTGATCCCGATGTGAGTGGCTTTGATACCAGTCAGGTAACAGATATGAATCGAATGTTTTTTGGTGCAGTTTTAGCCAATCCGGATACCAGTAATTGGGACACCAGTGAAGTCACTGACATGAGTTTCATGTTTTTGAATGCAACAGCAGCCAACCCGGATACTGAAAGTTGGGACATCACGAATGTCATGACCATGGAAAGGATGTTTGAGGGCGTCACTCTGCCGACTGCCAATTATGATGAAATATTATCCAATTTCAGTTTGCAGCCTGTCCAGCAAGGTGTGCTTTTTCATGGGGGTAATTCACAATACTGTAATGAAGAGGCTCGCGAATTCTTAACAAATCCAAGTATAGGCAACTGGGAGATTACAGATGGGGGTTTGTCGAGTTCTTGTGGTGATGTTATTTTTAAAAACTCCTTTGATGTACCTGTAGTGATTTTTACTGCGAATAAAAGGTCCTTTGAGTATGATTTTGAATCATTAGAAACAGTCGGGTTAGATGATTTTCCTGTGTTAATAGGAATTGGTTTAAATCATGATAATCAAGCCATAATAAATTTCCACGTCAGAAAAATAAATGATCAGTTACAAATACGTATCAGTGATTTGGATTTGGAGGCACTTGAACCTGATACATGGATTCATGATCAATGGCAGGATTTTGACAGCCAAGGTTTAATAGATGTGACTTGGTGAGTTTAATAACTCTGATTTTTGAAGTCAATACAAACTAAATGGTTGTTAATATACAAAACTGTTAGAATAAGACTTTTTATTTAACTTGGTTTTTAATAATGAAATTCACCTTCAGTGCTTTGGTATAAATTTTGTGCTCTCTTCATGTTCATCGAAATCGTGACATGTTCATTGGATATCAAAGGTTAAAATCAGTGAATATGTCATATTGAACTTTTTACGTGGCTCTCAAACCAACCATATATAAATTGCATCTTGATATTTCTGACTTAAACAGAGGTTATTACGATTCACTTAATTTAACCATCGCCTTACACCCTTCGGAAAAAGTGGAAAGGATGATGGCAAGAATTGTGGCCTATGCTTTAAATGCCAGAGAGAGCCTGAGTTTGACCAAAGGCCTTTCAGTTGTTGAAGAACCTGATATTTGGGTCAAGACTTTGGATGATCAAATTAAGCTTTGGATTGACATCGGTGAGCCATCTGCTGATAGAGTCAAAAAATCCAGCCGTCAGGCTTTGGAAGTCAAAGTGTACAGTTTTAACAGCAAATCAAATACTTGGTGGGAGCAGGGTAAACGTCAGTTTCAAACATTCAAAAATGTGAGGTTTTACCAACTAGATTGGCAAGGAATTCAAGAGTTGGGAAAGATGACGAAACGTAACATGGATTGGTCAATGACTGTCAGTGACAAAACAGTTTATATTGCAACTGAAAACCAAAGTTGTGAATTAGAGGTCAGTGAGCTGGTATAAACTGAGTTACTGGGAATGACTATTTTTCTTTGACCCCACTGAGGCTTCTTAGCAGAAATTTAAGCGCCCATTGAAATGTACGGTATATTAAATAAAACCACACCAAAAAAAATAGTCCGGCAAAAAAATAAGTTACATATCCACCGATCAGGTGTGAAAAAGATTGTATTGAAACAACATAAGGTACCCAAACATATTGTATTCTCTCTGCCAATAGAAACAAAAAAAACCAACAGAAAGATGATAATAAAAATGCAATTGATCTTTCTTTTATATTCAAATTTCTGGCCTGAATTTCTTTGAGCTTTTGTTGGTAGTGATGTTTGTCTTTTATCGTCATAGATCAAGAGTTAAGTTTTGAGTTATAGAGACCTCTGCATAAGTCATGAATCATGTAAAACCAACAGAAGGGCCCTTAAGGCAAGTTTGAAAATCTAACAACTGCGTTAGAAAACTAATCAATAACCAGCTATTAATAGCGTTTCCTGCCTTGAACTTTAGCTTTTCAATTGCCTTAAGGGCCCTACTTTTGGCTTTTTTCCAAAGAACCAGACTTTTGCAGAGGTCTCTTATAAAGAATAGACCTGTGCTGTAAGGTAAAATTGCAAAGCATTAAATAATTGTGCATGATGAACTTAAATTGATGCTGAGCAATTTAGCGTCAAGATTATTAATTTTCATTGTTTTAAAAGAGGTATTTATCAATGTCTATCATGAGGACATGGCACGGAGAAGTGCCGTTCGAGAAAGCGGGTGATTATGAACAGTTTATGATCGAGAGAGCTGCTCCGGATTATTCATCAGTCAGTGGTTTAATCAATTTGTATTTTCAACGCAGAGATGAGGTCAAAACATCTCATTTTCTTTTGGTCACCATTTGGGATTCTATGGAATCAATCAAGAAATTTGCTGGCAAAGAGCCTGAAGTGGCTAAATACTATCCAGAGGATGATGATTTCTTATTAAATAAAGAAAAGCATACCACCATGTATGATGTTTTTTACTCAAAATAAATGTCTTAAGTTGTATTTGAGGTGATGGGCTTAATCAATCATCAAGATTAAATCAAGCAGATGTCAGCATGTATCCGATCATTTAAAGTAACCTGTGGTGCATTGGAGTGTTTGTTATTATTAATAAAGTCATCAAACTACGTCGTTCCAGCCGAGCCGGTAGGCGAGGGCTGGAATCCAAGCGCGTAATTGATCAGTTTAATTGGGTTCCATTATGAAGTGAACGTTTATAAATCTAAGTTTATTTTAAGCATCCAAAAAATGAACTGATTTATACGAAGCTTGTTTAAAGCAACCAAGAATGTCATTTAAGTTATAGAAAAGTTATAATTTAAAGACGAGGCTGTGACAAAGATTTTTTAAAATCTACTTTCCAGAAACTAAAAAGGTAGATTGATGAATAAAATCAAATTTTGGCTGTTGTTAACTTTGTTACCAATTGCTGTAGTGGCACAAAACCACACACCCATGGAAAAGAAGCCTTTGATCTCAATCAACAAAGCTGGCGTTGCGATCAATGGGTTTGACACTGTAGCCTATTTCGATCAGCATAAAGCAGTTAAAGGCCGTAAAGAATTTGCTTGTGACTATAAAGAAGTAACTTGGTATTTCTCGTCAGAAGAAAATAAAAATAAATTTTTAGCGAATCCTGAAAAGTTTGCTCCTCAGTATGGCGGATACTGCACCCACGCTTTAGCTGATAACCAACTAATAGAATCTAACCCCAAAGCTTTTGTTATCAAAAATGATAAGCTTTATATGTACAGTCAAAAGAAATTTGCTAAAAAAGTAAAGTTCACCTTTGAAAAAGAAAAGTTAATTCGCAATCAAAATTGGTTGAGTTTCAAAAAGACGTTTGCTTCCAGATAAAGTCATTCAGTGTTTGATAAACTCGTTTGAATGACTTAAAAATAAATCGTGCAACTGTTTCTCTGGAGTCAATTATTGTTTTGGAAACTCCTCATTTTTATTTGATATGCAAGGTGATCTTTCGGTTTCATCTACCTCTAATTTGAAAATATCAGGGCGTGAATAGTGACCAACAGGGTCAAAATCATAACGTGCTCTGACTATTTCATCTAAGTCAATTTCAGCTGAGATCAAACCTTCTTTATCAAATATGGGGCCAGCCAAGACTTCTCCCATCGGGGAAATGATGACACTGCCACCACGAATAAATGGTTGATTAATTGGCCAGTTAATTTCTTTGGCTTTTTTATTGGTAGGGCCTGGCAAATATTGGCATGCACTGACAAGGAAATTACGGCCTTCATAGGCGATGTGTTTCATGCTTGATTGCCAAATTTCACGGTCATCAACGGTCGGAGCACACCATATCTCCATGCCTTTGGCATACATGGCAGTTCTCAGTAAAGGCATGTAATTTTCCCAACAGATTGCGGCGCCAACTCTGCCGGCATGAGTTTCAACCACAGGTATGGTTGAGCCATCTCCTTGAGCCCAAATCAAACGTTCACTGGCAGTTGGCATCAGTTTTCGGTGTAAGGCAGCTAAATCTCCATCTGCAGAGATAAATAAAGCGGTACAGTATAAGCTAGAGCCTTTGCGCTCAATCACACCTATCACAATACAGGTTTTGCAGCTTATCGCTAATTCAGATAAAGCTGATACTTCCGGCCCATCTATATCAATTGCCTGTTCCCAGTAATGTAAAAAATCGTCTCTGCCTTTTTCGGTTCGGTAACCTACACGGGTACCAAAATCAGCGCCTTTGGGGTAACCACCCAATAATGCTTCTGGTAAAACCAAAAGATCACAACCTGTCGCTTTAATTTGTGTTTGGTATGACTGAATTTTTTCTAAGGTAGCTGCTGTACCTAAGGGTTCACTGCCTAGTTGTAATGCCGCAATTTTTCTTTTTTTCATGTCATTTTATCTCCTGATAAAATAGATTAGATTGATGGTTTAATCTTTCAAATGAATTAAATTAATTTAAGTGGTTTTTTTTGGATGCCATTAGCCCCCTTATTCACTCCAGCCAGTATAATCTGTTGAGTTTAATATGGGTTAATAATTATGGACGCCAAATCAATAACCATTACAAAACCAGATGACTGGCATGTCCACCTGCGTGATGGTGAAATGTTAAAGCAAATCGCTGGCTATACGGCCCGACAGTTTGGTCGTGCCATTATTATGCCCAACTTAGCCACACCTGTGACCACAGTTGCTATGGCTGCTGCCTATCGTGACCGCATTTTAAAAGCCACCCAAGATTATTCAAGGTTCCAACCATTAATGACCGCTTACTTAACTGATACCATTGATGTTCAAGAGTTGGTTAACGGCCACAAAGAAGGTGTGTTTACTGCAGCTAAATTATATCCGGCTAATGCCACCACGAATTCAGCTGCAGGTGTCAGTGACATCAAAAAAATATACCCTGTTTTAGAAGCCATGCAAAAAATAGGTATGCCCTTATTGGTTCATGGCGAAGTGGTCAGTCATGAAATAGATATTTTTGATCGAGAAGCGGTGTTTATTGAGCAAATTATGGAACCGCTGTTGAAAGATATGCCTGAATTGAAAGTGGTTTTTGAACACATAACCACTCAAGATGCGGCTGATTTTGTAGAGTCACAATCGAATCACATGGCTGCTACCATCACCGTCCATCATTTACAAATCAATCGAAACGATATGTTGGTTGGGGGGATTAAACCACATTTATACTGTTTACCTGTGGCCAAGCGAGAACAGCATCGATTAGCGCTCAGAAAAGCCGCTACTTCTGGTTCTGGAAAATTTTTCTTGGGTACAGATACAGCCCCACATGCCATAGGTGATAAAGAAAGTGCTTGTGGTTGTGCCGGTATATTCAGTGCACCTCATGCATTGGAAAACTATCTGCAGGTGTTTGAAGAAGAAGGTGCTTTAGACCAATTTGAAGCCTTTGCTTCACTCAATGGGCCTACTTTCTATGGATTGCCAGTTAACAATCAGAAAATAACTTTAGAGAAAGTCAGTCAACAAGTACCACTGATGATAGGGCAAAAATCTTTGGCTATTTCACCCTACAAAGCAGATAAAACTCTAAGTTGGCGTTTAAAAGTTAATGCTAAAAATATTTGAATGAATTTGGAGTATAAGATGAAGGTGGATGATATAAGAGTTTTTGTGCCTTGTAAAGATTATGAAATATCTAAGTCTTTTTATCGGGCTTTGGGTTTTTTGGTGGAAGATTCATCTGACCAATTGTGTATTTGTGAAAATGGTGGGTGTTCGTTTTTTCTGCAAAGATATTATAATGAGGAATTCGCAAAAAACCTGATGATTCAACTTATAGTTCATGACATAAATGATGCTTTGGATGTGGTATCTGGATTGAAAAAGTTCGAGATAAGGTATGAACCTATTAAGTCAGAACCTTGGGGGAAAGTGATTTATTTATGGGGTCCATCAGGCGAACTTATACACGTTACAGAGCTGAACGAATAAACAAGTGTTCTGGATTTATTCAAAATGACATTAAAACTTTTATGAGTTAATAACGATGCAATCAATTTTTAACTTAAAAAAATTTATTGTTGTGGTTTTGTTGACCAGTATTTGGG